>VXOS01000094.1 GCA_009839925.1 Chloroflexota bacterium
CATCGAGGACTGACGGGGCTCGGGCGGCCGCAGTCGAGTCCCCTCCCCTCCGGCCCCCTCTCCCCTGGCGGGAGAGGGCGGGGGTGAGGGGGATCCCCGCCAACAAAGAACGACGCGAAGGGACAGCATGGCCCAAGCCGAACTCCCGGACCCAACCGACCAGGCGGTCGCCGAAGAATCCTTCGAGGCGCTGTTCGCGCGCCTCGAGGAGGTCACCGAGCAGCTCGAGGCCGGCGACGTCGCCCTCGATCGCGCCGTCGCGCTCTACGAGGAAGGCATGACCCTCGCCCAGCGCTGCCAGCGCCTGCTCGCCGAGGCCGAGCAGCGCATCGAGCAGCTGCGCGAGGCCTACGACGGCACAGATGCGTCGTGACGGCGGACGCACGGTGACGGCGAGGCCGCAGTGACGCTGCGCATCGGCTGGTTCACGACGGCGCGCGGCCCCGGGTCACGCGCGATGTTCGAGGCCGTGCGCGCCGCCATCGACGCCGGCGCGATGGACGCGGAGCTGGCCGTCGTCTTCTGCAACCGTGAACGCGGCGAAGCCGACGCGACCGACTCCTTCTTCGACCTCGTCGCCGAGGGCGGCACGCCGCTGGTCACGCGCTCCTCGGTCCATTACCGGCGTCAGGTCGGCGGGAAACTCTCGCGCCCCGGCGAGCCGCTGCCCGCCTGGCGGCTGGAGTACGACCGGCTGGTGGACGAGGACCTCGAGTCGCACCCCTTCGAGATCGGGATGCTGGCCGGCTACATGCTGATCCTCGAGCGCGAGTTCGTCGAGCGGCACGCAGTGCTCAACCTGCACCCGGCGCTGCCGACCGGCCCGGCGGGCATGTGGCAGGCCGTGATCCGCCAGCTGATCCGCGAGGGCGCGGAGGAGAGCGGCGTGATGCTGCATCGCGCCATCGCCGAGGTGGACGAGGGCCCGGTGGTGGCCTACTGCCGCTACCCCCTGCGCGACCCGGAGCTCGAAGCGTTGCGCGAGCGCCTCCCCGGCCCGCCCGCCGAGCTCGACGACGCCACCCTCGACGCCTCCGACCTGTTCGCCGCGATCCGCGCCCGCGGCGTCGCGCGCGAGGCCCCGCTGGTCGTCGCCACCCTCGCCGAGTTCGCCGCCGCCCGCCGCCGCGTCGAGGGCCCGCTCATCCTCGACGCCTCCGGCGCCCGCGCCGAGCCCGCGGACCTGACCTCGGAGGTGGACGCGCAGTTGGGGCGAGCGTAGGGGCGCGGGATGCCAGACGCCACGAACCCCGGCCCGGATCGCGGGCGGCTCCTCATCGTGGCGGCCGCCCTCGGCATCGGAGCACTGCTCGCCGCGCCACCGATCGAGTGGCTGCCCCCAGCCGGTGACGCGCGGCCACTGCTGGGAACGCTGCTCGGTGCACAGGCTGCGATCGCCGCGCTCACCCTCGCGGTAACGCTCTTCGTGCTGCAGGTCGTTGGTGCGAGGCAGGACGCTGACGACCGGATGTCGCGCGAGTACGTGCGCAAGTCACAGGTGCGACCCATCTTCTGGAGCAGCGTTGGCGCAGTCGGGGTCACCGGATTGGCCCTGCTCGCCACGGAGTTCATCGGGGCGGGGGCACCGGTGATCGGTGCCACGCCCGGCGTCCGCAACCTCGCGCTGCTCGCAGCATTCGCTTTCGCGTCCAACCTAGTGCTGGCAGTGCGACTGTTCGAGCGCGCGGTCCTCCTTGCCCAACCGGACGCGTGGAGACGACTGCGGCGTGAGCTGTACGAGCGCAATGTCCGGGAGTCGGTGCATGCCTTCCTTCGCCGGCGCCAGCTCGCAGACATATCGGCCGAGGATGATGAGCCGGACTTGTCCCTCATGTTCCCCGGCCCAGAAGAAGGGGTAGCGAACGAGGCCATCCAGTCGTTGCTCGGCTATGCGCTGAGAGCGATGGGTGAATGGCGACAGGGGGACCATGAATGGGCGATTGAGACGATCCCCGATCTAGTCACTTGTGCGATGGACACGCTCGAGCGCGAAAGGTTCAACTGGTCCTCGCCGGGCTCTCAGCCTGAGTGGCCGCCCCTCCAGGGATTGGACGCCAACCTCTACCCCTTCCGCGAGGAAGTCATTAGTGGAGGGCGTCGCGAGTATGCGTTCGGCCTCTTGAGATTGGACTACTGGCTGCTGCGCACGGGCATCGGCCGCCGCTGCGGCGAATTGTTCACCGTGGGCCTTGAAGGCTACCGACGGAACTACGAGATCACGACCCGCCTCGGGAGCACCGAGCTGCACGGGATGTTCAGGGACAGGGCATGGAGTGTTCTGAGAGGGGCCCTCATCAATGTCCCCGTCGAGGAGGCCCTCCCCTACATGAAGCACGCGGTCCGGCAACAGGAGCGGCTCTTGGCAGATGCAATGAGTAGCCAGGACGCTTCCGACTTCAAGTCGTTCATGGACGGATTCTCCGATTTGCTCCGTCACCTTCGCTTTACGTGGGATGTCGAGACGCGCTGGCCTCGGTCGGAGTCCGCGGAGCACTACGAGGATCTGCTGCAGACGTACCGCATCGCTCTGATGGGTCTTGGCGGGCGTGCCGTATTGCTCTCGGAGTCCCAGACGATCTCAGACCCGGGACCATATCTTGAGGCAGTACACAGCGAGTACGTGCGTGCGGAGCCGCTGGCCGCCGACATGGCGCGGGCGCTGGTCAATCCCGAAGGGGAACGGTCCCTCTGGTCGGATTGGGAGATGGAGGGTGCCAGAAGTGGCGAACCTCGCTCGGTTCAGGCAGAACGCTACGCGCTCACCTTCTTTTGCGTCCGCCTGCTGGAGCTCGCCCACGAGCGGATGCCTACCATCGATTTGGGAGGCAGCGCTCAGCGAGTGCTCGACTGGTTCGAGGCGAACGCGGGCCGCCTCGAACGCCATGTGCAACTGGGGCCGGATGCGAGAATCGAGCAACGGCGTGAGTTTGCAGCCAAGGCACTGCGCGACGCCGTGCTAAAGGACGAAGTAGCCGCAGACGAGGAGATGGCCCGTCGGGAACTGAGTACCGAGAAAATCGCCGAATTCACCGCCGGCGTGTACGCCGCAGCGTTCTCCAACAACGTTATCGAGCGTCTCTTCTCGCGTGCGGGCGCATTCGAGTACCTAGCAAGCGCGGCAGACGTGGGACTCGAAGAGCGGGGTCCGAGCCAGTACATATCGAAGGGCTTCCTCGCCACCGAGCCGAAGAACGCGCGAACCCACTATGGGCAGCTACCAGGAGATGAGTGGGGGAGAAGCCATGGAGACGATGTGGTCACGATGCTCAGTGAGGCGCTGAGTAAGGCTCCCGACATCGAGACTCCACTGACTTCGGAACAGGATCTATTGTCGGCGATCGACGCGGCTGTGGACGACCTCGGCTCCGACAGCGACGCGATCGTACTCCTGACTGGCGATTGGAATCGCATCACCTTCGACCTAGCAAGAGATCCTCCTGACGGGTACGAGCCTCGGCGGGGAGGGCTGCGCGTCCACGCGCTGGAGCGGGGAGTAGAAGCCCGCTACCGCGGACATCCCATCATCTGGGACCGCACTGACGGTGACCGCCGCCTGTACGTAGTCGAGCCGAGCAAGTGGGGTTGCTTCGTGCGCGCGCAGGTCGAGGGCGACACGGACTTGCTCGTCGAAGTTGACGCTATCTCGGAGGAGCGCGCACGCGAGATGCTGAGCGAGAACCCCAACCATCTGCCGGACATCGAGGACCACGACGAGAAACTGCGCAAGATGCAGACCTACGTGAGGGTCGGCGTCGCGGCACGGACCGAGTTCCGCGTCAAGGATCCCTCGCGCGCGCGCAAGGTAGTCCCGCCCGCGAGCGAGTAGCGCCGCTATCCGGACGCGACGGCGCGCCAAGCTGGCAACGACGCGCGAGGTCGGCTCGCGGTACCGGAGGGCCGGGCTACTGGTCCTTGGCGTAGGTGAGCAGCCACTCTCCGTCGAACTGCTCCCAGATGAAGATCATCTTCACTGAACCGAAGCCGAAGTTTCCGGTGTGCCTGATCTCCCATTTGCCCGGCTCGATCTCCGTGGGGGGCGATGTCTCCTCCGCATCGATCTTGGCGCCGAAGGTCCGGAATGGCCGCAGGTTTGCCCGGACCTCGTCCTCCTCCTCGGCCCAGTAGCTCGGCTCGTAGAAGGCCGCGAGCGCGTCGGCGTCGTACGTGTTGTAGACCTCCCACAGCTGCATGGTCTTCTCACGGAGGTGTTCCACGATGTCCGCCTGGTCGCCCTGGTCGCCGGAGGCGGCTTCCTCCGTCGCTTGCTCGGTTGGCGTGGGCTCCGCCGCGGACGTGCCGGTGGCCGCCGGCGCGGACGTGGGTGTCGAGGCGGGCGTGGGCTCCGCCGTGGGCGCCTCAGTGGGCGTCGCGGTGGCCGCCGGCGTGGGCGCGGGTGTTGCGGCAGCCCCGTCGCCGGTCGTGTCCTCGGCCGACCCACCGCAGGCGGCCAGGGCGAGAGCCAGCGCCAGGCTGGCGGCCAGTGCCGTTCCCCTCTGCAGCATGCGGTCCTCCTCGTGTAGCGACCGTTGGCGCTTTGCGTATGACTCTTCTAGCCCGACACGAGCGCTCGCGCTAGGCTGGCCGCATCCCCACGAGGAGGCAGGGCATGGCGGAGCGCTATCTGCCGGCGCCGCGGCCGACGGGCCGAGGGCGGCTCGTGCGGCGGCGCGGCGGGCTGCCGGCGCGCGTCGTGAGCCTCGTGCCGGCGAACGTGCTGCCCGTGCTGCGGCGCTCGTTGCTCGTGGCGGGGGCGGCGCTGGCCGCCGAGTACGCGCTGCGCGCCGCCGTCGGCGGGACGCTCCTGCGAGTGCTGTCGCCGTTCCGCTCCGGCGCGCTCACGCGCACCGAGATCACCGAGTGGCTGATCGTCGAACGCTTCCGCCGACGCAGTGGCTAGAGCAGGCTAGCCGCCCGCCCGTGCCAGAAGAGCGGCTCCAGAAGATCCTCGCGCGACACGGCCTCGGCAGCCGCCGCGGCGTCGAGCAACTGATCCGCGACGGCCGCGTGCAGGTCGACGGCGCCGTCGCCGAACTCGGCCGCCGCGCCGACCCCGCCGCCAGCGAGATCACCGTCGACGGCGCGCCGCTGCCCCCGCTCCCGCCCGAGCTGACGCTGCTGCTGCACAAGCCGCGAGGCGTCCTCGTGACCGCCGCGGACGATCGCGGGCGCACCACGGTGTTCGACCTGCTCGACGACCCGCCGGCCAGCCTGCGCCACGTCGGGCGGCTCGACCGCGACAGCGAGGGGCTGCTCCTGCTCACCACCAACGGCGAGCTGGCGCACCGCCTGATGCACCCCCGCCATCGCGTCGACAAGACCTACGAGGCGCTTGTCGAGGGCGTCCCGGACGCCTCGGCCCTGGCCCGCCTGCGCGAAGGCATCGAGCTGGACGACGGCCCGACCGCGCCCGCCGGGGCGGAGCTGCTGCGCCGCGATGGCCGCGGCGCCTGGCTGCGTGTCGTGCTGCACGAGGGCCGCAAGCGCCAGCTGCGGCGCATGCTCGACGCCGTCGGGCACCCGGTGCGGCGGCTGATCCGCACCGGCGTCGGCGGCCTTGTCCTCGAAGGCCTCAAACCGGGCGCCTCGCGGCCACTCGACGCCGCCGAAGAGGGCGCGCTGCTCGCGCTCGTCGGGCTGCTGGACTCGCCGGAGGCGGCCTCCATATCATCGCGGCGCACGCCGGCCGCGGACGCCCCGGGTACGACCGCCGGTGCGGGGACGGAGGCACGCGCGATCGCTGCCCATTCCCCCACGCCGTCAGCAGCGGAGGGCGCGGCCGCGAGCGAGTCGGTCGCGCGCAGCCTCGCGCTCGACGGGCCGACCGCCTCCGGCAAGAGCGCCGTCGGGCGCGCGCTCGCCGGGCGGCTCGGCTTCGGCTTCCTCGACACCGGCATGATGTACCGCGCCTGCACGCGCGCCGTCTTCGACGCGGGCGTCGACCCCGAGGACTCCGCCGCCGTACTCGCGCGCGTGCGCTCCGCCGACCTCGATGTGACGTGGCCGGATCCGGCGACGCCGCGCGTCTCGGTCGACGGCGCGGACGTGACGGAGGGCCTGCGCGAGCCGGCGATCGAGGCCACTGTCTCGCTGATCTCGCGCCTGCCGGAAGTGCGCGACGAGATGGTGCGGCTGCAGCGCGCCGTCGCCGAGCGCAGCCCGGTAGTGATGGCCGGGCGCGATATCGGCACGCGCGTGCTCACCGACGCGCGGGCGAAGATCTTCCTCGCCGCCTCGATCGAGGTGCGCGCCCGCCGCCGCCTCGCCGAGGAGCTGGCCGCCGGGCGCGAGACGGACCTGGAGCGCGTGATCGAGGAGACCGCGCGCCGCGACGGTCTCGATCAGACCGGCAAGCGCGCGATCCACCCGGAGCAGGCGGCGCCGGACGCGGTGATCCTCGATACGGACGCGCTCAACATCGACGAGGTCGTCGCGCGCGCCCTCGAGGCCTACGAACGGGCGAACGCCTCGTGATGGGCTGGCTGTGGGGTCGCTTCTCGATCTTCGCGTACTGGATCGCGACGAGCGCCGTCTACTGGTTCGTCCGCACCTTCGCCCGCCTCGAGGTGGTCGACGCCCCGAACGTGCCGGCGGAGGGCCGTGTGCTCGTCGTCGCGAACCACCTCAGCAACTTCGACCCGGTGCTGGTTGCTGCCTGCTCGCCGCGGCAGGTGCGGACGATGGCGAAGCGCGAGATGTTCGAGACCCCGCTGGTCGGCTGGACGGTCTGGGCCTACGGCGCCTTCCCCGTGCGGCGCCATTCCGCCGACATGGGCGCGCTGCGGGTGGGACGCAACCACCTGCTGGCCGGCCGCGCGGTGCTCGTCTTCCCCGAGGGGACGCGAGCACCCGAGCGAGCGCTGATCCCCGCCCTGCCCGGCTCCGCGATGCTCGCGCTGCTCGCAGACGCGCCCGTCGTGCCCGTCGCCGTGACCGGCACGGAGCAGCTGAGCGGACCCCGCGCCATCCTCGGCGGGCTGCTGCGCGGGCGGCCCACGGTGCGCGTGCGCTTCGGCGAGCCGTTCTCGCTGGGCGCGGGCGCGACGACCGCGAGCCGCGCCGAGGAGGCGACGGACCTGCTGATGCGCCACATCGCGGCACTGCTGCCCGAGGGCTACCGGGGCGCCTACGGCCCCGGCAGCGAAGGCCAGATCGTCGTCGCCCGCCAGTAGCGGGAGGCGGAGGAGGCCGCGCGGCCGCTACGCCTCGTAGCTCGGGGAGTCCTCAGCGACGGCGGTCGCTCGCGGACCCGTGCGGCGCTGCGACTCCTCGTAGACGCCGCCCAGGTAGCCGACATAGTGCGACACCGCGTTGGAGAGCAGGCGGTTGAGACTCACGCCCTCACGCCGCGCAAGCAGGGCGGCGCGTTCATGCACGGACGGGAGCAGGCGCAGCGTGACACGGCCCGAGAACTCGCCGTGCAGCATCGGCGGCGGCACCTCCGCCCCCTCGTCGAGCGTCGCGCCGACCCAAACCTCGATCGCCTCGTCGAGGTTCGACATTGCCTCCTCGGCGCTGTCGCCGCTGGAGAAGCAGCCCGGGAACTCGAGCACCTCGACAGCATAACGGCCGCCTTCGTCGCGGGTGAGGATCCGCGCGTACGGCCCGAGTTGGGCCGCCCTGATGACGCCGGCTTCATCCTTGTAGGTCATCGTGATCACTCCCCTCTTCGAGCATCGCGAGGATGCGCAGCACGGTCGGCCTCGCGGGCCTCGCCGGGATCACGATCCGTGGAGCACCGGGCTTCGCCCACACCCGATGGCTTCCCTTGCCGCGCCTTCGCACCTCCACCCAGCCTCGCGCCTCAGCCTCGCGGGCCAGATCGCGGGCAGTCAGGCTGCCGGCTTGCGCCCTGAGAGCGGCGAGATCCCGTGGGCGCGGAGGCGGCATGGTGTCATTATAGACGCCATGCCATGACGGTCGAGTGGCGTCGGCGCCACGCCGAACCGCTGTGCCGAGCGTTCATGGCGAGCGTTGCGCGGGGACGGCCTATACTTGGGCGGAGTGCGGGGGCAGCGCGAGCCCGCGGCGACGCGCGTCCATCGCATCCCGGAAGCCCTCCCCGACCTCGCGCGACCTCGTCGCGCCCGCGAGAGGCCACCATGACCACCACCGCGCCCGAAGACACGACCGCGGCTACCACCCTCCCGCCGGTCTTCCGCTTCGGCGGCGGCAGCGCCGACGGCGACGCCTCGATGCGCAACCTGCTCGGCGGCAAGGGCGCCGGCCTCGCCGAGATGAGCAGCCTCGGCATCCCCGTCC
>VXOS01000112.1 GCA_009839925.1 Chloroflexota bacterium
GCTCGGCGCTGGTCCGCGGTCGCCGCGAAACGGCGCTCTCCGGCGCGGGCATCACCGGCGACTCGACCCCGGAGTCCGAGCTGGCCGAGATCGAGCTCAAGTTCCGTCCGCTGACGAGCGCCCTCGGCGGCGGTGCGATGTGAGCGCGAACGCCGCCTACCGCTGCCTCGGCGCGCTCGCGCGCCAGTTGCGTGCGAGCGGCCTGCGCCACGCCGTGATCGCCCCCGGATCGCGCTCCACGCCGCTCGCACTCGCACTCGACCGGACCGAGGGGCTGCGCAGCTGGTTGCACCTCGACGAGCGGGCGGCCGGGTACTTCGCGCTCGGCCTCGCGCGGCAGCTGCGCGAGCCGGTCGCGATCGTCACCACCTCCGGCACCGCCGCGGCGAACCTCCACCCCGCAATCGCCGAGGCGTCCCTCTCTCGCGTGCCGCTGATCGCGCTCACCGCCGACCGGCCGCCCGAGTTGCGCGACACGGGAGCGAACCAGACGATCGAGCAGCACGGCCTCTACGGCCGCCACGTCCGCTGGTTCGCCGAGCTGCCGGTCCCCGATGGCTCGCCCGGCCTCGAGGCCCACGCGCAGCGCAGCGCGGCCCGCGCCGTCGCCGTCGCCACCGGCCCGCCGGCCGGTCCGGTGCAGCTCAACGTCCCGTTGCGCGAGCCGCTGATCGAGCCGGGCTGGGAGGACGCCCTTGAGGCCTCGAGCGAGCCGCCGGTCGCGGTCTCCGCTCCGCCGACGCGTGACGCCAGCGAGGCGGTAGCGGCGCTGCTGGAGGCCGCCGCCGGCCGGAACGGGCTGATCTTCTGCGGCCCCGCCAACGGCGACCTGCCCGCGCGCGCGATCACGAAGCTGGCGGCGGCGCTCGGTTGGCCGATCCTCGCGGACCCGCTCTCCGGCCTGCGCGCCGGCGCGCACTCCCTGACGCACGTGGTCGAGGCCTACGACGCGCTGCTGCGCTCGCCGGGCTTCAGCTCGGACCCGGCCACCCGGCCCGAGGTCGTGCTGCGCTTCGGCGCCGCGCCGACGGCGCGGCCGCTGCTCGAGTACCTCGCGAACCTCGAGGGCGTGCCGCAGCTGGCGGTCGACGCCCCCGGCGGCTGGCGCGATCCGGACGCGACCGTCACTGCGATGCTCTGGGCGGACCCCGCCGTACTCTGCGAGGCGGCAGTCGCGGCGCTGTCCGCGCGCCACCCGAGCAGCTTCCGCGGTACGCCCGACGACCCCGCGCGCACCGCCGCCCGCACGCAGCCGGACCGCGCCTTCCTCGAGCGCTGGACGAGCGCGAACGCCGCCGCCCGCCGCGCCCTCGCGGAGGCGATCGCCGCGCTCGGCGAGCCGTTCGAGGGCATGCCCCCCGCCCTGCTCGCCTCCGCCCTGCCGGACGGCGCGACGCTCGTCGCGGGCAACTCGATGCCGGTCCGCGACCTCGACTCGTTCTTCCCCGTCACCTCGCGCCGCATCCGCATCGTCGGCACGCGCGGGGCCTCGGGCATCGATGGCGTGGTCTCGACGGCGGTCGGGGCTGCGGCGGCGGGCGAGGGGCCGGTCGTAGCGCTGGTCGGCGATCTCTCGTTCCTGCACGACCTCAACGGGCTCTGGCCGCTGCGCCGCCATGGCCTCTCGCTGCTGGTCGTCCTCGTCAACAACGACGGCGGGGGCATCTTCCACTTCCTGCCCCAGCGCGAACGGGCCGCCGCGCAGTTCGAGGACTGGTGGGGCACGCCGCACGGCATCGACTTCGAGGGCGCGATCCGCAGTTTCGGCGGCCGCCTGCAGCGGCCCGCCCTCGGCGAGTGGCGCGAGGCGATCGAGGGCGCGCGCGGCGCGCCCGGCCTGACCGTGCTCGAGCTGCGCACCGAGCGCGATCGCAACGTCGAGCTGCATCGCGAGGTCTGGGCGCGCGCGGACGCCGCGCTGCGCGAGCTGGACCTCGACGCCGCTCCGGCTACCTCCGCATCCGCGCGCTGATGGGCGCCGCAACGACCGTCGAGATCGACGGCCTCTCGCTGCACGTCGAGGTCGCGGGCGCGGGCCCGCCGCTCGTGCTCCTGCACGGCTTCACCGGCTCCGCCGACACCTGGCGCGATCTGACCCGGCGTCTGGCCGGCCGCTACCGCACGATCGCCCCGGACCTCGTGGGCCACGCGCGCTCGGAGGCGCCCGAGGCGGTCGAGCGCTACGCGATCCGGCGCGCCGCCGCGGACCTCGTCGGGCTGCTGCGCGCGCTCGGCCACGAGCGCGCCGCCTGGCTCGGCTACTCGCTCGGCGGGCGGGTGGCGCTACAGGTCGCCGCGGACCATCCGCAGGCGGTCGCGGCGCTGCTGCTCGAGGGCGCCTCGCCCGGCATCTCCGACGAGGCGGAGCGGGGGGCGCGGCGCGCCTCGGACGCTGCGCTCGCCGAGCGCATCGAGCGCGACGGCGTCGAGGCGTTCGTCGACGAGTGGGAGCAGGTTCCGCTGTTCGCCTCGCAGCGCGACATGCCGGAGCAGGCGCGCGCCGCCGTCCGCGCCACACGGCTGGCGCAGCGCGCGCACGGCCTCGCGAACTCGTTGCGCGGGATGGGCGCCGGGGCGCAGGCGCCGCTGCACGAGCGGCTGCCTTCGATCGCTGCGCCGGCGCTGCTGCTGGCCGGTTCGCTCGACGAGAAATACGTCGCGATCGCCGGGGATATGGCGCTCACGCTGCCGGACGCTACGATGCGAGTGATCGAGGGCGCCGGCCACGCCGCGCACCTCGAACGGCCCGGGGCGTTCGCGCAGGTGGTCGAGGACTACCTGCGTCGCGAGTACCCTGCCCCGGGTTGACGGGAATGGATCGCAGGGGGAAGCGATGAGCGAGGCAGACGGCGCGACGGCGGTGGTCGAATGGCAGCAGGCCGGCGACTACACCGACATCATCTACGAGACCTCGGGCGGCATTGCCCGGATCACGATCAACCGCCCGGAGGTGCACAACGCCTTCCGGCCGCAGACCGTCGACGAGCTGCTTGATGCGTTCGTAAAGGCGCACCACGACGCCGCGATCGGCGTGGTCCTGTTCACCGGCGCGGGCACGCGCGCCTTCTGCTCCGGCGGCGACCAGCGCGTGCGCGGCGAGGGCGGCTACGTCGGCGACGACGGTGTGCCGAACCTCAACGTGCTGCCGCTGCAGCGCTACATCCGCTCGATGCCGAAGCCGGTGATCGCCCTCGTGAACGGCTATGCGATCGGCGGTGGCCACGTGCTGCACGTGATCTGCGACCTCTCGATCGCCTCGGAGACGGCGATCTTCGGGCAGACCGGGCCGCGCGTCGGCTCCTTCGACGCCGGGCTGGGCGCGACGCAGCTGGCGCGCATCGTCGGGCACAAGAAGGCGCGCGAGATCTGGTTCCTCTGCCGCCAGTACAGCGCGCAACAGGCGCTCGAGATGGGCCTCGTCAACACGGTCGTCCCGCCCGAGGAGCTCGAGGCCGAGGGCGTGCGCTGGGCGAACGAGATTTTGGAGCTCAGTCCCACGGCGCTGCGCTTCCTGAAGATGTCCTTCCTCGCCGACACGGACGGCCTCGCCGGCATCCAGCAACTCGCCGGGGACGCGACCTCGCTGTTCTACATGTCCGACGAGGGCAAGGAGGGCAAGAACGCCTTCCTCGAGAAGCGCCAGCCGGACTTCTCGAAGTTCCCGCGCCTTCCGTAGACCGAGCAGCGGCGGCGTAAGCGGCGGAGCGGCGCGCGTGACTGCATCGAGCGATCTGTCCGGCCTCAAGGTGTGGGTGCTGGCCGCGCGCCTGCCGACGCTGACGGCCGCCGTCGCGCCGGTCGCCGTCGGCGCGGGGGTGGCCGTCCACGACGAAGTCTTCGACCTCGGCCCCGCGCTCGCCGCGCTGCTCGGCGCGCTCGCGATCCAGGTCGGCGCGAACCTGGCGAACGATGTCTCCGACTTCCGCCGTGGGGCGGACACGGCGGAGCGGATCGGCCCGCCGCGCGTCACCCAGCTTGGGCTGCTCAGCCAGCGCCAGGTGCTGACCGCGATGTGGGGCGCGTTCGCGGTCGCGACGCTGGCCGGCGTCTACCTCACCGCCGTCGCGGGCTGGCCGGTGATCGCCGCCGGGGTCGCCTCGATCCTCGCGGCGATCGCCTATACGGGTGGGCCCTGGCCGTTCGGCTACCGGGGGCTGGGCGAGGTCTTCACCTTCGTCTTCTTCGGCCTCGTCGCCGTCGCCGGGACGTACTACGTGCAGGCGGAGACGCTCAGCCTCGAGGTGCTGGCGGCGGCCGTGCCCGTCGGGTTCACCGTCTCCGCGATCCTGATCGTGAACAACGTGCGCGACATCGAAACGGATGCCGTCGCGGGCAAGCGGACGCTCGCCGTGATGCTCGGGCGGCGGCTCTCGCGCTGGCAGTTCAGCGTGACGCTCGCCCTCGCCTGGCTGACGGCGGTGGCGCTCTGGCCGGTCGGCTTCGGGCCGCAGGTGCTGCTTGCGCTGCTTGCGCTGCCGCTCGCGATCGGCCCGTTGCGGGCCGTCCTGCGCAGCGAGGACGGCCCGACGCTCAACAGCGCGCTGCGCGCCACCGCGCGCCTGCACCTCGCCCTCGGCCTGCTGATCGCCGTCGGCGCCGCGCTCTAGAATCGGCAGCATGAGCGGGCAGCACAGCGACTCCGCGGCGCCGAAGCCACCCACCGCCTCGCCGATCGTCGGCGTCCGCTGGCGCCCCTTCCGCCTTCCGCTACGCGCGCCGATCGCGACCGCCGGGGGCACGATCGAGCAGCGCGAGGGCGTCCTCGTCGAGTTGCGTGACGCCGACGACCGCCGCAGCTTCGGCGAGGCCTCGCCGCTACCCGAGGATGGCGACGGCGGGGCGCCCGACGTGCTGCGGCTGCTCGGCGAGTGGGCCCCGCGCGTGCTCGCCGGCGAGGGTCCGCCCGCGGGGTCGCACGCGCCCGCGGCTGCCGCGCTGCGCTGCGCCCTCGACGACGCGCGCCTCGACCTCGATGGGCGGCGGAGGGGCCTCCGAATCGCCTCGATCATCGGCGGCGGGGCAGTCCGCGAGGTCCGCGTGAACGCCGTGATCGGCAACGGCCCGCCGGAGTGGGTGCGGGAACAGGCCGCGGCCGCCGTTGCCGCGGGCTACGGCACGCTCAAGCTCAAGGTCGCCGCCGGTTCACTCGACGAGGACCGCCGGCGCGTGCAGGCCGCGCGCGAGGCCGCGCCGGACGCGCGCCTGCGCCTCGACGCGAATGGGGGCTGGGACACCGCCACCGCCCACGAGGCGATCGACGCCCTCGCGCGCTACGACCTCGAGTACGTCGAGCAGCCGGTGCCCGCGCGCGATCTGGAGGGCCTGGCTCGCCTGCGCGCCGAGGGAACCTGCCTGATCGCCGCGGACGAGTCGGTCGCCGATGCGGCGGAAGCCGAGCGCGTCCTCGATAGCAGCGCCGTCGACGTGCTGGTGCTCAAGCCGATGCGCCTCGGCGGGATCCGCCGCGCCCTCAATCTCGCCCGCGACGCCTCCTGGGAGGGTGTCTCCTGCGTCGTCACCACCAACTTCGACTCCAGCCTCGGCGTGGCCGCAGCGCTGCACCTTGCCGCGGCCGTCGATTCGTTCAACGCCTGGGGCGGGTTCGCGCACGGGCTCAGTACGGCCGAGCACCTTGCCGCGGACCTCGTCGCGAGACCGCTCGTCCCGCACGGGGGCGTGCTGCACGTACCGTCGGCGGTCGGTCTTGGCGTGGAGCCGGACGAGGCCGCACTCGAAGCGGCCGCGACGGGCGACTGGGTTGAGGTGAGCCGCTGAGGGCGGCGCACGTTGACGCCTTCGCGGCCACACTCAAGAATGGCCGGGCTGCCCGGCGGTTCGGGCAGCAGGCTTCCTGGAACGGCAGGCGAATGAGCGACGAACCCCTCTTCGAGTACGACGAGAACGTGATCGGCGTCGAGCACAACGTGGGCACCCTCGAGGTGACCGCCGAGCGGCTGACACGCTACTGCGAGGTAGTCGGCGAGACCAACCCGCGCTACGTGGAGGAGGGGCAGGCGCCGCCGAGCTTCCTGCAGCGCATGCGCTTCGCGCCGGGGCCGGACCCGCGCGTACGCTTCGGCAACGTCACGTTCCATGCGGGCTCCCGCCTCGAAATGCTCGCGCCGGTGCATGTGGGCGACACGCTGACCGGCTACGCGCAGGCGAAGGAGGTCTACGCCAAGACCGGGCGCAGCGGCACGATGGTCTTCACGGTGCGGCGCCTCACCTACCGCAACCAGGACGGCGAGGACGTCGCCTACTCCGACCAGACCACGGTGCATCGGCAGGTCGGCGAATGAGCCAGCCCTACTTCGACGATATCGACGTCGGCGACGAGATCGAGGGCGCCTGGACCGCCCAGCGCGCGCAGGTCCTCGAGTACATCGCGCTTGAGCCGGGCGGCCCGGCAGACGACACGCAGGGCCGCTTCACCGACCCGGTGCGGGCAAAGAAGCTCGGCTTCGAGCGCCCGATCGTGCCCGGCGCGCTGAGCATGTCCGTGCTCACCCGGCTCGTCACGGACTGGATGGGCCCCGCCGGGAACCTCGAGTCGATCGACATCAACTTCCGCCGCCCCGTGCTGCAGGAAGACGCACTGCGCTCGCTGGGCCTGGTGATCGACACCGAACCGGCCGAGGACGGCGGCCGCGTGCGGATCGATGTCTACTTCGAGAACGATCGCGGCGAGCGCCCGCTACAGGGCGTCGCCGTCGTCAGACTGCCCGCGCGAGCGGGTTCGTAGCCGGGCGCCCGGCCGGAGCGAGGGCCGCATGGACCTGCTGACCGACCCCTTCGGCGACTGCGGGGCGGCCATGGTGCCGCTGCGACTGGCCGCGGGCGTGGTCTTCGTGCACGCCGGGTATGGCAAGTTCCAGCGCGGCATCAGCGGGTTCGGCTCATGGCTGAGCGAGCTTGGCTATCCGCTGGGACAGCCGACGGCGCGGCTGGTCGCGAGCCTCGAGATCCTCGGCGGCCTCGCCCTGATCCTCGGGCTGTTCACGCACTGGGTCGCGATCCCGCTGGCGCTGATGATGGTGGTGGCGGCCTACACGAACGCGGTGAAGCTGCGCCTGCCGTTCGCGGGCAACGAGAACGCGCAGGGCTGGGAGCTCGATCTCCTGCTGGTCGCGCTCCTCGTCGCGCTCATCCTCGGCGGATCCGGCCCGCTCTCCCTGGACGCGTTGATCTCCGGGTAGGCGGCGCGAGGCTCGGCTGACCAAACAGCCTCGGGCCCGCGTACTATCGGGCCATGCACCGCCTGCATCCCGGACGCGTGGATGGCTGGAGCGTGCGGCGGCGGGTCAGGGTCCTCGCGGCGCTGCTCGTGCTGCTGACGGTCGTTGCCGCCGTGCCTACGCTGCACTCCTACCTGCGCGCCGGCGCCTTCACCGCCGACGTCGTGCTGCAGCTGCCCGTGCGGCCCCTCGCCTGGGCCACGCACGCGCCATCCATCGAGGACATCGCGTGGAGTGGCGAGGTCGAGGGCCGCGGACAGCTGACGCTGCCGGAGGGCGACAACGAGCGACCCGCGATCATCCTCGTGCTCGGCGCGGACCCAGCCCCGTCCGACGACGAGCGCGTGCTGAGCCTGACGGGCGGCCTCGCCCGCATCGGCTTCGTCGTGCTGCTCACCGAGTCCGACGACCTCAACGCCGCCGTGGTGCTGCCGAGCGAGATCCCGCGGCTCGTCGGCGCCTTCGAAGCCCTCGAGGCGCATCCGCGCGTGAACGAGGAGGAGATCGGCTACGTCGCGCTCTCGGCCGGCGGCTCGCTCGCGATCGTCGCCGCCTCGCAGCCGGAGATCGCCGACCGGGTCGCCTACATCGTCGCGCTCGGGCCCTACTACGACGCCGAGTCGCTCGCCGCCTCCGTCACCTCCTACAGCTTCCGCGGGCCCGATGGCGTCGAGGGGTGGGAGCCCGCCGGCATCGCGCGCCGCGTCGTTCGCAACACGCTGCTCGCCGGGCTGCCCGAGGCCGAGCGCGCGGCGATCGAGGCGGGGGGGGCGGCAGAGAGCGCGCACCGCCCAGAAGGCGCGCGGCATCGACCGCATGCGCGGCAGGTGCCAGG
>VXOS01000043.1 GCA_009839925.1 Chloroflexota bacterium
GGGCCGTGTGTGCCCGCCCGCACACCGCCCCCCGGCACGCGCCCCCTCCGGGGGGGGGGGGGGGGCCTCGCCCGGACGGTTGAGGGGGCGTGACCATGCCGGTCACGCCCGTCTTCACCTTCATCGACGTCGCCGTCGCGGCGGCGCTGCTCTACGCGGCAGCCGAGGCCTTCCGCTGCTGGCTGCTGCTGCGCGACGGGGGTTCCTCGGGACCGGCAGCGACGGCCCGTTACTGGCGGCTCGCGGCCCTCGGCCTCGCCGCTCTCGCCCTCGACGAGCTGCTCGGCCTGCATGAGGCGATCGGCTGGGCGATCGCCTCGCTCGGCGCGCCGGCGCCCTGGCACACCTCTCACTGGGACGACGTGGTCCTCGCGGGCTACGTCCTGCTGGCCGCGGCGATCTCGATCGGACACCTCGGTGCCTTGCGCCGCAGCCCCCGCGCTTTCGCGTTGCTCGCGCTCGGCTTCGGCGTCGCTGCGCTCGCCGTGCTCCTCGACAACCTCGCGCACGCACCCGCCGTCGAGGAACCGCTCGAGCTGGCGGGTGCGGCGCTGATCGCTACCGCCCTGCGCGTCCGCCGTGTCGAGGCGGCCGCGATACGCGGCGCGCGCCGCTCGTCCGCAGTGCGACCCGGCGAAGGCGCCGAGGTCGTTCCGGGCTGATCGAGCCTCACGTGGCCCGCCGCGCTATCCTCGCAACGTGCCTGGCATCGTCACGCTGACCACCGATTTCGGGACACGCGATCCCTACGCCGCGCAGCTCAGGGGCGTGCTGCTCACGAGCTGCGAGGGCGTCCGCGTCCACGACCTCACGCACGAGATCGCGCCGCAGGACGTGCTCGAGGGCGCACTGTTCCTCGCGGCCGCCGTGCCCAGATTCCCGCCCGGCACGGTCCATCTCGCGGTCGTCGATCCGGGCGTCGGCACGAGCCGCCGCGCGATCGCCGCGAGTCTCGGCGGGCAGCACGTCGTCTGCCCCGACAACGGCCTGCTCACGCTGCTCGCGAGGCGCGCGCCTATCGAGGAGGTCCGCTCGCTCGAGCGCGCCTCACTGCGGCGGGAGCCGGTCAGCCCTACCTTCCACGGCCGCGACCTGTTCGCGCCGGCTGCCGCCTTTCTCGCCTGCGGCGGCGCGCTCGAGCAGCTCGGACCGCCGGTCGAGGACCCGATCGAGCTGCCGCTGCCGCGCCCGCGGAGCGAGGGCGCGCGGCTCCTCGGCGAGGTGCTGCACGTCGACCGCTTCGGCAACGCGATCACCAACCTCGCACGCTCGGACATCGAGGCCATCGCCGCGGGCCCCGTACGCGTCGAGGCGGGCGGGCGGCGGTTGGCGCTGGCGCGGACGTACGGCGACGTGGCGGAAGGCGAGCCGCTGGCGCTGATCGGCAGCGCCGACCTGCTGGAGTTGGCGGTGCGCAACGGCAACGCCGCCGCAACCCTCGGCCTCGATCGGGGCAGCGAGGTGGTCGTCGCGGCGGGGTAGGCCGCTCGCGGCTATGATGCGAGCCGGACGCGAGCCCGCGAGGAGACACGAGCAACCACGGAGGACGAATGCAGCTCGCCGAAGACCTGCGTGTGATCGATCTCAGCAGCGGACCGGCCGGCGGCATCGCCACGATGATCCTCGGCGACTTCGGCGCCGACGTGATCAAGGTCGAACGCCCCGGCGGCGACCCGCTGCGCCGCCTCCCCGCCTCGCCGATGTGGCTGCGCGGCAAGCGCAGCATCGAGCTGGACCTGGCCACCGAGGTCGGGCGCGAGCGGCTGCACGCGCTCGCCGCCGGCGCGGACGTGATCGTCGCCTCGTACCGGCCGGGGCAGGCGGAGAAGCTGGGCGCGGACTACGAGACGCTGTCGATCGACAACCCCGGCCTCGTCTACTGCTCGATCACGGCCTTCGGTCCGCGCGGGCCGTACGCCAACTACGCGCCGTACGAGGGCGTCGTCTCGGCGAAGTCCGGCCGCATGCACTCGTTCACCGGGCAGGCGCGCCGCGAAGGTCCCGCCTACACCGCCGTCCAGGTCGGCAGCCACGCCACCTCGCAATCTGCCGTCAACGGCATCCTCGGGGCGCTGCTCGCGCGGGATCGCGACGGCAGGGGCCAGCTCGTCGAGACGAGCCTGCTGCAGGGCATGTTCCCGCCCGACCTGTTCGGTCTGCTGCGCACGCAGCTCGCCCGCCGCTACCCGCGCGGCTTCGAGGGCGACCCCTACGCGGCGTTCGAGCCGATGCCGACGCTGCAGTACCACCCGGTGGTGGCGAGCGACGGGCGCTGGATCCAGCTCGCGAACCTGCTCGAGCATCACTTCCACGCCTACATCAGCGCGATCGGCCTCTCCGAGATCTACGCCGACCCGCGCTTCGTCAGCGCCCCGACGGGGCTGACGCCGGAAACCCGGCGCGCGCTGAGCGACCTGATGCTGGAGCGCATGCAGGACCGCAGCCTCGAGGAGTGGATGGAGCTCTTCAAGGCGGACGGGCAGATCGCCTCGGAGCCTGTGCAGTCGGCGCAGGACGGCCTGCTCCACCCCGACCTCGAGGCAAACAGCGAGGTCGTCGCCTTCGAGCACCCGCGCCACGGCCCAGTGCGCCAGCTGGGGCCGATCGCGCAGCTCAGCGAGACGCCCGGCGAGGTCTCCCAGTGGTTCGCCGAGCCCGGCGAGCACACGCAGGAGCTGCTCGCCGAGTCGCCCCGCGCTCCCTGGCAACCCTCGAACGGCGCCACGCCCAGCGACCGCCCACCCCTCGAGGGCGTCACGATCATCGAGTTCGGCACGATCATCGCCGCGCCGCTCGGCATCACCTTCCTCGCCGACCTCGGCGCGCGCGTGATCAAGGTCGAGGCGCCCGAGGGCGACCCCTACCGGGGGATGGGCTACGGGCTCGGCTCCTTCTGCGGCATCGCCAAGACATCGGCCGGCAAGGAGAGCATCTGCATCGACCTCAAGCGTGAGGAGGGCCGCGCGATTGTCCGCCGGATGCTTGAGCAGGCGGACGCGGTGATGCACAACTTCCGGCCGGGCGTGCCGGAGCGGCTCGGGATCGGCTACGAGCAGGTGCGCGAGATCCGGCCGGATATCGTCTACCTGCAGGTCAACGGCTACGGCCCGAAGGGGCCGAGCGCGACACGGCCCTCGGCGCACCCGATCCCCGGCGCGGCCACCGGCGGGCAGCTCTACCAGGCGGGCGCGGCGATGCCGCCACCATCGGTCGGCTCGATCCCCGACGCGAGCGAGGCCGCCCGCTGGCTCTACCGCGCCAACGAGGGCAACCCCGACCCGAACACGGGCAGCGTCGTCCAGAACGCGATGATGCTCGGGCTCTACGCGCAGCAGCGCTTCGGCATCGGCCAGCTGATCTCGATGAGCATGCTCGGCGCGAACGCCTACGCGAACTCCGACGACTTCCTCTCCTACGAGGGCAAGGCGCCGCGGCCCACGGTCGACGCCGACCTGTACGGCCTCAACGCGCTCTACCGCCTCTACCCGGCAAGCGAGGGCTGGGTTTTCCTCGGCATCGTCACGGACGGCGAATGGGCGACGTTCTGCGAGGCGACCGGCCGCGACGAGCTCGCCTCGGACGTCCGCTTCGCGACGGGCGAGGCACGCCGGGAGCACGACGCCGCGCTCTGCGAGGAGCTGCGCGGCCTCTTCGCGCAGCGACCCGCCCTCGAGTGGGAGGGGCTGCTCGCCCCGCGCGGCGTGGGCTGCGTGCAGGCCGACGGCGGGTCGCCCGGCGAGTTCTTCGCGGACGACCCGCAGATCGCGGCCAACGACTGGGACCTCGAGGCCGAGCACACGTTGTGGGGCAACTACCGGCGGCACGGCCCGCAGGTGACGCTGAGCCGCACGCCCGGCTCCTACCGCGCCGGCGCGCTGGCCGGCGAGCACGGCGACGCCCTCCTCACCGAGTTCGGCTACGACGCCGCCGAGATCGCGGGCCTGCGCGAGGCGCGCGTCGTCACCTCGGAGCCGCTCTTCGACCCCGCGGAGTACGACCCGCCGGGCACGAGCTACCCGTAGCACCTGCCCCGGTTCCCGGCCCGCGAGGCCGGGAACAAACGCGCGCCCGCCAGCGTCTTGATCTTGACGGCGTAAGCTCTGATCTGGAGTCATCCGGAGGTCGATCGAATGGCGGCGATAGCCAAGACCGCGCTGCTGTACCTGTTCGGAGGTTGGCTCGGCCTCATGGCCGTCGTCGGCTGCCAGAGCGAGCCGACGCCGGCCAACTCGACGCTGGAGATCCCCTCGGGCCGGGAGCCGAACGCCTCGGTCAGCGGGACCGTGACCTACCGCGAGCGGATCGCGCTCACCCCCGGCGCGATGCTCGTCGTCGAGCTGCGGGACACCTCGTACCAGGACGCCGCCGCGGAGCTGATCGCCCGCCAGACCATCTCCGACCCCGGCCAGGTGCCGATTCGCTTCAAGGTCGAGTACAGCCGCGACGACATCGAGTCCCGCAACACCTACTCGGTGAGCGCGCGCATCATCGAGTCCGACGGCCGCCTCGCCTTCACCAACGACACCGCCTACGACGTCATTACCCGCGGCCGTCCGAGCAAGGTCGACATGCTGCTCGTGCTGGTGCAGCCGCCGCCGAACCTCGTCGACGAGGGGACGGATTGGCGCAGCTGGGTCGAGACCCCGGTCACGGTGCTCTGGGCGAACCTGATCCCGAACGAGCAAGAGCGCTTCCTGCAAGTCGCGTACTACCAGTCGACCATCGAGGGCTGCGCCCGCCCCGGTAGCGAGAGCCTCGAGGTGGACGGCTACAACATCCGCGCACGCGTGACGCTGATGCAGCCTCCGCCCACGCCGTGGGCGATCGACTGCGCCGAGGAGACGGTGGAGCTGGACACCGTCTTCCACATCACGGCGCCCCTGGAGACGAGTCAGACCTACCGCGTGATCGTGAACGACCGCGCTGTCACCACGTTCACCCTGCCGGAGCCAGACTTCCCCTTCAGCGCTATCGCCGAGTCACCGATCGAGAGCGCGGGCATCGAGATCCTCGAGAGCGACCCGCCGCAGTACCAGCTGCGCGTCGTCTCCGGGCTGCCTAAGGGCAGCGGCTGCACCCGCTTCAACGGCTACGAGATTCAGCGCAGCGACGCCAACCGCATCGACATCGTCATCACGCACCACGAGGTCGTCGACGCGAATGTCGTCTGCACCGCCGACTACCCCTCGGTGGAGACGGTCGTCCCGCTCGGCACCGACTTCGAGTCGGGCGAGGAGTACGAGGTGCGGGTGAACGGAGACACGAAGGTCTCGTTCACCGCGCAGTAGCGGGCGCGGCGACCCGGAGCACCGTCACTCGATAAGCGCGAGGCGCTGGCGGGCGTCGGCGACGGCCTCGGCGCCACCGAAGAGCAGGAGCCGGTTGCCACGCTGCAGCACCGTCTCGCCGTGAGGTACGACATCCTCGTTGGCGCGGCGCACGAGGAGGACGAGCACCCGTTGGGGGAGCTGCAGGTCGCGGATGCGACGGCCGTCGAGGCCGGAGCCGACGACGAACTCGACCGTGAGGCGGTCCTCGCCGCCGGGGGCGAGCGCCTCCTGCAGCACCGGCTGCCCGATCACCGCCATCAGCGCGTCCGCCACCGCCTCGTCCGCACCGATCGTCGCGATCCCGGAGCGACGGAACGCCTCGACGGCGTCGGACTGCTCGACGCGCGCGAAGGCGGTCGCCTCCGGGTTCTCGGCGAGCACGTACTGGCAGAACAGCAGGTTAGCCTCGTCGCTGTTGGAGCCGCCGACCGCAAGGGCTGCTTCGCCGCCCCCGAGCTTGCGCAGCAACGTCACGTTCGAGGCGTCGCCCACCTCGGCATCGAGGCCGTCCTCGCGGGCGCGGGCGACGACGTCCTCGTTCGGGTCGATCAGCATCACGTCGAAGCCGCCGGCGTGCAGTTGCTGGCCGATCCGCCTCGAGACCGTTCCGGCGCCGGCAATCAGTGCACGCATCGATCGCACCTCCAACAGCCGCGCGAGGGGCGCGGCGTAACTCGACTGTACGGCAACGGTGAGGGCGACGGTGAGGAAGACGAGCGCCGTCAGCTCCGGCCCGAACAGCTCCGCGCCCAGCGCTTCGCCCGCGAACGCCGCGAGCGCGACCGCCACGACCCCTCGAGGCGCGATCGCCGCGATGTAGAGCCGCTCGCGCGCCCGCAGGTCGGAGCGCAGCGAGCAGAGCGCGACGGAGAGCGGTCGCACGATCACCATCAGCCCGATCACGACCAGGACGCCGTTGGGCCAGAGCGCACGCAGCAGCCCGAGGTCGAGCGTCGCCGCCGCGAGGATGTAGACCGCGGCGAGCAGGATGCGCGACAGCTCGTCCTCGAACGACCGCACCACGTCGCGGTGGGGCAGGTCGGCGCCGGCGAGGACGACGCCCATCGTCGCCATCGCCGTCAGGCCGGAGGCGGGCAGCAGGCGCTCGGAGAGCGCGAGGGTGCCCGCGCTCACGCCGAGCAGCAGCAGCGTCATCTCCGTGGGTGAGGGGTCGCGGTTGAGGCGGACCACCCCTCGGACGACCAGCACGCCGACCAGCCCGAGCGCCGCGCCGCCGATCAGCCGCGAGGGCACCCAGAGGAACGGCTCGGCGTGGAGCCCCGAGAGGGCGAACTGCAGCACGACCACCGCGAGGATCGCGCCCAGCGGGTCGATCAGTACGCCCTCACCGAGCAGCACCGCGCGCACGTGGTCGTTGAGCCGGACGGAGCGCACGAGCGGCCCGATCACGGTCGGGCCGGTCACCGAAACCAGCGCGCCGAACATGAATGCGGTCCCCCAGGGCAGCACTCCCAGCAAGCCCGCCAGCAACGCCCCCGCGAGGAAGGTAGTAGACAGCCCCACGGTGAGCAGGTTGCGCACAACCGCACCGACCCGCCGCAGGAACTGCACGTCGATCGCGAACGCGCCCTCGAAGACCAGCAGCCCGACGAGCACCTCGAGCGCGAGCGGGAAGATCTCGTGCAGCGCGTCCGGGCTGAACACGCCGAACACGGACGGTCCCGCGAGGACGCCGATGATCAGGTAGAGCAGGATCGGCGGTATGAGCAGCCGCCGCGCGAGCTGGTTCGTGACGGCGACGGCGAAGCCGATGACGCCGAGTGCCGAGATCGCCGCGGTTTCCATCGCACCACCCAGCCGCCCCGGGGTCGCTTGCAGCCGTACGCTAGCCTGCCGCGCCCGAACGCGCGACGCACCATGCGAGCGTCGCCGGTATACCCTGCCGGGTAGCCGCCCCGCAGCGGCGGAGGAGCACCCGCGATGCCCACGCCCGAGCCCGACCCACGCACGGTCGAGGTGTCCGTCGAACGCCGCGAGGGCGGCGGCGCTCGGGGCGCCCTCGATGCGGTCGCCGCCGAGGAGCCGCTCGAGATCGCCATCGAAGGCGAGCCGATCGCGGTCGTGATGCGCACGCCGGGCGACGACGAGGACCTGGTACGTGGCTTCCTGCTCACCGAGGGCATCGTGCTGCGCGTCGAGGAGGTCGCGGCGGTGGAGTTGGACGGGGAGGGGCGTGCGGACGCACGCCTCGCGCCGGGCGTGGCGATCGACACGGAGCAGTTCCGCCGCAGCATGTTCACGTCCAGCTCGTGCGGCGTCTGCGGCAAGGCCTCGATCGAGGCGGTGATGCTGCACGCGCCGGCCGCCGAGCCGTTCGAGGTGCCCTCGGCGGTCATCGCACGGCTGACGGACGAGTTGCGCACGAGGCAGCCAACGTTCGACGCGACGGGCGGGTTGCACGCCGCCGGCGTGTTCGGCCTCGACGGCGAGGCGCTGGTCGTGCGGGAGGACGTTGGGCGACATAACGCGGTCGATAAGGCTGTCGGCGCGTTCGCGCGGGAGGCTTCCGGAGCGGGGGGTCCGAGGCCGCCCGCGCTCCTCGTGGTCTCCGGACGGCAGAGCTTCGAGATCGTGCAGAAGGCGGCGATGGCGCGGCTCGCGGGGGTGGTGGGCGTATCGGCGCCCAGCTCGCTCGCCGTCGATCTCGCGCGGGAGCTGGGCCTGCTGCTCGTCGGCTTCGCGCGCGAAGGCGACTACAACATCTACGCGGGCGCGGACCGCCTCGCCGACTGACCCAGCGCCTCGCGAGCCGCAGCCAGTTGCTCCGGCGTGTTGACGTTGAGGAACGAGTTCCCCGCCGGATCGAGGTGAGCGTAGGCCTCGGGCGGCAGCAGGGCAGCCTCAAGCGCCTCGGCGGCCTCATGCACGGCGCGGTCGCCGGCCTCGATGCGCTCGCGCAGGGCGGGGAGGGCATCGCATCGCCAGGCGGCGCAGAGCCACTGCGGAACGCCCTCGCGCAGCGGTGCGACGAGCGGCTTGCCAGCCTCCGCCCACTCGGCGAGCAGGCTCAGGAGCGCCGGCTCAAGCTGCGGCGCGTCGCAGCCGACGGCGATCGCGACGGGCGCCGACGCCGCCTCGAGACCCTCGGCGATCGCAACCAGCGGCCCGGCATCCTCGAACGGGTCGGCAACGTGACGGAGCGGCAGGCGGCTGCGCACGTCCGGCGGCGGCTGCCCCGGCCTGTGGACCACGATGATCTCGCCCGCGACCTCGTCGAGGGTGTCGGCGACGCGCTGGATCAGCGTGCGCCCGCCAACCTTGAGGGCGCACTTGTCGCGGCCCAGGCGACGCGAGCGACCGCCCGCGAGGATGATGCCGCTCGGTCGCGTCGGCGCTGGCTGTGTTGGGGAGCCGGGAGCGGGGTCAGTCCTCGAGCGGGACATACATGCAACGCCCGTCCCGGGGGACGCGACGGCCGAGGCCCGGGAAGCGGAAGTGGCCGCCGATCACGAGCGCGTCCTCAGCCTCGACGCGATCCATGATCGCGGCGCGCGAGCGGTTGCCCTGCTCGTGATCGATGTCGGCTCGGTCAGACCACTCGGTCTCGCAGACCTGCATCGCGATGTGGCAGGAGTCGCCGAGGATGTAGGCCGCCTCGCCCTCGCTCGCGATCCGCAGCACCTGGTGGCCCGGCGTGTGGCCGTAGGCCGCCATCACCGAGATTTCCGGCGTCAGCGCGCGGTAGCCCTCCACGATCTCGATCATCGAGGCCTCCTCGAGCGGGCGGATGCTCCGATCTAGGACCGGGCCGGGGAAGCCGAGGTCGGTGACCGCCCAGTGCTCCCAGTCCGGCCGCTGGATGATGTGCTTGGCGTTCGGGAACATCGGCACCCAGCCGTCGCCCTCCGGGCGCGTGTTCCAGCCGACATGGTCGAAGTGCAGGTGCGTGTGCACGACGAAGTCGACCGAGGCGGGGTCGATCGCCTCCTGGTCGAGCAGCCTCGGCAGTTGCGAGTGCACTTCCATCTCGTGGCGGCCCATCGGCTGGTCCGCGATCCCGCTGTCGGCGAGCACGCGCACGCCCTGCGATTCCAGCAGGTAGACGGTCATGCTCAGCTGGGTCGTGCCGTCCTCGTCGATCAGGTGCTGGTAGGGGGCGAAGTCGGCTTCGACCTCGGGCCTCAGGATGGTGCTGGGCACCCAGCGCGCGTGCCCATCCTGCAGCGCGGTCAGCGCGACGGCGCCGATCTTGCGGCGGTAGACGTCGTCACTCATCGGAGAGCTCCCGGTTCGCCCGCCTACACGTTCGGCTTCGCGCCGCTGCGCCGCATCAGGCGGTCGATGGCGGCGACCCAGTGGTCCTCGTCGACCTCGCCGGCCTCGGCCTCGCCGGCCTTGGCGACGTGACGCTTGTACGCCTCGTAGATCGGGATGTCGTCGTCGGCGAGGGGCTGCATCCACTCCTTGCGGGCGAGGGCGGCCTCGATGTAGGGCGCGAGCTCCTCTTCCTTGCGCTGCTGCTTCTGCACCTCGCGCTCCTGGAACTCCGGCATGATCTCGTCGGCGAAGATGCGCAGCGACTCGCAAATGTCCTCGTGGGCGATCTTGCCCATCTGCGCCATGAACAGGACCTCGTCGCAGCCCATACCCTCATAGATCTGCATCATCTTGCGCGCCTGGTCGGGCGTGCCGACGGTGCTGGGCGCGCCGTAGCCCTCGAACGACTGGCGGAGGACTGGCCAGGCCTGCTCGTACTGTTCCCAGATGTCGGTGCGGCCGGCCTTGTGCAGGCCGTCCACGTAGTGGTGGTTACTCGCGAAGGTGAAGAAGTACCGCCCCTTGAAGCCGCGCTCCCGCGCCGCCTCCTCGTCCGCGTCCAGCGAGAGCGGCGAGGTCAGCGCGATGTTCGCGTTGACCGTGTGCCCGATCGGCACACACTCGGTCTTGATGATCTCGTAGTACTCGTCGATCCAGCCCTTTGCCGTCTTCGCGTCGACGAGCGCGAAGCCGAGCGCGCCCAGTCCGAGGTGCGCCGCGAGCTTGATCTGCTCGTGGTTGGAGCAGGCCATCCACATCGGCGGGTGGGGCTTCTGTACGGTCTTCGGCACCACGTTGCGGGTCGGCATCGAGAGATAGCGACCCTCGTAGCCGGGGTAGGGGTCCAGCGCGAGCATGTTCGCGACCTGCTCGGTGCATTCCAGCCATTGCGCCCGCTTCTCTTCCAGCGGCACGCCGTAGCCCTCGAGCTCCGCGCGCGAGGACGACTCGCCCGTCCCGAACTCGACGCGGCCGTTGGAGACGAGGTCGAGCGTCGCGATGCGCTCGGCGACACGCGCCGTCTGGTTGTAGCCCGGCGGCATCAGCACGATGCCGTGCCCGAGCCGCAGGTTCTTCGTGCGCTGCGAGATCGCCGCGAGGAAGACCTCGGGCGACGACGAGTGCGCGTATTCCTCGAGGAAGTGGTGCTCCACCTCCCAGACGGAGTGGTAGCCGAGCTGGTCGGTCAGCTCGACCTGATCGAGGACGTTCTGGAAGAACTGGCGCTCGCCGTCTTCCGGCCACGGTCGCGGGTATTGCAGTTCCAGCAGCGTGCCGAATCTCATCGCCGGTCCCCTTCAGTCGCGGACGCCTGGGCAAGGGCGAGCCTAGCCCTTGCCCGCCTTGTGATCAGCCGAGCAGGAAGCCGCCGTCCACGACGAGCGTCTCCCCGGTCACGAAGCTCGATCCGTCCGAGGCGAGGAAGACCGCGGCCTTTGCGATCTCGTCCGGTCCGGAGCGCCGGCCGAGCGGGATCGTGCGCGTCGGCCCCGCAGCCATGCGGTCCTTGTCGGCGTCGGTCAGGTTCTCCCGCAACTCGGCCGTGCCCTCGGTGCTGATGCCTCCGGGTGCGATCGCATTGACGCGAATCCGGTGCGGCGCGAGCTCCAGCGCGAGCGCCTTCGTGAACATCACGACGCCGCCCTTCGCCATGTTGTACGCGGCAAGACCGACGAACGAGGGCCGGAAGCCGTCGACCGAGGCGAGGTTGATGATCGCCCCGCCCGTGCCCTGCTCGACCATCTGGCGCCCGACCCCCTGCGAGCAGTAAGCCAGCCCGCGCGAGTTCACCTGGTAGATGAGGTCGAACTGCTCGTGCGCCATCTCCAGCATCGGCGCCACCGGAAAAACCCCGGCGTTGTTGACGAGGATGTCGATCGAGCCCAGCTCGGCGACGGCGTGGCTCGCGAGTTGCTCGCCGGCGTCGTCCTCCGTCACGTCCAGCCGCATCGCAACGACCTTGCCGGCGCCCGGACCCCCGGCGGCGAGCTCGCCGGCCGTGCGCTCCGCCCAGTCGCCGTCGATGTCGGCGATCAGCACGTTCGCGCCGGCCTCGAGGAAGCGTTCGACGATGCCGCGCCCGATCCCGCGTGCGCCGCCGGTCACGATCGCGTTCCTGCCGTTGAGGCCGAACGGTCCCCAGTCCGTCATCGCTTGCTCCTCCCGCCGCGCTGCGGCCTCCCGGCGAGCTAGCCGGGCAGCATTGTCTCGACCGGTGGTACGTCGTCGGACCAGGCAACGCCGTCCTCGCGCAGGTCCGCGATCTCCCCGGCGCTGTAGCCGAGTTCCTCGAGGATCTCGTCCGTGTGCTGACCGGCGAGGACGCCCGGCCCGTAGCGGCCCGGCGTCTCCGCGAAGGCGACCAGTGGACCCCAGCGCTGGTACTCACCCCAGACCGCGTGGTCCGCGGGCTGCGTGAAGCCGTTCTCGCGCACGTGCGGGTCGTCGAGGAAGAACTCGCCGGGACCGCAGCCGTCCGCGCGCACGCAGCCGACGTCGACGGCGATCAGCACGCGCTCCCACTCGTCGGCGTCGCGCTCCGCGAAGCACGCCGCGAGGGCGTCCGCGAGCGCGTCCGCGTTCGCCCCGCGCGCCTCGGCGTCGGCGAAGCGCGGATCCGCCGCCAGCGATCCGCCGAGGACGCCGCAAAGCCGCGCCCACTCCTCATCGTTCGTGACGGCGAGGAAGACCCAGCCCTCGCGCGCCTCGTAGAGGCGGTAGAGCGTGCCGGGGCCGTGCAGGTCGGCGTCCAGTGGCTGGCGAGGCTGCGCGCCCTCGTAGTCGACGAAGGCGTCGGCGTTGGCGTAGGTGTTGGCGCCGAGCATGCTGACGAAGATCTGCTGCCCGTGGCCCGTGCGCCGCCGCGCGTACAGCCCGAGCAGCGCCGAGGAAGCCACCACCATCGAGGTGTTCGGGTCCGGGTTGGCCTCGTTGGAGCTGAACAGCCAGCGGGCCGCCTCACGCAACTCGTCGATGTCCCCGCAGCTCGCGGGCGGCATCGCGGCGCCGGCCTGCTGCAGCGCGCCGCCGACGACGGCGCCGGGCACCGGATGTGCGGAGGGCCGCGACGCGCTGGGGCCGAGCGGCCCGTAGCCGTTGACCGAAACGTGCACGATGCCCGGATTGAGCGCGCTCGCCAGCTCGTAGCCGATGCCGAGCCGCTCCGGGACGCCGGGGCGGTAGTTGTGGATCAGCACGTCGGCGCCCTCGAGCAGTTTCGCGACGATTGCCTGGCCGTCCTCGGACTTCAGGTCGAGGCAGAGGCCTTCCTTGCCGGCGGTCGTCTTCGCGGGGCTGACCTGGCCGGGCAGACCGGGCGTGTTGCCGCGGAACGGCTCGCCCCCGATCGGTTCGACCTTGATCACGCGCGCGCCGAGGTCGGCGAGCAGCGCCGCCCCCAACGGCGCCGCGATCACCGTCGCGAACTCGAGGACGGTGACGCCCGCCAGTGGGTGCGCCGGCATGGCGTCCGCACCATTCGCCGGCGTCCACGCGTCGCGCGAGGGCTCGGCGAGCACCTCGCTGGTGTGGGCGCCGGGGTCCGCCGCCGGGGCGCCGACGGTTCCGGGCGTCTGCGTCAGGTTCGCGACGAGGCCGAGCTGGCGGACGGGCCCGAGGCGCGGGTGCTCGACCTCGACGACCTCGGAGTTGGCGACGAGGTCGGGGTTCGAGAGGGCGCTGAGGGTCTCGCCAAAGGGCTCGGCGGCGACGTTCTGGGCGTTGCGGAAGAGCTCCATCCACTCGTCGCTGGTCCGCTCCAGTACGCGCAGCAGCATGCGCTCGCGCAGCTCCTCGCGGTCCGCCTCGGCGAGCTGGCGTGGCGCGCCGTTGAAGCGCTCATCGAGGTAGATGTCCTCGAGCCCGATCGTCGCGATGAAGGCGTGGAAGAGGTGGTCGACGAGGTTGGCCGGCTGGATCCACGTCCCGTCTTTCGCCATGACGGGCTGGTAGTAGATCGGCGGGGCCGCCCCGTAGGCGCCGAGCTGGTTGCCCTCCATCTGTGCCGGGAAGCCCCGCTCGAGCTGCGTGCGGACCAGGCTGTTCAGGTCGTAGCCCATGATCCCTTGCAACAGGCTGGTCTCGATCAACTGTCCGCGCCCGCTCTGGTCGCGCGCCAGCAACGCGCCGAGGATGCCCGTCAGCGCGGACTGCGCCGCCGCGTGCGTGCCCGTCTGCACGGCGGCGAAGGCTGGCCCCTCGCGCCGCGGCACGCCGCCGAAGTGCTCCATCCGTCCGGACTTGGCCGCGACGACGCCCTCGTAACCGGGGTAGTCGGCGTAGGGGCCGCGCGGGCCGAAGCCGGTGATCGAGCAGTAGACGAGGCCGGGGTTGCCCTCGCGGAGCGTCGCGTAGTCCGCACCGAGCGCCTCGGCGCGGCCGGGCCGGAACGAGGCGACCACCACGTCCGCGCCCGCCGCCAGCTCGCGCAGGCGCTCGCGCGAGGCCTCGTCGCCGAGGTCGAGCGTGATCGAGCGCTTGCCGCGCAGCCATACCGGCGAGGCGGTGAGCCGGCGGAGCGGGTCGCCACCCGGCCGCTCGACCTTGATCACGTCGGCGCCGTAGTCGGCGAGCATCATCGTCGCGATACCCCCGACGGGGCCGCTGCTGAGATCGATCACGCGGATGTCGTCGCAGGGTCCGCGCATCGCGCCGTTGCCGGTCCCCTCGGTCACGATGCCGCCACGCCTTCCTCGGCAGCCGCCAGGGCGCGGTCGAGCGCGTCGTAGTCCGCAATCAGCTCCGCCTGGTACTCCTCGACGACCCCTCGGGTGTCCGGGTGGGTGAAGATGAAGCGCCGATTCTCGCGCACGCCGTCGAGGATGCGAGGCGCCATGATCGCGGGGTCGGCGGGCTCGCGGCGCGGCGGGATCGGCATTGGCGGCTGGGTCAGCGGCCCGCCGTAGCGCTGCTGGCGGTTGCGCCCGGCGGTCGGCAGGCCGGTGTCCATCATGCTCGGGCAGAGCACCGAGACGCCGATGCCCTCGGCGGCCAGCTCCTCGCGCAGCACGAAGCTGTAGCCGACGACGGCGTACTTGCTCGCGGTGTAGACGCCGTGCGCGTTGTTGCGCGCGACGACGCCGTTGAGCGAGGCGGTGTTGACGATGTGCGCTTCCCCGCCGTCGCGCTGCAACTGCTCGCGGATCCTCGGGAGGAACGCGCGCACCCCGTGCAGCTGGCCCCAGAGGTTGACCGAGAGCACCCACTGCCAGTCCTGCTCGCTCATCTCCGCCAGCGAGCCGTGCATCGCCACGCCGGCGTTGTTGAACAGCAGGTGGACCGCGCCGAACTCCTCGAAGGCGCGCTCCGCGAGCGCCTCGACGGAGTTTCGCTCGGCCACGTCGGTCTCGACGGCGAGGCTGCGCACGCCGCGCGCGGCTATCTCGCCGGCGGTCTGCTCAGCGAGCGGCGTGTCGATGTCCGCGACCACGATGTGCGCACCGGCGTCCGCAAGCGCGAGGCCGATCGCGCGTCCGATGCCCGAGGCGCCGCCCGTGATGACGGCCACGCGGTCCCGGAAGTCGTCCATCGGGTGTCTCCGCAGGTACAGGCGGGCCGCTGCGCGCTGGCTCGCCGGGCACGATGATATGCGCTAGTTCACCACACCGTCATCGCGCAGCGCCGCGATTTCCTCGTCGCCGTAGCCGAACTCGCGCAGCAGCTCGGCGCTATGGCCGCCTGGTGGGGGCGCGGGCCCCTGCGCAATCGGCGGCGTCCTCGACATCTCGATCCAGGATGCGAGCTGGCGCTGCGGCCCGCTCAGCGGGTCGTCGAGCTCCACGAACCAGTCCGAGGTCTGCGCATCGTCGGCCAGCTCCTCCGGGAAGCGCAGCGGCGCGGCCGGGGCGCCGGTGCGGCGCAGCGCCTCGACCCACTCGGCCGTCGTGCGCGTGCGCACGATCTCGGCGACGCGTTGCTTGAACTCGACCATGCGCTCGCGCGTGTCCTCGTCGAGGGGGTCGAAGTCCGGATCGTCGCCGCCCTCGTACTCGAAGCCGATCGCCTCGCGGATCGCCTCGCGGTTGGCCCGCGTCAGCGCGCCGACGACGATCGCGCCGTCGCTGGTCTCGTAGGCGGTGTGGTAGATGCGGCGCACGACGCCGGTGGGGGCGAGGCCTCCCTGGCCGTAGCCCTCGATCGCTTCGGCGTAGCTTGCGCCGCCAGCGAGGGCGTCGCGCACCCGCTGCAGCGCCGGTCCGGTGATCACGGCGTCGGTGACGGGTTCCTGCGTCACGGCGCGGCCGATGCCGGCCATCGCGCCGCGGAGCAGCGAGGCGTCGATCAGCTGGCCCTCACCGGTCAGCGCGCGGTGGTAGAGCGCCGAGGCGACGCCGACCGTCGCCGAGAGCCCCGCCATCAGGTCGGAGATCGGCAGCGAGCGGATGCGCCGCGGCGCGCCCCACTCGTCCACGTCCCCCTCGTCGGCCAGCATCCCGGAGTAGGCCTGTCCGACGATGTCCGAGGCGGCCTGATCGGCCAGCGGCCCCTCCGGCCCGAAACCCGTCACGCGGGCGTAGATCAGATCCGGCCGCAGCGCCGAAAGCGTCTCGTAGTCGATCCGCTGCCGCTCGAGGACGCCTGGACGCGGGTTCGCGACGACCACGTCGAAGGAGGGGACCATGCGGTGCACGATCTCCTGGGCGCGCGGATCGCTCAGGTTGAGCATCAGGCTGCGCTTCCCGCGGTTGTACCACTGGAAGCCCTTGCTGGTGCCCGGCACCACGCTGCCCGTGCGGCGGAAGGCATCGCCCTCGAGCGGTTCGATCTTGACCACGTCCGCGCCGAGGTCGGCGAGGAACTGACCGATCACCGGACCGGCCACGATCTGGCAGAACTCGAGCACGCGGATGCCGTCGAAGGGGCCTGTTGCCATCGCGCGCCATTCTCGCCGTTGCGCCGTCTCGTCGCCAGCGAGGGCGAAGCGTCGCTCGCCGCTCGCGCATAACGAGTAGGCGAACGAACATATCGGGGCAGAGCAGCGTGCGTGCCGGCAGGCGGGGCGGGTTCGCACGGCGATGGATCTTGCCGTGGGCGTTCACCCGCATCGACCTCGCTACCTCTCTCGCTTCCTCGTGGCCCTCGCGCTGGCTGCCGCCTTCCTGCTGTCCGCCTCGACCACCACGGACCCGGCCTACGCGGCCGGGCCGCTCGCAGCAGGTCAGCAGGCCGTCGTCAGCGCCGACGGCGATGGGCTCAACCTGCGCTCGTTGCCGTCGCTCGCCGGCGCCGTCCTCGCCGAGGTCCCCGATGGCACGGTGGTGACCGCCGTCGGCGCGCGGCACTGGGCAGACGGGCATTGCTGGGAGCACGTCACGCACAACGGCCTGAACGGCTGGATGGCGGCCGAGTACCTCGTCCCCGTCGGGGGATCGAGCGACGACGCCGCCGACCCCTGCGCCGACGCCGCGAGCGAGGAGGGCGAGGCCGGCGTCCTGCCCGTCCCGCCTCCCGGCGGCTGGACCGTGGGCCTCGCCGGCACCTCGGACATCGAGGCGCTGGTCGAGGCGCAGACGTTCGACGTCGCAAGCGTGTGGATGCTCGACGTGGCGACGCAGGACTACGACTCGTACATCGTCGGCGCGCCCGCCTTCGTGAACGAGGACGGGCTGCCGAACCTGGGCCCCGACAGCGTCGTGCTGATGCGGCGCACGGGCGACAAGCCCGGCGACCTCGGAGAGCCGGCGGCCGCCCCCGCCGACGAGGCCCCTCGAGGCGTCGCGAACGTGCTGCCCACGCCGCCGGCGGACAAGTTCACGATCGGCGTCTCGGGCACGAACGACCCGGCGGTGCTCGCCGCCTCGCAACCGTTTGAGGTGAAGCTCGTCGCGATGCTGGACGTGCCGTCGCAGACCTGGCTGACGTACATCCCGGACGCTCCCGACTTCGCGCAGAGGCTCGCGCGCGGCCAGTTACGGGAGGACTCGATCGTCTGGTTGCGCGCCGGGGCGGTCTCGACGCCGACGCCGACCGCCACGCCTACACCCACTCCAACGGCGACGCCCGAGCCGACGGCCACGACCGAACCCGAGGGAGAGGTCGTCGAGGCGCGGATCACGTACTTCTACTGCAACCAGGGTGAGATCGCCGCCGGGATCGGCGACGGCGGCGGATGGTGCGGTCACATGGCGAACGGCGAGATCGTCCATCCGGGCGCAGCCGCCTGCTCCCGGGACAACTTTGGGCAGCGCTTCCGCATCATCGGCGACCCGCTCGACCGCATCTACACCTGCAAGGACACCGGCGGCGCCGTCCACGGCGAGCACCGCGACATCTGGTTCGACAACAGCGACGAAGGCTTCAACTGGATCCGCGTGGTCGGAGATACCGCGCAGGTCGAGATCCTCCCCGAGGAGTAGCGGGACTCGCCCATCGCGGCTACGTTCCCCGCATGGATCCGCCGCCGGAGCCGCTGAAGCTCTCGCCCGCCGTGCGCGCCTTCGTCGAGGCGCAGCCCGTCGCCCGCCTCGCGACGGTCGACCCCGCGGGAACCCCGCACATCGTCCCGATCTGCTTTGTGCTGCTCGACGGGCGCTGCTACTCCGTCGTCGACGAGAAGCCGAAGCGCAGCGCGCGGCTGCAGCGCCTCCGCAACATCGAGGAACACGGCGCGGCGACGCTGCTCTGCGACGTCTACAGTGACGACTGGGAGCGCCTCGCCTGGGCGATGCTGCGCTGCCACGCCGAGGTGCTGGACGAGGGCGCTGACGGCTACGCGGACGCCCTCGAGGCGCTGCGGGCGAAGTACCCGCAGTATCGCGCGATGGCGCTCGACGGCCGCCCGCTGATCGCCCTCACGCCGCTGCGCTTGAGCAGTTGGGGCGTCGAGGGCCGCACGCCGTGAGCGGCGCCGACTCGCCCGCCGGCTCGCTGGCGGCGTTGGAGGGCGAGATCGTCGCCTGCCGCGCCTGTCCGCGCCTCGTCGAGTGGCGCGAGCGGGTGGCGCGCGAGAAGCGCGCGGCCTTCCGCGATTGGGACTACTGGGGCAGGCCGGTGCCCGGCTTCGGGGATCCCGAGGCGCGACTCGTCGTGGTTGGCCTTGCGCCGGCGGCGCACGGGGCGAACCGCACCGGGCGCGTCTTCACCGGCGACCGCTCCGGCGACTGGCTGTTCCGGGCAATGCACCGCGCCGGATTCACCAACCAGCCCAATGCCGAGAGCCGCGACGACGGCCTCGAACTGCTCGACGCCCGCGTCGTGGCGACCGTGCGCTGCGCGCCGCCCGACAACCGCCCAACCACCGAGGAGCGCGACCGCTGCCATCCCTACTTCGAGCGCGAGCTGGCGCTGCTCGACCGCGCGCGCGTCTACCTCGCGCTCGGCGGCTGGGCGCTGAACAGGCTCGCCGTCCTCGAGGATCTGCGACCGCGTCCGCGCTTCGGGCACGGCGCGGAGTTCGCGCTCCCGGGCGGGCGCACGCTGCTCTGCTCGTACCACCCGAGCCAGCAGAACACCTTCACCGGCCGCCTCACGGAGGCGATGCTCGACGATGTGTTCGCCCGCGCCCGCGCGCTCCTCGACGGGGCTACGGGCTGAAGCGGATCGGGAGCCGCCCGAAGCCGCGCAGGGTGAAGCCCGGCGACTGCAGCCGCTCGGCGGGCCCGGCGCGCTCGAGGGTCGCGTAGCGGTCCAGCAGCCCGTTGAGCACGGCCCGCAACTCCGCGCGGGCGAGCGGCGCCCCGAGGCAGTAGTGAATGCCGTGCCCGAACGCGAGGTGCGAACCAAGTTCGCGGTCGAGCAGGAAGGCGTCCGGCTCCGGGAACTCGCGTTCGTCGCGGTTCGCGGATCCGTAGATCACGGCCACGGTCGAGCCCTCCGGGATCGTGACGCCGCGCACTTCGACGTCGCGCACCGCGCGCCGCCAGAGCAGCTGCAGCGGGCTGTCGAAGCGCAGTCCCTCCTCGGTCGCGGCGTCCACGAGCGAACGGTCATCGCGCAGCCGCGCCCAGAGGTCGGGACGGTCCACGAGGACGTTGAGCACGTTGCCGATCAGGGCGGTCGTGGTCTGGTTGCCGGACACGAGCACGACCTGGCAGATGTCGAGCAGCTCCTCCTCGGACAGCGGCTCGCCCTCGGGCTGCTCGTGCACCAGCACCGAGATCAGGTCGTCCCGAGGCTCCTCGAGGCGCCGCGCGGCGACCTCGCGGAAGTGGGCGTGCATCTCGCGCACGGCCGCCGAGGTCGCCTCGGCCGGGGCATCGGTGGCGATCACGGAGTCGGACCAGGCCTTGAAGCGTTGGTAGTCCTCGGGAGCGACGCCGAGCACGCGAGCGATCACCATCACCGGGAGCGGGATCGCGAGCACCGGTACGAGGTCGACCGGCTGCTCCGGGATTGCATCGAGTAGCTCGCCGGCGAGGGCATCAAGCTCCGGTTGCAGTTTCTCGATCCCGCCGCGCGCGAAGGGGCGGTTCACCAGCCGCCGGATGCGCGTGTGGCCGGGCTGGTCCTGTCCGACCAGCACCCGCGCCGAGCGACGCGGCCCCAGCCGCGAGTCGGCGCGCCTCGTGTCCTCCGAGGAGAACGCCTCGTGGTCGGCGAGGGTGGCGTAGACATCCTCGAAGCGACTCAGCAGCCAGGCCCCGGTGCGCGGATCACGGTAGACGGGGTGGTGATCGCGCAGGATCCGGTACGTGGGGAACGGGTCGCGCTTGAACTCGGGGGTGAACAGCTCGACGGGGTCCATCGGGATCTCCTCGCCGCCGCGATCGCCCTCATCTTCACCGGCATGCATGGCCTGTCAAGACGAACGTCGTACCCCGGGGCGCGCCCGGCAACGAAAGAGCCGCCCCCGCCGGGGCGGCTCTCGTTGAAGCCGTAGCGGACGCCTCGAGGGCGCCGCGCTGTTAGCTCGCCGGCTTGAACTGGACGATCGTCCAGTCGTCGTCGAGATCCTCGAACACCGCCTCGACGCGCATGTCGCAGACGGCGTCCTCGACCTCGCACTGGATGCCCGAGATCATGCGCGGGCCCTCGTCCAGCTCGACGACCCCGTAGACGTAGGGGACGCGCTGTTGGAACCAGGGGTCGGCGGCCTGACGGATCACGGTGAAGGTGTGCAGGCGGCCCTTGCCGCTCACCTCCCGCCACTCGATGCCCTCCATCGTCCAGCAGTCCGGGCAGATCTCGCGCGGGTACCAGACGAGCTTGTCGCAGCCCTCGCAGTACTGGACCACCAGCTTGTGCTGCTTGGTCGCCTCCCAGAACGGCTCGGTGAGCGCGTTCGAGGACGGGACGGGTCGCTTGAGTTCTTGCTCAGCCATGACTAGTCCACGCCCTTTCCGAAGACCAACGAGGCCTCGACGCTGAGGCCGCCGCCGTTGTTGTTGATGAACGCGTAGTTCAGATCCTTGTGCGCCTGGCGGCCCTCGCCCCGGCCCATCATCTGGCGCACGCCCTCGACGACGTGCGACATGCCGCCGCCGCTGCCGGCCTGCCCGAAGGAGAGCTGGCCGCCGTGCGTGTTCACCGGGAACTCGCCCTTGTAGGTGACATCGTGCGAGGCAAACCACTGGCCGCCCTCGCCCTTGGGGGCGAAGCCGGCGTCCTCGAACTCGCAGATGATCGCGATCGTGTAGCAGTCGTAGATCTGCGCAATGTCCATGTCCTGCGGGGTCAGGCCCGCGGTCGCGAACGCGCGCTCCGCCGAGACCTTGACCGGGGAGATGGTCATGTCCGGCGCGTAGGAGAGACCCGGCACGCCCCGGTCCGTCGCGCAGCCCGCGCCGAGGAGGTAGACGGGCGGGTTCGGCGAGTAGTCGGTCTCGTCAGCGGCGCTGACGATCACGGCCGCACCCCCGATGCAGGGCATCACGCACTCGAGCAGCCGCAGCGGGTCGGCGACCATCCGCGAGTTGAGGATGTCGTCGGCCGTGGCGGGCTGGCCGTAGAAGACGGCGTTCGGGTTGGCCTGCGCGTTCTCACGCTGCTGGACGGCGATGTTGACGCGGTCCTCATCGCTCAGGTTGTAGAGGTGCTGGTAGCGGGTCGCGATCTGCGCGTACTCATAGTTCGCGCCGGGGCCCGGGCCGTGGGCGCGCACGTACTGGGCGCCGTGGCCGTCCGGGGAGGGCTCGGTGCCGCCACCGAAGCCGCCCCACTGGCTGGAGCAGACGATCACGAGGACGTTGTCGGCGAGGCCCGTGGCCACCGCCGCCGCCGCCACCGTGAGGCTCGTCGCGCCGGAGCCGCCCATCTGGTCGACGCTGTGCGACCAGACCGGCTTCAGCCCGAGGTACTCGGCGAACTCGATGTTGTGGGAGTACGGGATATGCGTGATCAGGCCGTTGACCTGGTCCTTCGTCAGTCCCGCGTCCTCGACGCAGTTCTTCGCCAGCTCGGCCGCCAGGCCGACCGCCGTGCGGCCCGGCTTGCGCCGTTCGGGCTTGATCTCGGCGAATCCGGTGATCGCGGCGGCGCCGCGGATTGATCGATCGCTCACTCGCTCCATCCTCTCTTGCGGCGGGCCACTGCCGGCGCCGCCACTCCGACGTTGGAGGATACTCCAATGTACGGTTCGAGCGCACTCCAACCTTCCCCTGCGTCGTCACTTCCGAGGCCCAACAGCGCTCACAGCGCGCCACATCCGGCGGCACGTGGGCCTAGACTGGCGTATGGGCAGCAGCCGCCGTTCCCGCCGCCTCCCACCCGGCCTCCAGACCGACCTGTTCGAGGCCGATGAGCCGCGCCTGCCGAGCGGCGCCGTGGCGCCCGGAGCGAAGGCGGCGCCCCTCGCCACGCGGATGCGTCCGGAGACGCTCGACGACTTCGTCGGGCAGGAGGACGTCGTCGGGCCGGGCAGCCCGCTGCGCGGGATGATCGAGCGCGACGAGACGCCCTCGCTCGTGCTCTGGGGCCCGCCCGGCTCCGGCAAGACGACGCTCGCGGCGATCATCGCGCGCACCACCCGCCGCCGCTTCGAGCCGCTCTCCGCCGTCGATTCCGGCGTCGCCGACATCCGCCGCGTGGTTTCCGAGGCGCGCGAGCGACGCCGTGTCTCCGGCATCGAGACGATCCTCTTCATCGACGAGTTGCACCGCTTCAGCCGCAACCAGCAGGACGCCGTCCTCCCGCATGTCGAGGAGGGCGCCGTCACGGTGATCGGCGCGACCACCGAGAACCCCTCGTTCCATGTCGTGGCGCCGTTGCTCTCGCGTGCTCGCGTCTTCGTGCTGCGCCCGCTCGGCGACGAGGCGCTGCGCGCGATCGTGACGCGCGCCCTCGAGGGCGACGAGCGGCTGCGCGAGCAGCAGGTCAGCGTCGACGACGGCGCACTTGGCGCGATCGTGCACCTCGCGGGCGGCGACGCGCGGGCCGCGCTCAACCTGCTGGAGCTGGCCGCGACGACCGTGCAGCCCTCGGCGGAGGGTGCGCGCGCCGTGACTCGCGAGTCCATCGAGGCCGCCGGCCAGCACCCGACGCTGCTGTACGACCGCGAGGGCGACGCCCACTACGACCACATCTCCGCCTACATCAAGTCGGTCCGGGACTCGGACCCGGACGGGGCGCTCTACTGGCTCGCCCGCATGCTCGAGGCCGGCGAAGACCCGCTGTTCGTCGCGCGTCGCGTCGTGATCCTCGCCGCGGAGGACGTCGGGCTGGCCGACCCGGCGGCGCTGCCGCTGGCGGTGGCGGCGCAGCAGGCTGTGCACTTCCTCGGCATGCCGGAGGCGCGGCTGCCGCTCGCCGAGGCGACCGTCTACCTGGCGCGCGCGCCAAAGTCGAACAGCGCCTACGCGGCCTACCAGCGCGCCGCCGCGGACGCCGAGCGCACGCGCAACGAGCCGGTCCCGCTGCACCTGCGCAACGCGGCCACGCGCCTCATGCGCGACCTCGGCTACGGCAGCGGCTACCAGTACGCCCACGACTACGAGGGCCACACCCCGCCCTCGCAAACCCATCGCCCGCCCGCCGCCGAGGGCAACACCTACTACGTGCCCGGCGAGCTGGGGGACGAGGCGGAGGGGTAGGGTCGGCTACGCCGAAGGCGCGCGTTGTTCGAGGACGGAGCGGAGCACGTCCTCCAGCGTCTGCGGGGGCGGGTCCGCCGAGAGCGCGTCGGCAACGAGGTTCGCGGCTTCGCGGCGGGTGTACTGGAGGGCGACGAGCGCCTCGACGGCGTCGTCGCGCACGTCGGGGGTGGGCTCGCGCTCGCCGTCGAGGGCGTCGCGCAGCAGCGCCTCCTGCACGACCTTGCCGCGCAGGTGCGCGACGATCGTCTGGGCGAGGCGCTCGCCGATGCCGGGCAGCTGGCGCAGGGAGCGCTGGTCCTCCGCCTCGATCCAGCCGGCGATCTCCGAGACGGGGCGGGTGAGCGCGCGCACGGCCTTGGCCGGGCCGACGTCCGGCACCTCGATGAACTTGCGGAAGAACTCGCGCTCGGCCAGGTGGGGGAAGCCGTAGAGCGTGGGCAGCGGCTGGCGCTCGGTGGCGTGGTAGTAGGTGAAGACCTGCACCTCCTCGCCCGGCTGGTGGCCCGCCGCCCAGTCCGCCGCGAAGGCGGGCATGTGCACCTCGTAGGTGATGCCGCCCGCCAGGATCCACAGCGAGGAGCGCTCCGCGTCCCAGCGCACCAGGGGACCGTTGAGCGCCGCGATCACGGCGTGCTCCCGCTGCCGGCGAGGCGCGCCTCGAAGTCGACCTCGGCGAGGCGCGTGAGCGCGATCGCGAGCGCGTCGGCGGCGTCGAGGGGCGTCGGCGCCTCGGCCAGCCCGAGTTGGAGCGTGACCATCGCCTGCACCTGTTCCTTCGACGCTGCGCCGTGGCCGGCCACAGACGCCTTGATCGTCGCCGGCGGGTACTCGAAGACGGGCGTCGCGTGCCCCGCCGCGGCGATCTGCACGGCGGCGCGCGCCTCGCCGATCGCGAGGGCGGAGCGCGCGTTCTTCGCCACGTACGGCTCCTCAATCGCGAGCTCGTGGGGGCGGTGTTCCTCGATCAATGCGCCGACCTGCTCGTGGATGTGGTGCAGGCGTTCCGCGCGCGTCCAGCGTGGTCGCGTGCGGATCGCGCCGTACGCGATCACCTCGGCGCGCCGCGTGTCGCCCTCGATGATCCCGTAGCCGGTGGCGGCGAGGCCCGGATCGATCCCGATCACGCGCCGTACGCCCTCGCTCACCGTGCCTGCACCAGCGCCCCGGTCATTCCCCGAGGCCGGCCGCGGCGAGCACCTCGTCGCTGAAGTCCGCGTTGCTGTAGACGCGCGAGACGTCGTCGAGCTCGTCGAGCTGGTCGAGCAGGCGCAGCGTCTGGGCGGCGTTCTTCTCGTCGGGCTGGACCATGTTCTTCGCGACCTGCGCGATCTCGGCGCTCGCGATCGTGAACCCGGCATCGGTGAGCGCCGCGCGCACGGCCTCGAGGTCGCCGGGGCTGGTCAGCACCTCGACGAGCTGCTCGTCGGCGCTGACGTCCTCGGCGCCGGCCTCGATCGCGGCGAGCTGGATCTCGTCGGCGTCGGCGCCGGCGGCGTCGACGGTGATCACGCCGCGGAGGTCGAACATCCAGGCGACGGCGCCGTTCTCGGCCAGCGTGCCGCCACCGCGGTTCAGCGTCACGCGGATGTCGGCGACGGTGCGGTTGCGGTTGTCCGTGACGGTCTGGATCAGCACCGCCGTCCCGCCCGGCGCGTAGCCCTCGTAGACGATCTCCTCGAGGGAGGCGCCGTCGGCGCCGCCGGTGGCGCGCAGGATGGCGCGCTCGACGTTCGCGCCGGGCATGTTGTTGTCGCGCGCCTTCTGGATCGCCAGGCGCAGCGCCGAGTTCATCTCGGGGTCGGCGCCGCCGCGAGCCGCGACGGTGATGTCGCGCGCGAGCTTGGTGAAGAGCTGGCCGCGCTTGGCGTCGGTCGCCGCCTTCTTGTGCTTGATCGAGGACCACTTGGAGTGACCGGACACGAACCCCTCCCCGAGAATGGCGACGAGGCGCACACGCCGCTTCCGAGGCCTCACGACAGGTACGGGCATGGTAGCACCGGCGCGCTGCCGGACGGCGCTTCGCCGCTAGGCGCGCAGCGTCACGTTGTCGATCAGTCTCGCCGCCCCGAAGCGCACCGCCAGCGAGAGCAGCGCGGGTGGCTTGATGAGGCCCTCGAGCTCCATCAGCGTCTCCGAGTCGGCGAGCGAGACGTAATCGATCTCGGCCAGCGGCTGCGCCGCGAGCTGATCGCGCACCACGGCGCGCAGCGCCGAGGCGTCGCGCACGCCGTTCTCGAAGGCCGCAACGGCTGCCTGGAGGCCCGCGTGCAGCGCGGGCGCCTGCGCGCGCTCCTCCGGCGTGAGGTAGATGTTGCGCGAGGAGAGCGCGAGGCCGTCCGGCTCCCGTACCGTGGGGCAGCCGACGACCTCGATCGGGAACTGCATGTCCGCCGTCATGCGCTTCAGCACGGCGAGCTGCTGCGCGTCCTTCTCCCCGAAGTAGGCGCGGTCCGGGGCCACCATCAGGAATAGCCGCGCGACAACGGTCGCGACGCCCTCGAAGTGGCCCGGGCGCCGCTCGCCCTCGAGCACCTCCGTCAGCCCGCCGACGCGCACGCGGGTGGAGTCGCCGGCCGGGTAGATCTCCTCGACGGAGGGAATGAACGCGATGTCCGCGCCAGCGTCACCGAGCAGATCGAGGTCGCGGTCCTCGTCGCGCGGGTAGTCCTCGAAGTCCTCGTTCGGGCCGAACTGCGTGGGATTGACGAAGAGCGAGACGACGACCGTGGGGCATTCGGCGCGCGCCGCCTCGACGAGTGAGATGTGGCCACGATGCAGGTAGCCCATCGTCGGCACGAGGCCGACCGGCGCCGCCGGGGAGCGCAGGGCCATCCGCAGATCGGCGAGCGTGCGCGCGACGGTCAGCATCGGAGTGTCACCGGCATCGAGGCGTCACCGGCGAGCGGTTAGACGACCTCGTCCTCTTCGAGCATCGCTACTTCCGCGTCGACGCCCTCGTGCGCGCTGTCGGGCGTCTGCCCGCCGTCGGACGCCTCCGCACGGACGGGTGGCAGCGCCGCCTCGCGCGCGTGGCGTGCGAGCGTCGCCTCGATGTGCTGCCGCCTGGCGGCGTCGAGGAAAAACGACTCCGCAGGGGTGGGGAAGCTGCCGTCCTCGACAGCCTCGCGGTACTCGGTGATGGCGTTGCGGACCAGCTCGCCGCCCTCGATGAAGCGGCGCGCGTGCCTCGGGTCCATGTCCGGGTCCAGGCCGAGCATGTCGTGGAAGACCTGCACCTGCCCGCTGCAGTACGGCCCGGCGCCGATGCCGATCGTCGGCACGCTCAGCCGTTCGGTGATGCGCCAGGCGACGATGGCCGGGACGACCTCGAGCACGATCGAGTAGGCGCCGGCCTCTTCGAGCGCCTTGGCGTCGTTGAGGATCCGCACGGCGTCGCGCGGGGTGCGGCCCTGGATCTTGTAGCCACCCATGGCGTTCACGGACTGCGGAGTGAGGCCGACATGTCCCATCACCGGGATGCCCGCCTCGACGAGGCGCTTGACGATGCCCGCCGAGCGCTGCCCGCCCTCGAGCTTTACGGAGCTGCACCCGGTCTCCTGCATGATCCGTGCGGCGTTGCGCAACGCGTCCTTCCAGCCGGCCTGATAGGAGCCGAACGGCATATCGACGACGACGTGCGCGCGCTCCGAGCCGCGCACTACGGCCGACCCGTGGTGAATCATGTCCTCGACCGTCACGGGCACCGTCGATTCGTAGCCGAGGACGACCATCCCGAGCGAGTCACCGACGAGGATGACCGGCACGCCCGCCTCGTCGGCGAGCTTCGCGCTCGGGTAGTCGTAGGCGGTGATCATCGTGATGCGCTGGTTCTTGTCGCGCATCCGCTGCAGGTCGCTGACGCTCACCCGCTTCATGCCTGCGCTCATCGTGCTGCCCCCTGTACGACTGGCTCGCGCGACTCCTCCGGGTGGGCCCCGTTGACGAGGTTGGTGGATGAGATGGATGCAACGCGGTTGCGCTCGTCGACAAGCACGATGCGCGGGCGGTGCTCGGCGAGGCGATCCTCGGGGACGCCCTCGTAGGCCATGATGATCACCATGTCGCCGGGATCGACGAGGTGCGCCGCGGCGCCGTTGATCTGGATCTCGCCGGAACCAGCGGGCGCCGGAATGACGTAGGTCTCGAGGCGCGCGCCGTTGGTCAGATCGACCACGTGCACCTGCTCCCACTCGACGATGCCGGATGCGTCGAGCAGCGCCTGATCGATGCTGATCGAGCCCTCGTAGTCGAGATCGGCAGCCGTCACCGTGGCGCGGTGGATCTTCGAGCGCAGCATCATCCGCATCATCGCCAAGCTCCGTCCCCGTCGGGGTTGGGTGCGCCTGCGAGGTGGGCGTCAGCCGCCCGGCTGGGTGCTGGGTTCATGTGTGCTCACTCCGTCCCGATCTCGACGGGATTCAGGCGGATACGCATGGTCCAACTGGCGCGAACGCGCGCACAGTATAGGCATGCGCGCAACCCCGATCATCGTCCCCGCGCCAATTGCCCGCGAGGAGGCCGATCCGCGCCTCGATTGAAGGCTCTCCCGGACGGCCCCGGCACTCCCGTTCAGCGCCCCTCGTCTCGCCATTCCGCAGCCGCCGGGACCCCCGCAAGACCCTCGGCCGCGCGGACTCCGTTGAGCACCGCACGCTCCACCGCACGCGCCGCGAGGGCCTCGAGGGCGGCGTAGGCGTAGCGGTCGACCTCGACGGCGCCGGTGGCGAGGGTGAAGATCACGTCGCCGTCGCTGCGGCAGTGCGCGGGCCAGATCGTGCGCGCGAAGCCGTCATGGCAGACGGTCGCCAGCCGGTTCGCCTGCTCCCTCGTCAGCCGGGCGTCCGTCGCGACAACCGCGATGGTGGTGTTCTCCGGACCGTCCTCACCGTCCTCCGCGTCCGGGCCGGGAAGCTCGGGCCAACGCACGCCGCTTCGCAGGTGCGCATCGAGGTCCACGAATCCGCTGCCGTCGGCGCGCGGCGCGGCGACGAGCGAGCCGTCGCTCGGATCGCGGATCGCGCCGGCGGCGTTGACGGCGACGATCGCACCCACGGTCGCGCCGCTCTCCAGCCGCTCGCTCGCGGTGCCGAGTCCGCCCTTGAGCGCCCGATCGCCGCCGAGCAGCGAGGCGACCGTCGCGCCGGTGCCGGCGCCGACCGAGCCCTGCGCGACGCGCCCGCCCGTGGCGCGCCTCGCCGCGCGTTCGCCCTCGGCGGCGCCGGGACGCCGGGCGCCGCTCCCCAGCCCGAGATCGAACAGGATCGCCGCCGGGACGATCGGGATGGTGCGCTCTGCGAAGTGCAGGCCGATGCCCCGCTCCTCGAGATAGCGGACGACGCCGCCGGCCGCATCGAGCCCGAAGGCGGAGCCGCCGGAGAGCACGACGGCGTGCACCTCCTCGACGAGGTTGCCGGGCCGCAGCAGGTCGGTCTCTCGCGTTCCGGGCGCGGCCCCGCGTACGTCGACGCCCCCGACAGCGCCGGCGGCGCAGATCACCACCGTGCAGCCTGTCGCCCAGCGGCGGTGCGTCCAGTGCCCGACGCGGATGCCGCCGACGTCCGTGATCGCGTCGAGTAGCCGGGTGGCTCCTCGTGGTCCGCGGTCCGGCGGCATCAGAGTGCGCGCGCGAGCGGTCGCCGCGGGGAGACGACCGAGTCGATGTGTGCGATGCAGCGTGCGAGGTAGGTGGCGGAATCGTCGAGGTACGCCTGACAGTGCCCGCCCGCCGGAGAGATCCAGATCCCGTCGCCCGCGTTGAGCGAGGCAGCCCCGAGGTTCAGCGTGTGCTCCACCGGCACCTCTGGGTCGTCCTCGGCGTGGATGTAGAGCACGGGCTGGCGGAGCTGCGGAATCACGTCGATCGGCGTGATTGCGTCGACATCGGCGTGGAGGAAGCGGCGAGCCAGCCAGGTGGCGAGCCAGAAGACGAACTCCGGCCACTGCTGGTACTCGTGCCGCACATGGCTGCGCATCGAGACAAACGGCGAGTCCGCGATCACGCCGGAGATGGCGGGCTCACGGGCGGCGACGATCAACGCCAGCGCCGCACCCATCCCGAAGCCGTGCAGAAACAGCGGCGCGTGCGCGCTGCGGTTCCGCGCGTACCCGACCGCCGCCTCGACGTCCGTCAGTTCGGCCGCGCCGAGGTGATCGTCATCTCCCTCGGACTCACCGCGTCCGCGAAGGTCGAAGCTGAGCACGTTGATGCCGCGCCGCAGGTAGTCGCGCTGAAGGTCGAGCAGGCCCTGGCTCGGGTCCGAGCGTGTCCCCTGGGCGTCGTGCACCACGACGACCGTGGCGCGCGCGCCGGGCGATTCCATGTACCAGCCACGGATGCAGGCGCCGTCCGCCGCGAAGAACTCGATCTCCTCGTGACGCAGCCGCAGGTCGGCGGGGTTGCCCTCAACGCGCCAGCGCTTGGTGCGCGTCAGCAGCTCGGCGAGGTAGAACGCCGCGAGGAGCCAGGCGAGCAAGGCGCCCGCGACCCCGACCAGCACGCCCACCAGCAGCACGATCACGCCGTCCCGCCCGTCTTCAGTCCGGCGTTTGTGAATTACGGTGCGGACCGTACCAGCGCGTTTCGGACCTCACAACCGAGGACCACGGGCCGCGATCCGCCGCGTGTCGTCCTCGGAGCACCTCAGCTCCGCTGACAGCTCGCGCAGTAGTGTGTCGCGCGGCCGCCGAGGCGGATCTTGCGGACCTCGCGACCGCGGCAGCGAGCGCGCTCGCAGGGCTCGCCCTCGCGGCGGAAGACGTGGACGCGCAGGTGATGCCCGCCGGTGAGTCCGAAGGCGTCCCGGTACTCGTCGAAGGAGCTGCCGCCGTCGGCCAGCCCGTCGCGCAGCGTCTCCAGCAGCGCGGCGTGCAGCCGCGCGACGCGGCGCGGCCCGATCGAGCCGGCCGGCGTGCGCGGGTCGATGCCCGCGATCCACAGCGCCTCGTCGGCGTAGATGTTGCCGACCCCCGCCGCCACTCGTTGATCGAGCAGCGCCGACTTCACGGCCACCGTGCGCCGCCCGAGGGCGTCCCGCAGCCAGCGCACGCTGAACTCCTCGGACAGTGCGTCCGGCCCGATCCGCGGCATCGCCTCGGCCGGGTCGTCGACGAGGTGCCAGGTGCCGAACTTGCGGATGTCGTTGAGGCGCAGCGTACAGCCGTCGTCGAGGTCGACACGCGCGCGCTCGAAGCGCTCGCTCGGCGCCGAGCGGTCGCCGATCAGCAGCACGCCGGTCATACGCAGGTGCAGCACCCAGCTGCGGCCATCGTCGAGGGCGGCGATCAGGTACTTGCCGTGGCGGCCCAGCGCCTCGATGCGCCGTCCCGGCAGCTCCTCCTCGAGCTCGCGCGGGGAGTGCGTGACGGCCAGGCGTTCCGCGCCGGCGTGGATGCGCACTGTCTCGATGGTGCGTCCGATGATTCGCGGTTCGAGGCCGCGGCGGATCGTCTCGACCTCGGGCAACTCAGGCATCGTGCATCCGCGTGCGCCGACTCACGCCGTCTCGACCATCTCGCCCCAGGAGCGGCCGTGCTTCTCGTCCAGGTCGAGCGGCACGGACAGTTGCACGGCCGGCATGAGGCGGCGAGCGATCTCGCGTACCGTGTCGAGCTCCTCGCGAGGCAGCTCGAACAGCAGCTCGTCGTGGACCTGCAACACCATGCGGGCCTTCCCGCCACCGGCGCGGTGGGCGATCAACTCGGCGTCGATCTGGTTCATGGCGATCTTGATGATGTCGGCGGCCGCGCCCTGGATCGGCATATTGATCGCGATCCGCTCCGCCGCGAGGCGGCGGTTGTGGTTCCTCGATCGCAGCTCCGGGATGTAGCGACGGCGGCCGGTCAGCGTCTCCGCGTAACCGCGCTCGCGCGCCTCGGTCACGACCTCGTCGCGCCAGTGCGCCACCTGCGGGTAGGCGGCGAAGTAGGCGCGAATGAACTCCTCGGCCTCGTCGCGGGGGATGCCCTCGCGCTGCGACAGCCCAAACGCCGTGAGGCCGTAGAGCACGCCGAAGTTGAACACCTTCGCGCGACGCCGCATCTCCGCGTCCACCTCGTCGGGGCCGACGTGGAAGACGTTCGCCGCCGTCGCGCGGTGGATGTCCTGGCCCTCGAGGAAGGCGCGCCGCAGCTCCTCGTCGCCGGAGACGTGGGCGAGGATGCGCAGCTCGATCTGCGAGTAGTCGAGCGAGAGCAGGAGCGGATCGTCGCCACAGTCGCGCGCCACGAAGGCGTTGCGCACGGCCGCGCCGATCTCCGTGCGTACCGGGATGTTCTGCAGGTTCGGGTCGTTCGAGGAGAGCCGTCCGGTGGCGGCGGTGGTCTGGGAGAACACGGTGTGCACGCGCCCGGTGACCGGGTGGATCTGCCCCGGCAGCGTGTCCACGTAGGTCGATCGGATCTTCGTCAGCTCGCGCCAGCGCAGCACCGCCTCGACAACCGGGTGCGCCTGGCGGAGCGGCTCGAGGGCGTTTGCGTCCGTCGTCCAGCCCGTCGCGGTCTTGCGCGTCTTCGGCAACTCGAGCTCCTCGAAGAGGACGTGGGAGAGCTGTTGCGGCGAGCCGATCTGGAACTCGTGGCCGACCGCCGAGAACACCTCGTCCTGTGCTCCTTCGGTCAGATCGGCCAGCTCCGCGCCGAGGATCGCGAGCGCCTCGCGGTCGATGGCGAGGCCGTACTGCTCCATGCGCGCCAGCACCGGCAGGTGCGGCAGATCGATCTCGCGGAAGACCCGGTCGAGGTCGTTCGCCTCGAGATCGGCGAGCAACTCGCCGGAGAGGCGCAGCGTCGCGTCGGCCGCCCCGGCGGCGAGACCGGCCGCGTCCCCCGGGTCCGTGCGCGAGAAGGGGATGGCCTTGCGGCCCGTGCCGAGCAGGCTCTTCGCCTCCGGCAGCTCGTGGCCGAGCCGTTCGAACGCGAGTCCGCGGATGTCGCGCGCACGCTCGCCGAGCACGTACGCGGCGATCGAGGTGTCGAAGTCGATGCTGTCCGCCCAGACGCCGCCGGGCGTCTGGGCGAGGGCGAGCAGCTGCGTCTTGCCGCTGTTGGAGACACGCTCAAGGTCCTGGTCCGTGAACAGCGTGCGGGCCGCCTCGAGGACGGCGTCGCGCGGGAGCTGGACGACGGGCGCCTCGGGCTCCGGCGCGTCCATCATCATCTCCTGCTGGCCCTCCTTCGGGGGCAGTGGCTCGCGCGTGTGGCCGAACGGCAGGTACCAGCCCTTGCCCGGCTCGACGCTGAGCGCGAGGCCCACGAGGCCGTAGGCCGCGCGCATCGGATGCTCGTCGTCGGCCAGCAGCTCGAAGCCGAAGCGCCCGGCGGCCTTCACCGCCTCGACCACCTCACCCAGGCGCTTGGTCGTCGTCACGACCTCGTACTCGCCGCCACTGGCAATCGCGCCCTCGGGCTGCTCGCCGCCGCTGGCCGCGTCGTCCGCGTGCTGCGGCAAGCGCCCGACGAGCGAGCGGAACTCGAGCTCCTGGAACAGCGAGAGCACGGCCGCACGGTCGTAGTCGTGCACCAGCGCCGCGTCGAGGTCGAGCGCGACGTCCGGCACGTCGGTGACGATCGTGGCCATGCGCTTGAAGTGGCGGGCGTCCTCGACGGCGGCCGCGAGCGCCTTCTGGGCGCGCGGCGGCTTGATCTCCTCGAGGTGCTCGATCATCCCCTCGATGGTGCCCCACTCGCCGATCAGCGCCTTCGCGCCCTTGTCGCCGATGCCGCGGACGCCGGCGATGTTGTCGGTGTTGTCCCCGACGAGGGCCTTGAAGTCCGGGATCTGCTCGGGCTCGAAGCCCCAGCGCGCACGCACCCCCTCCCTGTCGTAGAGGACATAATCCCGTTGATAGGGTCGGTACATCAGCACCTTCACGCCCGGTTGCACGAGCTGCACCATGTCGTTGTCCAGCGTCACGAGCACGGTTTCGACGCCGGCCGCCTTCGCCTGCGTCGCGAGCGTGCCGAGGACGTCGTCCGCCTCGTAGCCCGGCGCCTCGACGAGGGGTATCCGGAACGCCCCCAGCACGTCTCGGACGCGCTCGATTTGCGGCTTCAGGTCGTCGGGCGTTGGCCGCCGGGTCGCCTTGTAATCGGCGTCGGCCTCGTGGCGGAAGGTGGGGGTAGGGGCGTCCCAGGCCGCGATGATGTGCGTCGGCCGCAGCTCATCGAGGACGTAGAGCAGCGAGTTGGCGTAGCCGTAGACCGCCCAGACCGGCTCGCCGGTGCGCCGCACGGTGCTCGCGAAGCTGTCGCGCAGCGCGTAATACGAGCGATAGATGATGCCGTGCGAGTCGAGGATGACGAGCAGATTGGGCCGGTCTGACAGATCGAGGGCCATCGCCCGCAGTATATCCGCCGCGCCGCCCGCGGCGGGCGGTCAGACCGCCGCCGGTTCGCGCTCGCCGCGCTCGATTGCTTCCCGCACGTCGGCGAGCAGGCCGGGCGGCAGCCCCTCCGTGTTGCACTTCGGGCAGGTCGGCTCGTCCGGCGCGCCCATGTCGAAGAGGCGCACGCGCCTCGGGCGATCCGCGATGAGGATGCCGCAGACGGTGTCGACGCGGGCGGTGAAGTAGAGGCGCGGCTCCAGCTCCTCGGCGGCGTGCAGGACCACCCAGTGCCAGTCGTCCGCCAGGTCGTCCATCGCCTTGCCGACGATGCGCACCTCAGCCACGCGCGGCGTCCGGGGCCGGGCGGTCCATGTCGGCGACGCGCCGTACGATGCGCCAGCCCTCGTCCGTGCGGCGCCACTCGTCGCGGTAGACGCCGCTGCCCACCGTGCGCGGGTGGCGGTCGCCGGGACCGATGCTGGTCAGCAGCAACATCGTGCGCGTGCGCGCGGCTTCCCCACTCAACTCGTCGAAGACCGTCGCGCGCTGATGGTGGCGAGTGATCACGCCTTCGGGGAGCGTCTCGAGGATCTCGAGGATCCAGCTTCGCAGCGCCGCGTGGCCCTCGATCACCTCGTACGGCCCGTCCGAGCCGATCGCGCGGCGCTCGAACACACCGTCGTCGGTGAAGCGCGCGGCAAACTCGGCGTCGTCGAACGCGTCGACCGCGTACGAGTAGCGGCCGATCTGATCGAGGATGGCGAGGCGGTCTTCGGCGGTCATGGGCGCACGATAGCCGATCTTTGGACCGGGATCAGGGCTGCGGCTCCTCGCGCGCGATGATCCGCTCCATGCGTGCGCGGATCTGCGCATCGAAGTCGGTCCCGTGCGAGAAGATGTAGAACTGCTCCGCGCGCAACCCCTCGATCACCGCCGCCGCGACGCCCGAGGGCGGCATGTTGCGCCCCATGTTTTCGCCGGTCTCGTCGCGCGCGCGGGCGAAGGCGGCCGCGCGCTCGGGGTCGCCCGCCGCCGGATCGGGGTTCTGTAGCTCCTCCGGGCGGTTGCGCTCCGCGAGGTAGCTGCGCGTCGCCACGCCGCCGGGGCACAGCAGGTGCGCGCGCACGGGCGAGCCGAGCTCGCGCAGCTGCATCTGCAGCGTCTCGGTGATGCGCCCGACGGCGAACTTCGTCGAGCTGTAGGCGACGAGGCTCGTGTTGCCCTGGAAGCTCTGCACCGAGCCGGTGTTCACGATGTGCGCCGGCTCGCCCTGCCCGATCAGCAGCGGCGTGAAGGCGCGGATGCCGTGCAGCACTCCCCAGAAGTTGACGCCGTAGGTCCAGCGCCAGTCCTCGAGGGTCAGCTCCCACATCGGCACGCCGCCCTCGGGGTGCAGCGAGCCCCAGTCGTTGACGGCGGCGACCCCGGCGTTGTTGCAGACGACGTGCACCCTGCCCCAGGCCGCGAACGCGGCCTCCGCGAGCGCGTCGACCGACTCCTGCCTCGAGACGTCGACCTGTTCGCCGCGCACCTCGTGACCGGCGTCCCGCAGCTCGCTGACCGCCGCAGCAAGGGCGTCCGCCTCTACGTCGGCGAGGACGACGCGCATGCCCTCCTCGGCGAAGCGCTGCGCGAGCCCGCGCCCAATGCCGCTCGCCGAGCCGGTGACGACGGCGACCTTGCCCTCGAAGTCCTGCATGGCCGCCTCCCGTCCGCGAGCCGAAGCGTGTGGCCGGAGTGTATGCGGGGCGGCGGCCTCGCTGCGGCTACATCGCCGTGTAGCCGCCATCGACGGGCAGCACGACGCCGGTGATGAACGCGGCCTCGTCGCTCGCGAGGAAGACCGCCGCGGCCGCGATCTCCGAGGGCCGTCCGATGCGGCCGAGCGGATGGATCGCGTCGGCGGGGTGCGGGTCGCCCTCGCTGAAGTCCGTGCCGCCGCGCAGCATCGGCGTGTCGATGCCGCCGGGGGCGATCGCGTTGACGCGCACGCCGAGGCGGCCGTAGGCGACGGCGAACTGCCGCGTCAGCCCCACGATGCCGGCCTTCGCCGCGACGTAGCCCAGTTGCCCCGATGGCAGCAGGCCGCCGTCCTCCGGCAGCCGCTGAATGGGCAGCGCGACAAGCGCCACCGCCGAGGCGGTGTTCACGATCGCGCCGCCGCCCTGCGTGGCAAGCAGCGCCGCGCCGTGCCGCAACCCGTGGTAGACGCCTTCGAGGTTGATCGCGATCGCCCGCGGCCAGTCGGCCCTGCCGCTTCCGATCGCGGCGTTGTTCATCAGCACGTCGAGCCGCCCGAAGCGCTCCACCGCCTCCCGGAGCATCGCCTCGACCTCGGACTCGCGGGAGACGCCGGTCCGACGCGCGGCGGCCCTGCCGCCGGCGGCCTCGATGCTCGCGACGGTCTCGGCGAGGCCGTCCTCGTTGACGTCGGCGCAGAGCACGGCCGCGCCTTCCGAGGCGCAGCGCTGCGCCATCGCGCGGCCTGCGCCGGAGGCGGCGCCGGTGACGACCGCGACCCTGTCCTGAAGGCGCTCCGTCATCGCGCCACTTCTCGCCGTGCGGGCTAGAGGCCGGCGGCGAACTCGCCGACCAGTTCGGCGATGCGCTCGGGGCGCTCCCAGGGGCTGTAGTGCCCGGCCCCGCGCAGCCAGTGCAGCTCGGAGTTGGGCAGCGCCCTCGCGAGGTCGAAGCCGTTGAACGGCACGGCGACGCGGTCGGCGGTGCCGTAGATCAGCAGCGTCGGGTGCGACCATTGCGCCCAGTACTTGTCGGCGTTCGACGAGCCGAGGATCGACAGCGCCATCATCACCTTCTCGCGCGGGCTGCGGTCCTCGAACATCCCGTCGAGCAGCGCGCGCTGCTCCTCGGTCTCTCCGAACCCGGCGCCGCAGTAGGTCTCCACGAACAGCTCCGCGAAGCCGTCGGCATCGAGGCCCCGCTTCGTGGAGAGCGAGTACATGTTGGCCGAGGCCGCCGGATCGCCGGCGAACATGCCGCCGGCGTTGACGAGGATCAGGCCGCGCACGGCGTCCGGGTTTCGCACGACGTGGTTCGCGGCGATCCCACCCCCGAAGGCGTGCCCGAGCGACAGCACAGGGCCGTCGCCGACGTGCTGAATCAGCGCGTGCAGGTCGTCCGCCGCGACATCGACGTCGGCGCTCTCGGTCTCGAGCTCAGTCTCGCCGAAGCCGCGCACGTCGTAGGTGACCACGCGGAAGTTCTCGGCGAGCGTCGGGACCAGCGGGCCCCAGAACTTCGAGGGGGTGTTGTAGGCGGCGGTAAGGACGATCGTCTCGCCGGCTCCCTGCTCGTGGTAGTGCAGCCTGGCCCCGTCCACATCGAGCATCGGCATCGCGGTCTCCTCCCGTCTCGCGTTGCGAACCCTAGCGGGGGCCCTGCCGCGCGGCAACCGCGAGGATCATTGCGGGTATTCGGGCTCGTCCTCCGCGACCAGCAACTCGCCTCCGGGCAACTCCCTACCAATGAGCAGGGCGTCGATCGTGGTCCCGCACGCGTCGGCGATTCTCGCCAGAGCCGAGGCGGAGCCCGGCTTGTGCCCGCGCTCGATCTCGGACAGGTAGCTGGCGGCGATCCCGGTCCGCGCGGCGAGTTCTCGCAGTGTGAGCCCGAGATGGTTGCGAAAGGCGAGGATAGGACTCCCGCCACGCATGATGGTGAGCGCCACCTCGTGGGGCACGCGGTTGCCGTCGTCCGCCTCAATAGCGGCCAGCGTGTCCTCGAGATCCTCGTTACGCTCGAGCAGGGCCTCGTACTCCGCCCGTGGCAGGGTGACGGTATCCTCGCTAGTCATACGCCTCTCTCCTGTGCCGGACCCTCACTACCGCCAGTACCACCGGGTCGCCCCGCTCGACATCAAAGATCACCCGATAGTCGCCGACTCGCAGCCGCCTGTACGGACCGCCGGTCACCGCGACCACCTGCCTCGCGAGTGACGCCGGATTCGCGGCGTATCGCTCGATCTTGGCGTTGATGCGCTCGCGATCCCGTGCGGCCAGGCGACGCATGTCCCGGAGCGCCCGGGTCCCCCATTCGACTGTCATTCCCGGGTCCACGACGTGATGTTCGCGTATAGCGAACACGCTGTCAAGGAACAGCCTCACGGCAACCGCGGAAATCATCGCCTAGACTGCGGAGATGATCGCGCCCGCCCGCAGACAGGCAGCTTCGCCCGCCCTCGCGAGCGGTTTCGCGTCGTGACCGCCACCCCGACCCAAGGCGCTGCCGGGGGCTCGCTCGACCGACCGCCGTTCGAGGGCGGCAGACCCGGAGGCGGGCGTCAGCTCCGTACCTTCGACTCGTTTTCCGACCGCGAGTTCCGCTGGTTCTACCTCGCGCTGCTCGGCCAGATGGCCGCGATGAACATGCAGATGCTCGCGCGCGGCTATCTGGCGTTCGATTTAACCGGGAGCTTCGCCGCGCTCGGCGTGGTCTCCCTCGGGAGCGCCGCGCCGATGCTGATCCTGTCGGTCTTCGGCGGGGTGCTCGCGGACCGCGCGCCGAAGAAGCTGGTGCTGCAGGCGGGGCAGCTCGCCAACGCCGTCACCGCGGTGATCGTCGGCTTCCTGCTGCTGTTCGACCTGCTCCAGTTCGCGCACCTGCTAGTCGCGGGCATCGCGCACGGCATCGCGCTCGCGCTGATGATGCCCTCGAGGCAGGCGATCCTGCCCGAGGTCGTCGGCATGGACCGGCTGATGAACGCCGTCTCGCTGAGCGCCGCCGCGTCGAACCTGATGCGGCTTGCCGCACCCGCGCTGGGCGGATTCATGATCGCCTTCATCGGCGCCGAGTGGGTCTACTTCCTGATGGCCGCGCTCTACGGGTTCGCCGTCGTCACACTCGGTCAGGTGCGGCTGCAGCACGAGCCCGCAGCCCGCCCTCGACGCACCAGCGGGTACGCCGACCTCGTCGAGGGCGTGCGCTACGTCATCGCCGAACGCACGCTCGGCCTGCTCCTCCTCGCCGGCATGGTCGGCGCGCTGCTGGCGCTCCCGTACCAGATCATGCTCCCGGGTTTCGTCCGCGACGTGCTCGGCGGCGGCCCGATCGAGCTCGGGCTGCTGATCGCCGTAAGCGCGGTGGGATCGCTCGCCGGATCGCTCGTGCTCGCCTCGCTGCCCGCGAGGCGGCGCGGGTTGCTGTTGCTGCTGAGCTCGCTGTTCGTCGGCGTGGCGTTGATCGGGTTCGCCTCGACGAGGCTGATCTGGCTGAGCGGCTTCTTCATGCTGTTCGTCGGGATCGGCAGCGCGGGGCGGCAGGCGCTGGGCAACGTGTTGCTCCAGCACTATTCGCTCGACGAGTATCGCGGGCGCGTGATGTCGCTCTACATGACGGAGTTCGGGATCATGTCCTTCGGAGCGGTGCTGTTCGGTCTCTTCGCCGAGCAGGTCGGCGGGCAATGGGCGTTCGGCACCGTCTCGGCCGTGCTGGTCGTCCTGACGCTCGCGATGATCGCGTTCCTGCCGCGGCTGCGCAGGCTCGACTAGCCGCGGGGCGCTCCGGCGCTGGGGGGCGGCGGCCCCGGTTGCACGACGCGGACCGTGCGGCCGCGGTAGCGCGCCGTCAGCTCCGTCGGCGCCTTCGTCCGCAGCACGAAGGGAATCGAAACCAGCGCGACCACGCCGGTGAACATGAAGCCGGTCGAGTAGCCGCCCGTCACGTCCACGCTCAGCCCCAGCAGCCACGGCCCGAGGAACGCGCCGAGCGTCCCGATCGCCATCGAAACGCCATTGATCGCGCCGAACGAGCGTGTCCCGAAGTAGTCCGCCAGCAGCGCCGTGCGGATCGGGTTCGCGCCGCCGACCCCGGCCGCGATGACCATCAGCACCAGGCTCGCCTGCCAGAGGTTCTGGACCAGGGCAAAGAGCGGCATCGCCACGCCCGCCACCAGGACCACCAGCGCCAGCACCACTCGCTTGTCGAAGCGGTCGGCGGCGCCTCCGGAGATGATGCGCCCCACCAGCGAGGCGACGGCGAAGAACGCCGAACCCACGCCCGCCGCCGTCTTCGAGATCCCGACGTCGTCCTCCATGAAGGGGACGTGCAGCACGACGATGGCCGTGATCGCGAAGAAGATCGCGAACTGTGCGAAGGCGAGCAGCCAGAACGCCCGCGCACGCAGCGCCTCGCGCAGCGGCACACCCCAGCGCTCGTCGTCGTCTTCGCCCGCACGTTGTCCCAAGCCCGTGGCCCGCGGGATGCCATCGAGCGGCTGGCGGTGGCCCGGCGGCCTCGTGCGCACGTTCGAGCCCGCGAGGAGCCCGCCGACAAGCAGCACCAGCGCCATCACTTGCAACGCGCCCCGCCAGCCGAGCGACTCGACGAGGAAGGCGATGGCGACGACGAGGATCCCCCCAAGCGTGCCGCCCGCCGTCGCCAGGGCCAGCGCGCGCGCCCGCTTGCGCTCGAACCAGCTGACGGTGGAGACCATCGTCGCCTGTCCCCCGCAGGTGCTCGTGCCCAGCGCCATGACCAGCATCAGCAGGTAGAAGTGCACGATGTTCTGCATGAACGAGAGCAGGAAGAGACAGCACGAGGCGACGATGAGCCCGACGACCAGCATCATCCGCGAGCCGATCCGGTCGATCAGCGCCCCGACGAACGGGGCCGCCGCCCCGTTGACCTCGGAACGGGCGGCGAAGGCGAACGCCGTGGCGCCGTGGCTCCAGCCGAACTCGTCGAGGATCGGGTTGAAGATCGGGCCGAGGCCCCAGAAGACCGCGGCCGAGAGGATAAAAAGCATCGTCGTCGAGGCGCCGACGACGATCCAGCCCTCGTAGACGCCCGGGAACAGCCTCGCGACCATGCCGCCTCCAGCGGCCCACTCTAGCCGCGCCCGCCATGGGCCGCAGGCCGCGCGCTTCGCTAGACTCAGGCTGTAACCGATCCCGGGCCAGCGGGCCCGGTACTGAGGGAGGGGCCTGTGACCGCGCCGCCCACCCACCCGTTCGAGGTCAACGACGCCTACACGCACTGCGGGCTGAGCAAGTACTACCCGTACGAGACACTGCGCGGCACGCTCGACGAGGCGGGCGTGACGCGGGTGACGATCGTCCAGCACATGGGCGAGTACGACAACAGTTACCTGGCCGGGGTCATCCGCGAGGAGCGGGACCGCGTCGCCGGCGTCTGCCTCGTCAACCATCGCGATCCACGGGCGCGCGATCAGCTCGAGGCGATCGCCGGGGAGGGCGACTTCAAGGGCGTGCGGCTCACCTCGGAGATGATCTTCGAGCGGCCGGAGCTGCTGATGGCGGCGGCGCACCTCGGCCTCATCATCCAGGCGATGCCGCACCACGCGCCCGCCGGCTGGGTGCCGTACATCGAGGCGGCGATCACTCGCCACCCGGGGACACGCGTGATGCTCTCGCACCTCGCGACGCCGCGCCTGCAGGACGCGCCCGACTTCGCGCCGCAGCAGCCGGTCTGGGAGCTGGCGCGCCATCCGGGCGTCTGGTTCCAGGTTTCGTTCCCGAGCCGCTACGCGCCCTACCCGCACGAGCCGGTCTACCCGGTGATCGCGCAGGCCGTGGAGGCGTTCGGGGTGGAGCGCATCGTCTGGGGCTCGAACTACCCGGCCTCCGGCGGCCTCGCTGAGTACGTGGCCGACCTCAACCTGCTGCTTGACGGCAAGCTGCCGGTCCCCGACGACGCGATCGAGGCGATCGCGGGCGCGAACATGCGGCGCTTCTGGTTCGGGGAGGACTGAGCCCCGAGGCGCCCTCGGTTACTGGGCGGTGTAGCCGCCGTCCACCGGCAGCGCCACGCCCGTGACGAACGAGGCGTCGTCGCTCGCGAGGAAGAGGATCGCGTTCGCCACGTCCTCGGGCTTCCCGAGACGCCCGATCGGGTGCAGGCCGACCGCGTCGTCGCGACGCTGCTCATCCTCTAGCATCTGCGCCGTCATCGGCGTCTCGATGTAGCCGGGGTTGACGCAGTTCACCCGCACGCCGCGCCCGCCGTTCATCAGCGCGTAGTTGCGCGTGAGGCCGAGCACGCCGTGCTTCGAGGCGGTGTAGCCCGGCGCGCTGCCGCCCACGAGGCCCATGATCGAGGAGAGACTGACGATCGAGCCGCCCCCGTGCTGCTCGATCAGCGCCGCACCGTACTTCATGCAGTAGTAGACGCCATTGAGGTTCACGTCGATCACGTCGTGATACTCGTGCGTGCGGCCGCTGATGCCGGCGTCGTTGACCAGGATGTGCAGCGCGCCGAGCTGCTCGACCGTGGCGGCGAGGGCGGCCTGCACGGCCTCCTCGTCGGTGACGTCCAGCTCGACGACCGCCGCCGTCCCGCCGGCGGCGGCGATCGCGTCCGCGGTCTCCTGCGCGCCCTCGGTGTTGACGTCGGCGCACATCACCGCCGCGCCCTCGCGGGCCAGCGTCAGCGATGTCGCCCGTCCGATGCCCGAGGCCGCTCCCGTGACCATCGCGACCTTGCCCTCGAGCCGCATCGCTCACCTCCCGCATCCTGTGCTCTCTGCGCCGCCGGGCAGCATAGCGCGACGCAGCGCGAGGCGGGATCACGGCTCGCCGGGGCGTACAATGGACCTCGTGACCACCACAGCGAGCACCGGGTTCGAGCTGGTCAGCGAGTTCCGGCCGACGGGCGACCAGCCGCAGGCGATCGACGAGCTCGTCGACGGGCTCGATCGCGGCCTGACGATGCAGACCATGCTCGGCGCCACCGGCTCCGGCAAGACCTTCACGATGGCGAACATCATCGCCCGCCACCAGCGGCCGACGCTGGTGCTCGCGCCCAACCGCACGCTGGCCGCGCAGCTGACCGCCGAGTTCCGCGAGTTCTTCCCGCGCAACGCCGTCGAGTACTTCGTCTCCTACTACGACTACTACCAGCCCGAGGCCTACATCCCGCGCACCGACACCTACATCGCCAAGGACGCCGACATCAACGACGAGATCGACAAGATGCGCCACTCGGCGACGCGCGCGCTGTTCGAGCGCCGCGACGTGCTGATCGTCGCCTCGGTGTCCTGCATCTACGGCCTCGGCGAGCCGGGCGAGTACGAGTCGTTCGTCTCGAAGCTGCACGTCGGGCGGCACGTCAACCGCAACTCGCTGATCCGCCAACTGGTGGACATGCAGTACGCGCGCAACGACATGAACCTCGTGCGCGGCACGTTCCGCGTGCGCGGCGACACGCTGACGATCTTCCCCGCCTACGAGGACGTCGCCGTGCGCGTCGACTTCTGGGGCGACGAAATCGAGCGCATCGTCACCGTCGACCCGCTCTCCGGCGAGCTGCTGACGGCGCAGGAGCGCTTCTCCATCTACCCCGCGAAGCACTTCGTGACCTCCACGGACCGGCTCGAACTCGCCATCAAGAACATCGAGGAGGAGCTGCGCGAGTGCTCCGTCGCGCTGCGCGGCGCGGGCCAGATCCTCGAGGCGACGCGGCTCGAGGAGCGCACCCGCTACGACCTGGAGATGCTGCGAGAGAGCGGCTACTGCTCCGGCATCGAGAACTACTCGCGGCACCTCCAGGGGCGCGGCGCGGGCTCGACGCCGTGGACGCTGCTGGACTACTTCCCGGACGACTGGCTGGTCTTCATCGACGAGTCGCACATCGCGATGCCCCAGGTCCGGGGGATGTACTTCGGGGACATCCGCCGCAAGCAGACGCTGGTCGACTTCGGCTTCCGGCTGCCCTCGGCGCTGGACAACCGCCCGCTCGATTTCGCGGAGTTCGAGGACCACCTCAACCAGGTGATCTTCGTCTCCGCCACGCCCGGGCCGTACGAACTGGAGCACTCGGAGCAGGTCGCCGAGCAGGTAATCCGCCCGACCGGCATCGTCGACCCCGTCGTCGAGGTGCGGGAGACGCAGGGCCAGATCGACGACCTGCTCGCCGAGGTGCGCGCGCGGGCGGAGCGCCGCGAGCGCGTCCTGGTGACGACGCTGACCAAGAAGATGGCCGAGGATCTGACCGACTACCTGCTCGAGATGGACGTGAAGGCGCACTACCTCCACTCGGAGATCGACACCCTCGAGCGCGTCGACATCCTGCGCGACCTGCGGCAGGGCGTGTACGACGTGGTGGTGGGCATCAACCTGCTGCGCGAGGGCCTCGACCTGCCCGAGGTCTCGCTGGTCTGCATCCTCGATGCCGACAAGGAGGGCTACCTGCGCTCCGGCGGATCGCTGATCCAGACGATCGGCCGCGCGGCCCGCCACGCCGAGGGCCGAGTGATCATGTACGCCGACGCCGTCACCCAGTCGATGCGCACGGCCCTCGACGAGACCGCTCGCCGGCGCGCCATCCAGCTCGGATACAACGAGCAGCACGGCATCGAGCCGGCGGGCATCAGCAAGGAGATCCGCGACATCACCGACGGCCTGCGCGTCGCCGAGGAGTCTCCGGCCTACGTCGTCGCGACGGACCTGCCGAGGGACGAGCTGCTGCGGATGATCAAGGAGCTGGAGTCGCAGATGAAGTCGGCCGCGCGTGAGCTGGAGTTCGAGCGCGCCGCCCAGCTCCGCGACCAGATCGTCGAGCTGCGCCGCGAGCTCGTCGGCGACACCCCCGAGGGCCTGCGCGCCTTCGACGCCCCCGCGCCCCGCCCGCAGCGCGCCGACGCGCCCACCGGGCGTCGCGGCCGCTGGCGGCGCGGGCGGTAGGGCCTACTCCCGCTCCACCACCGGCGCGACAGGCGCAGACGCCGAATCCTCGAGGCCGTCGTCCGCGTCGAGGAGGACGGGGCGGGAGCCGGAGCCGCCCTCGGGGGCGCCGACGATGCCCTGGCCCTCGAGCTCGTCCATGACCCGCGCGGCGCGCGGGTAGCCGATGCGCAGGCGGCGCTGCAACAGAGAAGTCGAGATGTGGTCGTGCTCGCGCGCCAACTCGAGCGCCTTCGTGATCATCGGGTCGACATCGGAGGAGGCTGAGCCGGCGGCCCCTCCCGCCTCGAGGGCGGCCGCGTCCTCGGCAGCCTCGTCGATCAGCTCGTCGAAGCTCTCCGGGCGCAGGTTCTCGAAGCGGTCGTCCGTCCAGAAGCTCGTCAGGTCCTCAATCTCGCCGTCGGAGACGAAGACGCCCTGCAGGCGCGTCGGCTTCCCCTGGTCCTTGGGCTGGAACAGCATGTCGCCCTTGCCGAGCAGCTTCTCCGCGCCGCCGCCGTCGAGGATCGTGCGCGAGTCCACCTGCGAGGAGACCGCGAAGGCGATCCGCGTCGGGAAGTTCGCCTTGATCAGCCCCGTCACCACGTCCACCGAGGGCCGCTGCGTGGCGACCACGAGGTGGATGCCGGTCGCCCTCGCGAGCTGCGCGAGGCGCACCAGCTGGTGTTCCACCTGGTAGGGCGCGGCCAGCATCAGGTCCGCCAGCTCGTCGATCACCACCACCCAGTAGGGGAGGCGGCCGCTGCCGGCCTGCTCGTTGTAGCGCTCGATGTTGCGCACGCCGACGTTCGCGAAGCGGCGGTAGCGCGACTCCATCTCGTGGATCACGGCCTGCAGCGTGCCGACGACCTTGTCCATGTCGATCACGATCTCGCTGAACGCGAGGTGTGGCACGTCCGCGAAGGGCGCGAGCTCGACGCGCTTCGGGTCGATCAGCACGAAGCGCAGCTGCTCTGGTGAGAAGTTCATCAGCAGGCAGACGATGATCGAGTTGAGGCAGACCGACTTGCCTGATCCGGTCGCACCCGCGATCAGCAGGTGCGGCATCGAGGCGAGGTCGGCGACGACCGGCGTGCCCGACACGCCGGAGCCGAGGGCGATCGGCAGCGGTGACTTGCCCGCGGTCTTCGCGAACTCGCGCGACTCCAGCACGCTGCGCAGCGTCACCACCGCCGAGCTGGCGTTCGGCACCTCGATGCCCACGACGGAGCGACCCGGGACGGGCGCCTCGATGCGCAGCGCGGGGGCGGCGAGCGCGAGTGCGAGGTCGTTCTGCAGCGCCGTGATGCGGTTCACGCGCACGCGCGTCCGCGAGACCTCGATCTGCTTCGTGCGCGGCTGGCCGTCGTCGTCGAGGACCGGGTCGCCGTCGGGAGTGCGCTCCTGGACGGTGCGGGTACGCACGTCCCAGCCCGGCTCGACGCCGAACTGGGTGACGGTCGGGCCCTCGTTGATCTGGGTGACGCTCGCCTCGACGCCGAACGAGGCGAGCGTCTCGACGATCAGCTCGGCGCGCCGCTGCTGGTCGCCCAGCTCCGGCGCGAGCGGCTCCGCCTCGGCCAGCAGCTCGATCGGCGGCAGCTGCCAGCCGTCGCTCGAGTGCCGCCAGGTGCTGACGTCGTGCTCGAGGTCCATCTCGATCTGCTTCGGGGGCGGCGGCTCCGCGACCTCCATCGCGGCCGCGGCTTCGCTCCCGCCCTCGGTTCCCGAGGTCGCGCCGTTCGTGGCCGGCTGGTTCTCGAGGCGCGTGGGCAGGCCGGCTCCGGCCGGCAGGTCCGCGCGCAGGTCGGCGTAGGGATCGCGCGCGGCCTCGGCGCTCTTGCGGCGCGCTCGGTAGCCGCGAACCTGCTCGGCGACGCTCCGGCCCGCGGGGCGTACGAGGTGACGCCAGAGCCCGGCCAGGGCGAGGCCGAGAGCGCGGGGGGAGCTACGCAGCAGCTGCCAGGCCGTGCGCGGCCAGAGCAGCGTGAAGGCGATCGGGAACAGCGCGAGCCAGGCGATCGTCACCAGGCCACCGCCCGCCAGCGCGCGGCCGGCGTCGCCGCCGGCCGAGCTCGCGCCGAGGTCCACCTCCCCGACGACCACGTCGGGCGTCCAGAGGCCGAGCAGCCCGGCGCTGAACGTCAGCATCAGGACCGCGCCGGCGATGTGCCGCCCTCGACCGCGCAGCCGCCTGCCCTGGCGCAGCGCCAGCAGCAGGCCGATTGCCAGCGTGAGCACGACAAGCGTGAAGACGTGCAGTCCGAGGGCGCCGACGAGCCCGTCCCGGGCCTCGGCCACGATGCTCGTCAACGGGAGCAGGAAGGGCAGCAGCGCCACCGCCACGACGACGAGGGCGGTCCCGACGATCTCCGGGCGCAGGATGCGCCGCACCATCGATCGCGAGGGCGCGCGCTGCGTGCTGCGGCTTGCCGGGCGGCGGGTGTTCGTTCGGGCCATCGCTCCGCTCCTTCAACCGGACCGCCCCCCGCCAAGCAGGCTGACCGGTTCGAGGGCTCTGTTCACTCCTCCGTCGTTGCGCTCCGTTGCAATGCGCCGCTCCGTTCGCCGGAGGGCGCATCCACGGTGACCGGCAGCACCACCGGCCGCCGGTGCGTCTCGCGATAGAGGAGGCGAGCCACCTCGTCCTCCAGTGTCTCACGCCAGTCGGTCCAGTCGAAACGCCCCCCCTCGCCGGCGGCGAGGCTGGCGACCAGCTGGCAGACGCGCTCCGTGATCAGCTCCTCTTCCTCGGGGCCGACGAAGCCGTGCAACAGCACCTGCGGTACACCCACGAGCGCGCCGCGCCGGCGGTCGACGGCGACGACCACCACGCACATCCCGTCCGAGGCGAGCCGGCGCCGGTCACGCAGCACGATGTGATCGACATCGCCGATGCCGATGCCATCGACGTAGACATAATCGGCAGGCACCACGTCGACGATCGCGGCGCCGTCTTCGCTGATCTCCAGCACGTCGCCGTCGCTGAGGACGAACGCGTCGTCCTCGGCGATCCCGAGGTCGATGGCGAGCTCGCGATGCATGACCAGGTGGCGGTGCTCGCCGTGGATGCCCGCGAAGTGCCGCGGCTGGACGAGGCGGTGGACGATCTTCAGCTCCTCGCGCGCGGCGTGACCACGGACGTGGACGGGCGCGATGCGGTTGTAGACGACGCGCGCCCCGGCCCGGAAGAGGTTGTCGATGTTGCGGTCGACGAGCGCCTCGTTCCCGGGGATCGGGTTCGAGGAGAGGATCACCGTGTCGCCCTCGGTGATCGCGATGTGCTGGTGGTCGCCGCTCGCCATACGGGTGAGGGCGGCCGTCGGCTCACCCTGCGCGCCGGTGCTGATCACCACCGTGCGCGAGTCCGGGTGCTCCTGCATTTCGCGCACGTTCATCAGGATGCCGTCGGGCACGTCGAGGTAGCCGAGTTCGCGCGCCATCTGCACGTTGTTGACCATCGAGCGGCCCGTGACGAAGACGCGCAGGTCGTAGCGCTCGGCGGCGTCGATCACGATCTGCACGCGCGAGATCAGCGAGGCGAAGGTGGCGACGATGACCCGCCCCGGCGCCTCGCCGATCGCGCGATCGAGCGCGTCGGCGACCGTCTGCTCCGAGGGCGTATGCCCCTCGATCTCCGCGTAGGTCGAGTCCGCTGCAAGCAGCACGACACCTTCGCGGCCGACCTCGGCGAGCCGCGTGAGGTCGGTGTGCTGCCCCATCACCGGCGTGTGGTCGATCTTGAAGTCGCCGGTGTGCACGACCGGGCCGAGCGCGGTCTGGATGATGAACCCCACGGAGTCCGGAATGGAGTGCGAGACGCCAAACGGTTCGACGGAGAACGAGCCGGCCTCGATCGTCTGTCCAGGCTCGATCACCTGCACGTGCGTCTCGTCGAGCAGGCGATGCTCGCGGAGCTTGACCTGCACGAGGCCCCGTGTGAGCTGCGTGCAGAACACGGGTGGCAGCGGCTTGCCGTGGTCACGCAGCGCGCGCATCAGGAAGGGCAGCGCGCCGATGTGGTCCTCGTGGCCATGCGTCAGGAACACGGCGCGCAGCCGCTCCGGGTTGCTCAGCAGGTAGCGCAGGTCCGGGATCACGAGGTCGACGCCGGGCATGTGCTCCTCGGGGAACATCAACCCGACATCGACGGCGATCACGTCGTCGCCCTGCTCGTAGAGCATCATGTTGCGGCCGATCTCGCCGAGTCCGCCGAGAGGGATGACCCGCAGGGCCGCCCCGTTGCGCGCGCTCACAGCAGGGCGCGCTGCTCGGTGGAGGGGCGGGGAGCAGCGGCCGCACTTGCCGGCAGGTACGGGCTGGACGGCTCCGAGACCGAGCCGTTCCCGGCCGGGCCCTCGCGGCGCGCCTGCTCGAGCAGCTCGGGGATGCGGGCGAAGTCGGCCTCGATCACCGGGCGCAGGTCGCCGCGGTGGAGCGCGGCGGCCGGGTGGTACATCGGCAGGACGATGCGCCCGCCGAAGCGCTTCGGCTGGCCGTGGATACGGCTGATCGAGGCGCCGGGAAACCAGCGGGACATCGAGAAGCGCCCGAGCGTGACGATCAGCAGCGGGTCGACGATCGCGATCTGGCGCTCGAAGAACGGGGTGCAGGCCGCAATCTCCTCGGGCTGCGGATCGCGGTTGCCCGGCGGGCGGCACTTCACGACGTTGGCGATGTGCACCGTCTCCCGCGAGAGCCCGACGCTGCCGAGCAACTGGTCGAGGAAGCGGCCGGCCGGCCCGACGAAGGGGAGGCCCCGTTCGTCCTCGCGCGCGCCGGGCGCCTCGCCGATGCACATCACCTCGGCGGGGGCGGGGCCGACGCCGGGGACGGTCTGGGTGCGCGTGCGAGCCAGCTCGCAGGCGGGGCAGTCGGCGATCTCCTCGTAGAGGGTGAGCAGGGCGGGGTTGGCCGCCCGAGTCGGACTGCCGATGGCGTCGCTCATCTGGGGCCTATCGTAGCACGCTCGGGGAAATGGTAGCGCTGCATACGCAGCTGATCGGTCTGACAGTCGCGGCGCGGCTACTCCTCCGCCGTCGGGCGCACGATCCAGGCGAGGCCGATGCCGAGCATGTAGAGGACGATCATCGGCCCCGCGACCAGCGATTGCGTGACCGGGTCGATCGTCGGCGTCGCGATCGCCGAGACGACGAACGCCCCGATGATCGCGATGCGCCACCAGCCGAGCAGCTTGCGCCAGTGCACGACCCGGATGCGCGCGAGCCCCATGATCAGGATCGGCATCTCGAACACGAACCCGAGGATCACGAGCAGCCGCAGCGTCAGGTCCATGTAGCTGCTGATCCGGGGGTTGGGCGAGGCAAGATCGCTGCCGAACTGAAAGAGGAAGCCGTACGCCGCGGGCAGCACCACGAAGTAGCAAAAGGCCATGCCGGCGATAAACGCGAACGAGGCCCCCAGAGCGATCGGGTAGATCCAGCGCTTCTCCTGCTTCGTCAGCGCCGGAGCCACGAAGCGCATCGCCTGGTAGACGAGCATCGGCATGGCGACGGCCAGGCCGCCGGCCAGTGCGATACGGAAGTAGACGCCGAGGTTCTCGAGCGGCTCGATCGCCTGCGCCCCGAAGTTGTCGATGCGCGCGCGCGCCGGTTCGAGCAGGAACTCCCAGACCGCGAAGTTGACGGGCGGCGGGAAGAAGATGCACATGCCGACGATGATCGCGCCGGCCATCCAGGTGACGCGGTTGCGCAGCTCCAGGAGGTGACCCAGCAGGGTCATCTCGCCGCCGTCGCGCTCCTCCTCTTCGCCGTCGGGCTCCTCCTCGGCGTCCGGCTCCGGCGGGGTCTGTTCGTCGGTCGGAGCGCTGGTCACGGCGGGTTAGCCGTTCTCAGTGTCGCCGGCCGGCAACTCGCGAGGCGTCAGCAGCCCGCCGGCCGCGGCTGGGGGCGCCGCTCCGTTCCCGGACGGGTCGGGCTCGCTCTCCGCCTGTGCCTGGGCAGCCGGCGCGTCCCGCAAGGCTTCCTGCGTCTCGCGCCCGATCTCGCGGATGTCGCTGCGGGTCTCCTCGATCGAGGTGCTGATGCCGCTGGAGATGTCCTCCTGGGCGGCCATCAGCTCTTCTCGCTGCTCCTCGACCTCGGCCTCCAGTTCGGCCATCGCGCCACGCACGTCGGCGGTGACCTCGGCGGCGTAGCGCCGGGCCATGCGGAAGTAGCGGCCGCCCTGCCGGGCGATCTCCGGGAAGCGCTGCGGGCCCACGACGATCAGTGAGATCACGAGGACCACGAACGCCTCGGCGACTCCGACGCCCAAGAGTTCCATGTCTACAGGATAGTACGCCGTGCTGCCGCGCGCGGATTGCCGCGGCGCGTGGACGGGACTCCGCTGCTCCTCAGCGTGGAAGCCGCCCGGCGGCGGCGCGGACTAGTCGTCCTCGATGCCGAGGTCGTGCAGGAAGTCGAGGGCGTCCTGGACGCTCTGGATCTTCTCGGCGTCCTCGTCGGAGATCTCGATGTCCGAGCCGTCGGCGGAGAACTCCTCCTCCATCGACATGATCAGCTCGACGAGGTCGAGTGAGTCGGCGTTCAGGTCATCGACGAAGGAGGCGTTGGGAGTCACCTGCGACTCGTCGACGCCGAGTTGTTCGACGATCAGGGCGCGAACGCGCTCGTACGTGGTTGCCACCGGTGCGGTCCTCTCGGTCTGGGGGCGGGCGCCGGCTCAGTCGGGTCCGGCGGAGCGCCCGGCGTGCTCGTTGCTCGTCGCCTCGTGGTCCGTGGCGTGCGCCGCCGCGATCCCTCCGAGCACCCCGTGGACGAAGCGCCCTGATGACTCCGAGCCGTATCCCTTGGCCAACTCTACGGCCTCGTTGATGACGACCGGCAGCGGAGCACGGCGATTATCGAAGCATATCTCGAAGAGGGCAAGGCGCAGCAGGTTGCGGTCAATCGGCGCCATCGATGAGAGCGGGAACGCCGGCGCCTGCGCGGCGATTCGCTCGTCCAGTTCCTCGCGGTGCTGCTCCACGCCCTCGACGAGCGAGCGGGTGAAGGCCGCGGCATCCGCGGCAAGCCGCGATTCGTCCAGGTGCCGCTCCAGGATGGGCCGCGAATCGCGGCCGGATTGGTCCGCCTCGTAGAGCACCTGGAAGGCGACGATGCGGGAGCGGCGGCGGGAGCCGGGCGGCATTGCCGCTACTGCATCACCAGGCCGCCGTCGACGTGCAGCGTCTGGCCGGTGATGTAGCCCGCGGCGTCCGAGGCGAGGAAGGCGACCAGCGGGGCGATGTCCTCGGGCTCGGCGTGGCGGCCGAGCGGGATCAGATCGAGGATCGCCTGCTTCTGACTGTCGCTGAGGCCGGCCGTGAGGTCCGTGTGCACGAAGCCGGGCGCGACCGCGTTGACCGTGACCTGGCGCGAGGCGACCTCGCGGGCGACGGCTCGCGTGAAGCCGATCATGCCGGCCTTTGCGGCGGCGTAGTTGGCCTGCCCGGCGTTGCCCATGATTCCGGAAACGGAGGTGATGTTGATGACGCGGCCCCAGCGCGCCCGCGTCATCTGGCGCAGCGCCAGCCGCGTCGCGAGGAATGCGCCGCGCAGGTTCGTCTCCATCACGCGGTCCCAGGAGTCGTCGCTCATGCGCACGACGAGGCCGTCCTCGGTCACGCCGGCGTTGTTGACCAGGATGTCGATCTTGCCGTAGCGCTGCCGCCCTTCCTCGAACAGCGCCTCGAGGTCGTCCTGGTTGCGCACGTCCACCTGCACGGCGGTGCAACTCACGCCGAGGGAGCGAATGTCGCCGGCCACGGCGCTTGCGAGGTGTTCCTCGCGCCGGTAGGTGATGATCACGTTCGCGCCGTGGCGGCCGAGCTCCATCGCGATCGCGCGGCCGATGCCGCGCGCGCCGCCCCCCGGGGGGGGGGGGGGGGCCGCCACGGGCCGGGGGGGGGGGCAGGGGGTTATTAACAAAACCCACCCCACCACCCGGATAGGAGTGT
>VXOS01000086.1 GCA_009839925.1 Chloroflexota bacterium
CGCCGCGCGAGGCGATCGAGGGCGAGGTGCAGCGCATCTTCTACATCCACGTGCCCTCGGCGATCGCCGCCTACCTCTGCTTCTTCGTCGTCTTCGTCGCCTCGATCGCGCTGCTCTGGACGCGCAACCTGCGCTTCGACGCGATTGCCCGCGCGGCGGCCGGTGTGGGCGTCCTGTTCACGGCGCTGACGCTGGCCACCGGCGCGATCTGGGGCAAGCCGATCTGGGGCGTGTGGTGGGCCTGGGACGCGCGCCTCACGAGCACGCTCGTGTTGCTGCTCATCTACTCGGGCTACCTGCTGGCACGCAGCCTCTCCGATCGAGGCGACGTGCAGGCCGCGCGCTTCGCCGCGGTCTTCGCGATCATCGGCTTCGTCGACATCCCGATCATCAACCTCTCCGTACACTGGTGGCGCACGCTGCACCCCGACCCGATCGTGACGCGCCTCCCCGGGGACCAGGCGCTCCCGAACTCGATGCTGCTGGTGCTGATGCTCGGCATGGTCGCGATCACGCTGCTCGCGCTGTGGCTGATGGCGCTGCGCTCCGAGGTCGAGCAGATCTCCGTGCGCAGCGACGACCTGCGCACGGAGATCGACAGGCGTGAGTCGCAGCGGAGCGGAGCAGCCTGATGGACTTCCTCGAGTTCCTCTTCGCGGGCTTCGCCGTGTTCTGGGCCGGGCTCTTCGTCTACCTGCTCTGGCTGCAGGCGCGGCTCCGCTCGGTCCAGCGTGAGGTCCAGCGCCTTGAGGAGCGCCTCGCCGAGAGCGAGCGCGAGGAGGCGGAGGAGGACGCGGCGCAGTGACGCGCTACCAGTGGCTGGCCGCCGTCACCGTCGGCGCGACGCTGGTGCTGATCGCGATTGGCGCGATCGTGCGCACCACCGGCTCCGGCCTCGGCTGCCCGGACTGGCCGCTCTGCCACGGCCAGCTGATCCCGCCCGCGGAGCGGACCGCGATTATCGAGTACACGCACCGCACGGCCGCCGCCATCGTCGGGCTGCTCGTCATCGTGACTGCCGCCGTCACGCTGCGGCTACGCCGCCGGGACCGCGCACTGCGCAACCTGGCGATCGCCTCGCTGCCGCTGCTGGCGCTCCAAGCCTGGCTCGGCAAGGTGACGGTCGAGCGCGAGCTGCCGGCCGAGATCGTCACGCTGCACCTCAGCGGGGCGCTGCTGCTGCTGGCCGTGCTCGCGCTGATCGCCGCGTTCGCCTTCCTCGGGCCGGAGCGCCGCCGCCTCGAGGATCCGCGACGCGCCATGTACCTGCGGGTCTCGATCTCCACGGCGGTGTTGGTCGCCGTCGCGCTGATCGGCGGCTCGTACGTCGTCGGCGCCGACGCGACGGAGGCGTGCACGGGCTGGCCGCACTGCCCCGAGGCGCCAGCGCCGTTCCTCGACGGGCTGCGCGCGCAGCACGTCCACTGGATGCACCGCCTGCTCGTGCTCGCCGCCTTTATCGGCGTGCTGCGGCTGATCTGGCACGCGCGCGACCTGCCGGAAGCGGACGGGGCGCTGCGCAACGCGGCGTTGGGCCTCGGGGCGATGTACGGCGCACAGATCCTGCTCGGCGCGGCGAACATCTGGACCGACTTCTCGGCTGCGGTGCGCGCGGCGCACCTCGCCGGGGCCGCGGCGACCTGGGGGCTCTGCGTGCTGATCGTCGCGGCCGCCCTCTACCTGCCCGGCCGCAGCGGCGGTGCTCGGGCGCCGGCGGGGTTCGGCCGCGGGCGAGACGCCGCCCGTGCGTAGCGAGGCGTCGGCACAACCCGCCGAGGCGGCCCGGCGCTCGGTGCGACAGACCGTGCGCGCCTACGTCGCGCTCGCCAAGCCGCGCATCATCTGGCTGCTGCTGGTCACGACCGTGCCCGCGATGGTGCTCGCTGAGCGCGGCTGGCCCTCGACCTGGCTGATCCTCGCCACGCTGATCGGCGGGACGCTCGCCGCCGGTGGCGCCAACGCGATCAACCAGGTGGCCGACCGCGACATCGACGAGTTGATGCGCCGCACCAGCGCGCGGCCCCTGCCGAGGGGTAACGTGACGCCCTCGCGGGCGCTCGTGTTCGGGCTCGCGCTCGGAGCGGTCTCCGCGATCTGGCTGAGCCTGACGGTGAACCTGCTGGCAGCCGGACTCGCGATCGGGGCGCTCGGCTTCTACGTGCTGGTCTACAGCTACTACCTGAAGCGCAGCACCACGCAGAACATCGTGCTCGGCGGCGCGGCCGGCGCGGCCCCACCCGTGATCGGCTGGGCCGCGGTGACCGGCCAGGTCGGCATCGAGCCGCTGTTCCTGTTCCTGATCGTCTTCTACTGGACGCCGCCGCACTTCTGGGCGCTCGCGCTCGTCTTCTCCGACGACTACGAGCGCGCGGGGGTGCCGATGCTGCCTGTCGTGCGCGGCGAGGCGGAGACGAAGCGTCAGATCGTGCTCTACACGCTGATGCTGATCGGGCTCACGCTCGCCTTCACCCTCGTCGGCGGCCTTTCCCTGATCTACTTCCTGACCGCCGTCGGCGGGGGCGCGGCCTTCCTCTACCTCGCCGTCCGCCTCGCGCGCAGCGATGGCATCGAGGACGCGATGCCGCTCTTCCATTACTCGATCGCCTACCTGGTGCTGCTCTTCGCCTCGGTGGCCGTCGACGAGCTGGTGCTCGGCTAGTCTTCTCGTCCCTCCGCCCGCTCGACCGCGTCGACCCAGGCGGGGTGGTGCTCACGGGCCCAGTCGCGCCTTACACGGCCGAGGAGCATGCCGCGCAGGGACTCGCGCGTCCCGGGGTGCAGCAGCGCGAGGTAGAGGTGCGCGACCAGCGGCGGGATCGCGATCAGCCCGAGCGCGGTGTGCCACGGGAAGACGCTCTCGACGAAGCCGACGCCGAACACGGACTTCGTCATGTAGTTCACGCCGAGTACCGCCCCGCTGGCCGCCAGCCCGAGGCTGAGCGTCAGCGAGGCGAGCGCGTTGAGCTTTTGCCCGGCGTTGAATTTGCCCGCGCGCGGCGGCGTCGAGGGAGCTCGCATCGCGCGCAGCGCCAGGTGCTGGAGCCACAGGTAGTCGTCGAGCCCGGCGCGCGTCAGCTCGCCCAGGTCGGCGCGCAGCGCGTGCCCGGCCGGCGTGGGCGCGAGCAGCGGGCCGAGCACGGCCGCGAGGCCCGCCACGAACGCCCAGCCGAGCACGACGTGTAGCCAGGCGAAGACCCGCACGTCGGCGAACTGCAGCGCCTTCGCCTCCGGCCAGAAGTTGGTGACGCCGCTCAGCAGCAGCAGCACGTAGAGGATGCCGAGCGTCCAGTGGATGCGCCGCGACGGCGACTCGAAACGCTCGATGAAGTCCTGTGCGGCGGACGTGGTCAGGCCTCGATCCATGCGTCGACGCGCCAGCCGCGCTCCTCCCAGTAGCCGATGTCGCGGCGGTCGCGGAACTCGATGCGGGTGAGCCACTTCGGGCCCTTGTAGCCGTACATGCGAGGCATGATCAGCCGCGCGGGCGGGCCGTGATCGGAGGGCAGCTCGGCGCCGTCCATGCGGTAGGCGACCAGCACGTCGGGCAGCAGCGCCTGCTCCAGCGTCAGCGAGTCGCGGTAGATCTCGCCGAGCGAGTGGAAGGTGACGAAGCCCGCCTCCGGCGAAGGCCGCACGAGGTCCGTGATCGTCTGCAGCGAGACGCCGTCCCACTGCACGTCGTCGACGCCCCAGCCCTCGACACAGTGGAAGTCACTGACCTGCCGCACGGCGGGCAGCGCCAGCAGCTCGCCGTAGCTGAGCGTGAGCGGCTGCTCGACGAGACCGTCGATGGTGAGGCGGTAGGCGTTGGCGTCGAACTGTGGCCGGGGCTGCTCGACGGTGTTGATGCGCCAGCCGCCGGTCAGCGAGCCGAGCGCCTTCACCGCGGCCCAGCCGGCCACGGCGCTGCCCGCGAGCAGCGCGAGGAAGCGTCCTCGCGAGAGCACGCGCCCGGCGGCGGCGGCCGCGCCGCGTTCGCCACCCGCCCGTCGCGCCGTACTGGAGGTTCGTTCGTCCATCGGCCGTGACCTGCCCCGTGTGCCGTCGCATCCAGCGTATCAGCGCGAGGGCGGCCGGCGGGCGGCGGCTACCCGCCGCGGATCCGCTCGAGCAGCAGTTCCTCGAGCGAGAAGTCGAGCTCCTCGGCGAGCGTCTTGTCGAGGCCCTCGTTCATGAACCACTCGTAGGTCTGCTCGACGGCGGAGCGGAAGGTGTACTCCGGCTCCCAGTTGATCTCCTTCATCAGGCGGTCGATCGAGAAGATGACGTTCTGGTTCCAGGGGTGAATGTTCGGCGCGGAGCGCTGCACGAGTTGCGAGACGCGTGTCAGCCAGGCCCCGCCGCCCGCGCCTCGCCGATCGACGAGCGGGCCGCCGCCGAGCGGGAGCTTGTCCGCCCAGAGGTCGTCCATGAGCGACGCGGGGACGGAGATCTTCTCCGGCGTCACGCCGATCACGTCGGCGATCGTGTCGATGTAGCCCTCGTCGGTGAAGTAGTCCTTGCCGGTGAGGTTGTAGCGCTTCCCGAAGGTGTTGGGGTTGAGCATCATCATGCGCAGCGCCTTCGCCTCGTCGTCGACGTGGCCGATCTGGCCGAGCGTGGTGCCATCGCCGGGGACCAGCGCGGGCCGCCCCTGCAGCAGACGCACGAACATCCGCTGCTCGCGGTCCTTGATCATGTTGTGCGGCCCGAAGACCGAGGCGAACGGGACCATCGAGGCGGGGAAGCCGTGGTCCCAGTAGGCGCGCGTGAGGTACTGCTCGCACATGATCTTGTTGCGCCCGTACTCGATCTGCTTCTCGGAGAGGTCCACTGGATGGGTCTCTCGGATCGGCAGGATCTTGGCGTGGGCGTACATCGCCGTGGAGCTGGCGAAGATGTAGTGCCCGGTCCTGCCATGAAAAATCTCGTCCATGCTGCGCACGTCGTCGACGGTGTATGCGCTCATGTCCTGGATGCAGTCGAACTCCTCGCCGGCGAAGACCTCGCGCATGCCATCGTGGTCCGTGCGGTCGCCATAGAGGCGGCGCACGCTCGGCGGGAGCACCGCCTGAGTCTGGCCCCGGTTGAACGTCGTCACCTCATGGCCGTGCTTCACGAGCTCATGCACGAGCGCCAGCCCGTTGAACCGTGTGCCGCCCATCACCAGAACTCTCACGAGGAACCTCCGCATCGCGCGCATCGTCGGCGCGCGCATTCTACGCCGACGGAACCTGCCTGATGGTCTGATCGGGAGCCGCTGCGGCCGCCGGCTAGCCCTCCACCTCGAGGACGCGCAGGCGCAGCTGGCCGGCGGGGGCGTCTACCAGCACCTCGTCGCCGGGGCCCTGGTTGATGACGGCGAGGCCGACGGGAGACTCGACCGAGATCTTGCCGCTTGCCGGGTTGACCTCGCTGGGGCTCACCAGCTGGAAGGTCTGCTCGCGGTCCAGGTTGAGGTTCAGCACCTTGATGGTGGACCCGACGTTGGCGCGGCCCCGTTTCGTCTCCGGGTCGATGATCACGGCGTGACGCAACTGGTCCTCGATCACGCGAATGCGCGCCTCGAGGTGCGCCTGCGCGTCGCGCGCGGCGTCGAGCGGAGCGTTCTCGCGGAAGTCCTTGTCCGCCATTGCCGCGCGCAGCGACTCGGCGATCTCGGGACGGCGCGCCTTCAAGTCCTCGAGCTCCTGCTCGAGCGATTCGAGGCCCTCGATCGTGACGTAGTAGGCGCCGCCCAACTCGGCGGCCGCGCCGGCGCCCCCGCGTGCTCCGCCGCCGCCCTCGCGCAGCCGCAGGGCGGGGACGAGGTTCTCCTCCGTGAAGGCCAGCCGCGAGGCGTAGGCGAGGAAGGCGCGCAACGGCTCCAGCAGCGTGCTCATCTCGTCGTCGAGCTCCGCCGGGTCGTCGTCGGTCGCAAATGCTTCCGGGAAGCGCTCGCGCAGGTACTCGCCGATCTGCTCGGCGGTGAGATCGCCCATCAGGTGGTCCGCACCGAGCCACTCGACGAAGCGATCGATCTCGGCGCGCTCCTCGCGCGCCTTCTCGGCCTCGAGCGCGTTGAGGAAATGTGCGCCAGCTTCGCCCACGCTGATAGCCTCGGCCATGGCCGGCGCCTCCTGCTCCGTCGGTGTGAGGGCGCTCCGGGCGACCCGCTGTTCCGGATACGCGGTCGTGCCCGGCCCAAGCAGTGTAGAAGATCGGCGAGCGCGCATGTCAACAACCGAACACCTCGATCCGCTCCGATCGGAACTGTCCCGCCTTGGCCTCGAACCCGGCGCGGACACCCTCGATCGCTTCGGGCGCTACCTCGCGCTGATCGAGGAGTGGCGCGTACGCGCCGGCGTGACCGCGATCCGCGACGCCCCCACCATCCAGCAGCGGCTCTTCGGCGAATCGCTCGCGCTACTCGTGGCGCTGCGCGAGGCCGCGATTCTCGAGGCGGGCGAGAGCCGTGCCGTCGTGGACATCGGGAGCGGCGCGGGGGTGCCGGGCATCCCGATGGGTCTCGCCGACGCGGCGCTGGCGCTCACCCTGATCGAGTCGCACGGCCGGCGCTGCGAATTCCTCGAGACCGTGATCGCCGAACTCGCGCTCGACGGCATCACGGTGCGGCGGATGCGCGCCGAGGAGGCCGGGCGCGACCCCGAGCTGCGCGAGGGCTTCGACCTGGCCGTCGCGCGCGCCGTCGCCCCGCTGCCGGTGCTGGTGGAGTACGCACTGCCGCTGCTGCGGCCGGGCGGGATCCTCGCGGCGCCGAAGGGCAGCCGCGCGCGCGACGAGCTACGGGAGGCCGAGGCGGCTATCGAGACGCTCGGCGGCGAGGTCCTGGAACCGCTGCCGCTCTCGCTGCCGGAGGAAGCGGTGCCGCAGCTCGTGGTCCTCGTGCGTCGCGGCGGTCCGCTATCGGAGCGCTACCCGCGCCGCCCGGGCATCCCGAGCAAGCGTCCGCTGGCCTAAGAGCCCGGCTCAGTCCGGCAGCTCGCGAAGCGCGGACTCGTAGACCTCGCGCGTCACCGCGTCGAAGCAGACGAACGTGACGGTCTCCGGCAACTCGTTGCCTTCGAGGAAGGCAACCGTCTCGTCGACCGCGATGCGCGTGGCCCGCTGCAGCGGGAAGCCGTAGGCGCCGGTGCTGATCGCGGGGAACGCGACGCTCGCCGCCTCGTGGTCGCGCGCGAGTTCGAGGCTGGTGCGGTAGGCGCTGGCGAGCAGCGCATCCTCGCCCTGGTCGCCTCCGGCCCAGATCGGCCCGACGGTGTGGATCACGTAGGTCGCGGCGAGGTTGTAGCCGTAGGTGATGCGCGCCTCGCCGGTGGGGCAGCCACCGATCTCCCGGCAGGCCTCGAGCAGCTCGGGCCCGGCGGCGCGGTGGATGGCGCCGTCCACTCCCCCGCCGCCGAGCAGCGAGCTGTTGGCGGCGTTGACGATGGCGTCGACACGCTGCTGCGTGATGTCGCCCTGCTCAACGCGGATGCGATCGTGCGTCACGGTCCCCGCTCCCTCGTTGCGTCCTCGGGGCATTCTAGGAGCGCGCGCAGTCCTCGCGCGCCTGTCGCGGGTTCGCGCTAGACTTGGAGCGGCGGGCCTGTAGCTCAGCTGGGAGAGCGCCACACTGGCAGTGTGGAGGTCAGGGGTTCGAGCCCCCTCAGGTCCACCATTCTCGGCCGAACTCGACGGTAGGCAGTACCCGCGCCGTACTGGTTCGAATCCACGATCGGAAGCCCGCGTTCAGATGCCCAGAGCGCTGTAGTCGCCATCCAGGATCAGGCGGATAGAGACGTACAGCCCCAGCATCGGGATCAGCACCCAGATGGCGTTCAGGCTGAAGACGTACACGTAGAACTCTCGCATCGTGATGTGGGTTTGCTTCCGTCCCACCAGGAAACTCACCACGTAGAGCGAGGACGCGTACACCCACTGCCAGAAGAGCATCGCC
>VXOS01000190.1 GCA_009839925.1 Chloroflexota bacterium
ACGTGGCCCGGAGGCGCCCTCACCCTCCGCCCTCTCCCTCGGGGAGAGGGGACCGGAGGGGAGCCAGAGCGCCCCGGCGCGGTCACCAAACGTCTCTTCGGGGAGAGGGGCTGGAGCGGAGATGGATGCGCGTGAGGTTCCAACGCTCCCGTTCACCACGTGAGGAGGCGCAACAGCGTCCGGTGCTAGACTCGCTGCATGGCAAATGAAGCGCTGATCCGCGAGCTGCAGGACGCCCTCGGCGAGGCGCACGTGCTGCACCTGCCCGAGGACCTGATCGGCTACGAGTACGACGCGACGATCGAGCGCGCGCGCCCGGACGCCGTCGTGCTCCCCGGCAGCGCCGAGGAGGTCGCGGCCGCGGTCGAGATCGCGAGCCGGCACCGCGTGCCGGTGGTGCCTCGAGGTTCCGGTACGGGGCTGGCGGGCGGCGCGGTGCCGGTCCTCGGCGGCGTGGCGCTCGTGATGACGCGCATGAACCGCATCCTCGAGCTGGACCCGGTCAACCGCGTCGCCGTGCTCGAGCCAGGGGTGATCAACCTCGATCTGCAGGACCGCTGCGCCGCGCACGGGCTGCGCTACGCGCCCGACCCCTCCTCGCAGCGGATCTGCACGATCGGCGGCAACGTCGGGACGAACGCGGGCGGGCCGCACACGCTCGCGCACGGCAGCACCGTCAACCACGTGCTCGGCATCGAGGTGGTCCTGCCGGACGGGCGGCTCACCTGGCTCGGCGGGCGGCAGCCGGACGTGCCGGGGCCGGACCTGCGCGGCGTCCTCTGCGGCTCCGAGGGCACGCTCGGCATCGTTACCAAGGTCTGCGTTGCCCTCGTCAGCCTGCCGCCCGACGTGCGCACGATGCTCGCGATCTTCGACAGCATCGAGGACGCCTCGGAGGCGGTCTCGGCGGTGATTCGCGGCGGCGTCCTTCCGGTCGCGATGGAGATGCTGGACCAGGCGATCATCCGCATCGTCGAGCCCCAGATGCACGTCGGCTACCCGCTCGACGCCGGCGCGGTGCTGCTGATCGAGGTCGAGGGCGTCCCGGAGTCGGTCGAGGCCGACGTGGAGCGCGTCGAGACGGCCTGCCGCGGCGCGGGCGCGCGCGAGATCCGCGTCGCCGAGTCCGAGGAGGAGCGCGCGCGGCTCTGGGAGGGTCGCAAGGGCGGGATCGGCGCGATCGGCGCCAGCTCGCCGAACTTCTACATCCTCGACGGCGTGGTGCCGCGCACGAAGCTGCCGGAGGTGATGGCGGCGGTGAACGGGCTGGCCGACGAGTACGGCTTCCGCTGCGCCAACATCTTCCACGCCGGCGACGGCAACCTGCACCCCAACATCATGTTCGACGAGCTCGACGAGGGCGCCACCGAGCGCGTGCTCGACCTCGGCGGCGAGATCATGCGCGTCTGCGTCGAGGCCGGCGGATCGATCACCGGCGAGCACGGCATCGGCTTCGAGAAGCGCTCCTACATGGAGTGGATCTTCGCCCCGCAGGACATCGAGGCGATGGAGCGCCTGCGCATCGCGTTCGGCACGGGCGACACCTTCAACCCCTGCAAGGTGATGCCGTCCGGGCACGGCTGCGCCTCCGGGCACGCCGCCGAGCTGCGCCAGCACATCGCGACGCCCGGCGTCTACATCTAGGCCGCCCGGCATGAGCAACGAGGCAGCGCCGGACCCCGCGGCGTACCCGATCGACGGCATGACGCCCGACCGGGCCTGGCGTCCCGGCTCCGGCGAGGAGGTCGCGGAACTGCTCGCCTCGGCGGCCGCGGCGGGGCAGGTGGTCTCGCCGCAGGGCGGCCGCACCGCGCTCTCGCTCGGCCGCCCGCTCGAGCGCTACGACGTGGCGCTGGACCTCACCGGCCTCGATCGCACCGTTGCCTATGAGCCTGACGACCTGACGGTGACCGTCGGGGCGGGGATGAGCCTGCGCGCGCTGCAGTCGATGCTCGCCGAGTACGGCCAGTACCTCCCGATCGACCCGCCGCCGGACGGCCGCGTCTCGATCGGCGGGCTGCTGGCGACGGCGCGGCCGGGCGCCTGGCGCGGGCAGCTGCCGGCGGCGCGCGACCTGCTGCTCGGCGCGACGGTCGCGACGCCCTCGGGCGAGCTCGTGACCACGGGCGGGCGCGTCGTCAAGAACGTCAGCGGCTACGACCTGCACCGCCTGCACACCGGCGCGCTCGGCGTCTTCGGCGTGATCGTCGAGGCCTCGTTCAAGCTCGCCACGCTGCCCCCCGGCACGCGCTCGCTGGCCGTGCCGCGCGAGCGTGTCGGGGACGCCTCGGCGCTCGCGCTCAAGCTGCGCGAGCTGGCGCTGCCGGTGCGCGCGCTCTCCGTGCTCTCGCCGCAGGCGTCCGCCGTCACGGGCCTCGACGAGGCCCCGCACGTGCTGATCGAGGCGATGGGGGACGAGGCGACGCTCGACCGCTGTTCGGCGGCGATCGGCGACGTGGCCGCGGGCGCCGCGAGCGAGCCGCCCGCCGGCGCCGGGGACCGCCTGCGCGCCCTCGCGGGGGCCGACCAGGGCGTCGTGCTGCGCCTCGGCGTGCCGACGAGCGAGCTTGCTGCGACCATGGGCGCGGTCGAGGAGATCGACGGCACGGGAGGCCTCGTGGCCTGGGGGCACCTCACGGCGGGCAGCGTGATCGCGGCGGGCGCGGCCATCGAGGCCGCGGACGTGCTCGCGCTGCGCACCCGCGCCGAGCAGCGCGGCGGCTTCCTGCAGATCGAGGCCGGCCCGCCCGAGCTGCGCGCGCAGGTCGACCCCTTCGGCGAGGCCGAGCGCACGCTGGTGCGCGCGCTGCGGCGTCAGTTCGATCCGGGGCGTACCATCAACCGCGGACGCTGGGAGGCGGAATCGTGACCGAGCGACTGGTCCGGGAGGTTCCGCGCCGCGGCTTCACGGGCGAGGACACGCCCGCCCTCGAAGACCTGCAGAACTGCATCCACTGCGGCTTCTGCCTGCCCGCCTGCCCGACCTACATCGCGACCGGGCACGAGCTGGAGTCGCCGCGCGGGCGGCTGCACCTGATCCGTGGCGTCCTCGACGGCAAGGTCGAGGCGAGCGAGCGGCTGATTTCGCACCTCGATCTCTGCCTGCAGTGCCGCGCCTGCGAGACGGCCTGCCCGTCCTCGGTGCCGTACGGGCGGATCATGGAGGACGCGCGCGCCGCGATCGTCGCCAACCCGGAGGTGCGCCCGCGCAGCTGGACGTGGCGCACGCTGGCGCTGCGCCGCTTGCTGACCGCGCCATGGCTGTTGCGCCTGCTGCTCACCGGGGCGCGGACCTCGCAGCTCCTCGGTCTGCGCGCCTTCGTCCGAGGGCGCCTCGGACGCTGGCTGCCACGGAAACTGCGCGATCTGGAGGCGCAGGCGCCGGTGCTGCGGAGCAGACCGTTCCGCCGGCGCGGCACGCTCGCGAGCCCGCCCGGAGCGAGCACCCGCGTCGCGCTGCTGCTCGGCTGCATGCACGGCGAGATCTACCCGCAGACGCACGAGGCGACCGTGCGCGTGCTCGCACGCCTCGGCTGCGAAGTGGTCGCTCCCGAACGGCAGGTCTGCTGCGGCGCGCTGCACTCTCACGCCGGCGACGCGGACACGGCGCGCGATCTGGCGCGGCGCAACATCGAGGCCTTCGAGCACGCCCAGGTGGACGCCGTGATCGTCAACGCCGCCGGCTGCGGCGCGGCGATGAAGGAGTACGGTCGCCTGCTGCGCAACGACCGGCGCTGGGCGGAGCGCGCAACGCGCTTCGACGAGCGCGTCTTCGATGTGCTGGAGTTCGTCGCCGAGCGCGACTTCGAGGACGGCCTCGGGCGCGTCGAGACCTCGGTAACGCTGCAGGACGCCTGCCACCTGGCGCACGCGCAGGGCGTGCGCGACGCCCCGCGCCGCATCCTGCGCGCGATTCCCGGCGTCGAGCTCCGCGAGCTGGCGACGCCCGACCGCTGCTGCGGATCGGCGGGCATCTACTCCGTCGTCCAGCCCGAGATGTCGCGCACCGTCCTCGACGCCAAGCTCGAGGACATCGCGGGTACCGCCGCCTCGATCGTCGCCACGGCGAACATCGGCTGCACCCTGCAGATCGAGGCGGGCCTGCGCTCCAGCGGCTCGCCGGCCACCGCACGGCACGTCATCGAGCTGCTGGACCGTGCGTACGCCGCCGCGGGCGGCGCGTAGCCGCCGTCAGAGCAAGCCCCTCGACATCGGCTCCGGTCCCCTCTCCCCTCGCGGGAGAGGCGGAGGGTGAGGGCCGTTCGGTCCCCTCTCCCCCTCGCGGGAGAGGGCGGAGGGTGAGGGGGGAGCGCGCCCCCGGCGCGCCGGGCCCGCCTGGCAAGGGGCTCCGGGGGCCAACACCCCCACTCGGAGCCTCCGAGGGCGCAACACCCGATCGATGCGCCAAGCAGCGACGGGCGTGCCCCCTCACCCCAACCCTCTCCCCCAGGAGAGGGGGCCGGGACGGGATCGCAACAACCATCGAGGGCCGTCCGGTCCCCTCTCCCCTCGCGGGAGAGGGCGGAGGGTGAGGGGGAGCGCGCCCCGGCGCGCCGGGCCCGTCCGGCAAAGGGGCTCCGGGGGCCAACACCCCCACTCGGAGCTTCCGAGGGCGCAACAACCGATCGATGCGGCAAGCAGCGACGGGCGAGCCCCCTCACCCCAACCCTCTCCCCCAGGAGAGGGGGCCGGAACGAGGGCCATCCGGTCCCCTCTTTCCTCGCGGGAGAGGGCGGAGGGTGAGGGGGAGCGCGCCCCCGGCGCGCCGGGCCCCGCGACGCAGCGGCTCGCGCGTCAGCGCGCCCGGATCTGGCGCACCAGCGCGGCGGCCACCTCGTAGCGGCCGAACGAGGGCATGACGTAGACGCCCGAAACCCAGTCGAGGGCGCGCGCCTCCTCGATCTGCTCGGTCGCGATCTCCAGGCCGGCGTCGGCGCCCGCCTCGCCCGCCGCGCGCATCCGCTCGCGGATCGCGTCGGGGATGATCACGCCCTCCAGCTCGTTGTGGATGAACTCCGTGTGGCGCGAGGACATTAGCGGCAGGATGCCGAGCAGCACCGGCGCCTCGACCGTGCCGAGCCGCTCGAAGAACTCCTCGAGCGTCGCGAGGTCGTAGACGGGTTGCGTCATCAGCAGGTCCGCGCCCGCGTCAAGCTTCGCGCGCACGCGGCCCAGCTCGACCGGGATGTCGCCTGCCGTCGGGTTCGCCGCGCAGGCAACCAGGAAGTCGGTGGGGCGGCCGAGCGAGTTGCCGGCGACGTCGACGCCCTCGTTGAGGCGCTTGAGGATGCGGATGAAGCCGATCGCGTCCACGTCCCAGACCGCCGAGGACTGCGAGGCCTCGGGCGGCGGGTCGCCGGTGAGCGCGATCACGTTGCGCACGCCGAGCGCGTGCGCGCCCAGCAGGTCCGCCTGCAGCGCCATCAGGTTCCGGTCGCGCGTGGTCTGGTGGATGATCGTCTCGATCCCCGCCTCGCGCTGGATCTCCACCGCGAGGGCGAGCGCGCTCATCCGCACGCGCGCCATGGGCGAGTCGCCGATGTTGATCGCGTCGGCGCCCGCCTCGCGCAGCAGGCGCGCGCCCTCGACGGCCTTGCGCGGGTTGATGCCGCGCGGCGGATCGATCTCGACCGAGACGACGTAGGCGCCGGCGGCGAGCTTGTCGCGCAGCCGCGCGTCTGGCTCGCCCACGGGCTCGCCGTCCGCGCCCTCGGTGGGCTCGTCGGCCGGGGGCAGTCCGGTGTCGAGGCCGCCGCCGCGCGTGTCGGTGACCGCGAGCGGTACGCCCCCACCGTCGGAGGCCCCGTTCGCGCCGCCGGCGCTCGCGCCGTCGAGCGCCTCGCGCATCGCGGCGATGTGCTCGGGCGTGGCGCCGCAGCAGCCGCCGACGACGGCCGCGCTGAGGTCCTTGGCGCGCAGCGCGAAGTTCGCGAAGTACTCCGGCGACGAGGGGTAGAGCGGCTGGCCGCCGGTGATACGCGGCAGCCCGGCGTTCGGCTTGACGCACAGCGGCGCCTCGATACCCGCGGCCGCCAGCTCCTGCAGGATGTCGAGCGTCGCGCGCGGGCCGACGCCGCAGTTCACGCCGACCACGTCCGCGCCGCCCTCGGCCGCGAGCAGCTCCGCGACCTCGCGCGGCGACTCGCCCGCCGGCGTCGTCAGCGCCGCTACGAAGTCGAGCGCGGCGATCACGGGCAGGTCGGTCACGGCGCGAACCGCCTCGAGGGCGATCCGCACCTCCTCCAGCGAGGGGTACGTCTCCAGCACGATCACGTCGACGCCGCCCTCAACGAGCGCGCCGACCTGCTCGCGCACGGCCTCGCCCGCCGCCTGCGGCGTCACGCTGCCGACCGCGAGGTCGCGCCCGAACGGGCTCACGGAGCCTCCGATGAAGGCGGGCGTGCCGATGATCTCGCGAGCGTCGCGGGCGATCCGCGCGGCCTGAAAGTTCACGTCGCGCACGCGCTCGCCGTAGCCATGGCGCGCCAGCTGGATGCGCGTCGCCTCGAAGGTGTCGGTGAGGATCAGGTCGGCGCCAACGCGCAGGTACTCCTCGTGCAGCGTGCGCACGCGGCCCGGATCCTCGAGCACGGCGAGCGGGCTGGGACCGCGCCAGCCGCGCTCGCGCAGCACCGTGCCGGTCGCCCCGTCGGCGAGCAGCACGCGCTCACGAATCGCCTCGATGAAGGGATGGGCCACGGGAAGTCCTGTCCGGCGTCCTGTCGCGGTCCGCTCAGCCGCCGCGTCCGCCCGAGGTCGCCGGGCGTCGGCCTAGCTGACGGCCGCCCGCTCCTCGAGCAGGCTCTCGATCTGGCGGTAGTCGGCGTCCGAGATCTTGTGCAGGTTGCCGCGGAAGGCCATGCCCAGCTTCTTGGGGCCGAAATTGCGGGTCTTGTCGAGCAGGTCCGTGATCTCGCGCACGTCCACGTAGTCGCCCGGCTCCGGGATCACCAGCGGCTTCGTCTGCACGCGGTAGGGATAGCTCTCGCTCTCGCCCTTCGACTCCGAGCGCAGCCCGATGTCCGTCTCGTCCTCGAATGCCTCCGAGGTGATCTCCGCGATGCCGCCGAACTGCACGACCTTCGTGAGGTAGAAGACGACGCGGTCGCCCGGCTGCATCTCCGCACTCTGCTTGCGGCGCGACGACTTGAAGGCGGCGAGGTCGAAGCCGCGCTCGCGCATGAGCTCGAAGTTCTCGGCCGAGCCGACGGCGATCCAGGCCTGCATGCGGGTGCTCCCTTCGCTCGGTTGCGCCCGGCGGCGGTCGCGCCGGGCGATCTCAGGCTGTGTTCTCAGGATAGCGCGCGACAGCGCGCACACGCCCGCGGTGGCGTTGTCGCCCGCTCGCTGTGTGTCTCGCAGGCGCCCTGTCGGGGCGCCCGCCGGCGCGTCTAGGTGCAGGCGCGGGGCGTGCCCTGCGGCTGGCCGGACTGGGCCTGGAAGGACGAGCCGCAGGCGCAGGCCGCGGTGGCGTTCGGGTTGTAGATCGTGAAGCCGGACTTCATCAGGTCCTCGACGTAGTCGACCTCGGCGCCGTGCAGCATCGGGACCGACTCCTCGTCGACGAGGATGCGCACGCCCTCGGCGGCGTGGATCTCGGTGTCGTCCGGCTCGACCTCCTTGGCGAGGGCCATGCCGTACTGCCAGCCGGAGCAGCCACCGCCGACGACGAAGACGCGCAGCGCGGCGTCCGGCATCTCCTTCTCCACGAGCAGGTCGCGCGCCTTCTCGGCGGCACGGTCCGTGATCGTCACGAGGCTGCTGATCGGTTCGAACGTGGTGGTCATCACATCCCCCGGATCTTCCTGCGCACCATGATAGCACCCCTGCACCCTCCCTCCGCCCCGGGGGCGGATGGAGGCCGCCCGCCCTCGGGACTTCGACGCGACCACGGCCGGCCCCCACGCCTGGGTGA
>VXOS01000188.1 GCA_009839925.1 Chloroflexota bacterium
GTTGAAGTCGTGGGTGGCCGTCTCCGAAAGGGTCGCGATCTTGTTGGTGATCGAGCCGGACGCGAACGGCCCGTCCTGCACCCGCAGCGTGCCGGTCGTCGTGACGAGCGGGAACAGCAGACGGGCGGCTTTGATCCACGCCAGCCACTCCGTGTACACCGCACCATCACTAGGCGTGAGAGTGGCGGAGTAACGCGGGCCGGTCGCGTCCTTCTCGTGCGGGAAGCGCGGGCTGTCAACGCTCTGCGATCCCACCGTGAGGCGGAAGTACAGACTGTCGATGGCCTCGGCTGTGACGAGTCCCGCGACGCTGAACTCCACGCGACAGGCAGCGACGTTGAAACCGGTCCAGTCGGCGACGGAGAACAGGTTGAGCCGGCCGCCGTCCGCCTCGATCTCATCGGGCAAAGCCGTGTCTGCGATTTGCGCGTCCGCCCACAGGTGGGTGCTCGATGTGAGGCTGTAGTTGGCCCCTAGCGCGATATCGACGTGCGCCATGGCTTACTCCACGATCTCGAAGGCGGCCGCGTCGTCTCCCGACAGCGTTACGGTGACGCCCGCCGCGGCGACGATGCCGTTGACCGATACCGACACTGTGCTGGCGTCCGCCTGCTGCAGCTCGAGGACCGCCTCCGCCGGGTTGGGATCGAACGTCGTGTCGTCCGCGGTGATCGACTCGCCCAGCGCCCGGATCGGCACCTCCACCACGGGCTGGCGGAACGTGCCGAAGTCGGACTGGCTCCGGTACGGGTCGTCGTACTCCCAGCGGATGTTGTCGCCGCTCACCTTCAGGTAGCGCACGCACTCCCACAGCACGCCTGTCTGCGCGGGCGGGATCAGCCCGGCCCGGGCGTACCAGCCCGTGGCGATCGCGTCGTGCGCGGTGTTCGCGGGACGCGCGACGGTGGTCGTGCCCGACGGGTAGCGCCGGTACACGATGTCGATGTCGAGGACGTCGTTGCAGCGCACCGGCGCGCTGAACGCGACCGACGTGTCGCTGCCCGTGCCGTCGTCGATCACGGACGCGGTGCAGCAGTACACCAGCTGGCCCGGATCGACCGCCAGCGGCCGCGTGCGCACCCAGCGCGGCGTGAGGCCGACGAGGACGTCGTCGGTGAACCGGTACGACTCCGCGGTGGGCGTCGCCGGCGCGGCGCCGGCGGCGGGCGGCGCGTCGACCACCAGGTAGACGTCGAGCTCCTTCGCGGTAAAGCGCCCGTCGGCCGGCCGGACCGCGTCCGGGTACCAGGCCCAGTCGCCCCACGTGGCCTGTTTCGCGGCGCCGGTGGCGGGCAGCCCGGGCACGCGCCGCAGCGCCTTGACGCGCACCGGGCTGGCCGCGGTGGGCGGCGCGGGGCCGTCGGTCCACTCGATGCCGCCGCGCGTCACGGACGCCTGCGACAGCTGGTCGTAGCCCCAGCTGTTGTCGGGCTGCTGGTTCGCCGGGATCGTCAGCGTGCCGTCGTCCGCCAGCACGTCCGCCGGAAACAGCGCGTACGCCTCCTCGACGCCGTAGCCGTCGGCGCCGCCGTCGAACGAGATCTCCGTGAGCAGGCCGCGGATCTCGTACGTGACCGAGTGGCTGCGCCCCGCCGGCGCGGCCGCGCTGCCGGGCACCGCGCGGATGCGCACCGTGCCCTCGGTCGGCACTGCCCAGGTGCCTTCGACGTCGCCCTCGCGCAGGCGCGCGACGATCTTCTCCGGACCGTCGTCGAGCGCGGCGAGGATCTCGCCGCCGCGCCAGTCGCCGGCGACGTCGAGCGTGGCGGTGAGCTCGACCAGGTAGCCGCTGCCGGTATCGAGGAGCTCCTCCGACAGCTCGATGCCGAACACGCGCGGCCAGTTGCGCCGCAGCTGCGGCAGGTCGACGGTCAGGTCCGATGTCGCGGCCGCGTAGTACGCGGCCACCTCGTCGATCGCCTCGAGCGCCACCGTGCCGTCGGTCTGCGGCTCCACCGACACGATCTTCACCTGCAGCGGCTCGGCGTCCTCCTGGTAGTGCCGCCACAGCGTGTCGAGCGGTACCGGCGCCGCCTTGTCCGCGGGTACGGGCGTCGCGAGCGTCACGCGGTCCGTCTCGTCGGGGTCCGCGGAGCCCGATGCGCGCGCGATCCGTGACGTGTGCAGGTCGCCGTTCGGCAGGTACAGCAGCAGGTAGTCGTCCGGCCGGTCGGCCGCCGGGTTCGCCGGCAGCGCCACCGGCTGCGACAGCGTCAGTGCCGACCGCGTACCGCGCAGCACGCGGCCCGTGACGCCGCCGGACACCAGCGCATGGCTGAGGTAGCCGACCTGGCCGCGCGCCCTGGAGAGGCCCTCGGGACCGGTCTGCCAGCGCAACCGGCGCCGGTGGTAGAGCTGCCGGGCGGCCTGGAGGTTGCACTCCTTGGCGGCCTGGTCGCGGTCCGTGATGCCGTCCCGGGTCAGGGTGGCGGTGCGGTCCGGCGCGGTGACGCGCGGCACGTTGCGGCGCACGGTGTTGTACTGCCAGTCGAGATCCGGATCGCGGTACCGCACCACGATCTCCTCCGCGACCGCGCCGGAGATCCAGTCGACCTCCATGGAGCCGTCGACGATGTTGCCGGGGCCGTAGAAGAACGTCGGCGTGCGGCCCTCCTGGTCGAACACCACGCCGAGGCGGCCGGTGTGCCAGGACGGACTCGCGCGGCCGCACTGCGCGATCAGCGCCAGCACCTCCGCGTGCGACAGGTCGCGGTCCAGGACGTAGTCGAACTTCAGCCCGTGCGTGTCGCACCAGGCGCCCCACAGCTTGAGCTCCGCGTCGTCGACCGCCGACAGCCCGACGCCGGCGAGCAGGTCGCCGTCCTCCCGGATGCCGAGCGCGTACCAGCGGTAGATCCACGCCGGGTTCGAGGTGACCTGGTCGGCCACCCACTGCGACCCATCCCAGGCAGGGACGAGCTGGTCGACGGAGCCCGACAGGCGTTCGATGCGGCCCTGCAGCTGGCCGCTCGCGCGGATGCGCAGCCCCAGCCGCGTCTGGCCCGCGTAGTCGGCCTCGTCCGGCTGGAACGAGCGGAACGCGGCCCACACGACGTCGTCGTAGGTGCGGTTGTCGTCGGACGGCGCCGTGGTGCGTTTCACCCGCACGGTCCATTGCCCGGCCGGGTCGAGCTCGTAGGGCACGGTGAGCCGGTAGGGAGAGGTCTTGCCGTGCGTCAGCGTCAGCGTGAAACGGCGCACCGCGGTGCTGTCGGAGGCCGGCCACATCTCGACGCTGAGCGTGACGCTGTGACCCTGCGTGTCGCCGTCGTCGTCGATGCGGAACAGCGACGCCTGGAAGTCGAGCTCGACGCGCGTCGTGCCGGCGGCGGTGGTGCGCGGCACCCAGTCCGTGTCCTCGAGCACGGCGCCCGCTTCGGTGTCGACGTTGCCCGCCACCAGCGCGATCGCCCCGTCGGCGTCGTTCCACTGCGTCTCGACGCCCTCGAAGTCGGTCAGCAGCGTGTCGCCGATGCGCAGGTCCGACACCGCCAGGTGGCCAAGCCCCCAGTGGAAGATCTGGTGCAGGTACTGGTCGATCGAGCCGCCCGGCGCGGCGGCGCGCGGCCGCGGCAGCACCGGCAGCCCGTACCCCGGCGTCCCCACGGGCGGCACGGTGTAGCCGATCTCCGCCTCGCCCACCGGCGCCGCCCGGCCGAAGGTCGTGTATTCCGCGGCGCCGAGATCCGGAAACACCCGGTGGCTGCCGAACACCAGCAGCTGCGGCGCGTACGGCCGCGCGCGGTTGGCGCCGCCGACCAGCGAGTACACCGCCTCCGCCGCCTCCTGGTCGCGCCCCAGGCCCGGCAGCCGCGGCGGCGCGATCGCGTTGATGATCAGCGAGCCGCCGACCAGGATGGTCGCCTGCAGTGCGCCCTTGGCGAACAGGCCGAGGCCCTTGAAGAACGCGGTTCCCGCCACCGCGAACGACGCCACCACCAGCGCCACCTGCAGAATCGTGCGCAGCGGGTCGGTGTCGTCGCCGGCGACGCGAGCTCGTAGCACCAGGACGTCGCCGTCGCGCAACGGCCGGTCCCAGTCGTCCGGAGCGATCAGTTCGCCGTTCAGGACCGCATGGCAATCGCCGCCCGTCGTCGACGGGTCCACGAAGTTGCCGACCGTGCCGCCTGGCGGCGCCTGGTGGGTCGTCATGCCCTCCAGCGTCACCGGGTGCGGGAGGCGGACCAGGTTCAGCGCCATCGGTACACCCCCGTCGTCTCGAGACCGATGCGCGCGCAGTCGGCGAGCTGGTGCAGGCACGGCGTGCGCATCGTGCCGAGCAGGTGCAGCACGTGCGGCGCTCCGGAGATCTCGCACCAGACGCCCACGTGGTGGCCGACGGACCGCTGCCGCCCGCGCGCGCGCATGAGCACGCCGTCGCCCTCGCGCGGCGCGTCGACAGGATCGGCCAGCGCGCCGGCGCCGGCGGCGATCTGCGCGTCGCGGCCGCGCACGCCCGCGGCGCGCGTCGACGGCAGCTCGATGGCCTGGCCGAACTGCTCCTCGAGGACGCAGCGGACGAAGTCCGCGCAGTCGAAGTCGTCCGGAAACGTGCGCATCAGCCAGCGCCCGGTCCAGTGCATCAGAACAGCCCCGGCGACGTCTCGGGATCGTGCCGCAGGCGCACCGCCCTGCGGCCGAACAGGTCCGCATGGCCTAGCACCACGCGCACCTCGCTGTTCCGGACCGGCATGGCCTGCACGCCCAACGACACGTCGTACTGCGGCGTGTCCTCGCCGGCGATCACCTGCAGCACGCGGCACTGCGCGCCGGCGCCACCCTCGGACCGTTCGACCCACTGCGTCAGCGCGCGGCCGACGTTGTTGACCACGAGCTCCGCGCGCGGCAGGCCGGATTCGGGGTCGCTCACCAGCCGCGCCTGGAAGCGCAGCGGCACATAGGTGTCGCCCTCGATCGTGCGGCTTACGGTGTCGTTCACGACCCGGACCGGATCGGCGACGTCGGGGTGCGTGATCTCGAGGGCGGTCAGCGTGACGTCGGCGGGCGCCAGGGCGCGCTGTGCGCGCCTGTAGCGTTCGCTCTGCGTCACGGGGCCACCGTATCGGACCAGAGGCCCTCAAGCTCGAGGCGGGCCTCCCAGCGCCGCGTACGGGCCGGTTCGACCACCGCCCGGTAGTCGATGCCGCCAGCGCCGTCGACCACGCGCACGCGGCGCTGCACGCCGTCCTCCGGATCCGCCCACGTGAACCAGGTGTGCGCATGGTCGGCCGCCCACGTGCGGAACGACACGCGGTGCGCGTCGGACTCGAGCAGCGCCACCACGCGGCGCCGGGTGAAGCTCTCGGTGTAGGCGAGCTCCTGGCGCACCGCGCCGTCCTCGAAGCGCGTGCGCCGCACACCCGGCGCATCGCGCACGCCGTAGTCGCGCGCGACGACCTCCGCGTAGTCCGGCCAGACCGCCATCTACACCGCCTGTGGCCGCAGTCCGTAGCGGTACCGCAGCGCCCGGTCGAGCTGGCCGCCACTGCCGATGTCGTCGAGCACCGCCGACACCACCAGCTTCTGACCGTCCACCTGCGCCGAGCTCTCGCGCACCTCGACCGGCTGGCCGCCGACGTTCGTAAGGCGCACGTCGACCTGCATCACGCCGGGACCGAGCGCGGCCATCTGCTCGGGCGTGAACACGCCCTCTCCGCGGCGCAGCACGGTCGGCACTTCGTCGTCGCGCAGCCCCGCCACGCCGCCGCGGTGCAGGCGCGGGGCCCCAAAAAACGCCAGCGCCGGAACGCGGCGGCCGCCGCGCAGCGCGCCCGCCACGCCGCCGCCGTGCGCGAACCCGGCGAACTGGCTGCCGTCGCCCAGCGGCACGCCGGTCTGCAGTCCGGCACCGCCGCCGATCAACCCGAACAGCGCCTGCGCCAGCGGACCGATGATCAGCTGCCGCGCCGCGAGGCGGAAGAACTCCGCGATGATGTGGTCGACCAGGTCGCTGACCGCGACCTTGCCGTTGCGCCGGAGGTCCTCGAGCGACTGCTCCAGCTGCCGGAACGAGTTGCCGATCGCCTCCTCCACGTTGCCCGCGGCGTCGGTGCTGAACTCGGCGATGTCCGAAAGCGCGCGCTCGGCGCCCGTACGCGCGTCACGGGCGCGACGGCGCTCGGCCTCGGCTTCCCGCTCGAGGTCGCGCTGCTGCGCCGTATGCGCCTGCGCACGCAGCGCTGCGGCCACTTCCGTCACCCGGGCCAGCGTCTCCTCAGCCTCTCCGACCGCCTGCAGCGCGGCGATCGTCTCCGCCTCCCAGCGGTCGATCTCGAGGAGCTGGCGCTCGTAGGACGACAGCAGGTCGCGCTCGGCTTCGGCGATCGAGCGCAGCAGCTCCTCGCGCGTATCGTTCTGGCGCGCCTGGCTCTCGGCCAGCGCCGCGTCCAGGATCTCCTGCTCGTTGGCGACCAGCTGCGCGACCCGCGCCGGATCCTCGACGTTCTCGCGGATCTCCGCGATGTTGCGGTAGTACCTGGCGTACGCCTGCTCCTGCTCGGTGAGCTGCGCCTCAAGCTCGCGCGTCTGGCGTTCCTCGATCGTTCGGGCCGGACGCTCGCGCGCCTCCTCGATCGCGGCCAGGCGCTGCCGGTGCTGGTGTTCCTGGAACTCGATCTCGCCGGCGAAACCCTGCGCGGCCAGCAGCTCGCGGCGCCGTGCCGCGGCGCGCGCCTCGTCCTGTTCGTCCAGGAACTCGCGCTCCGCCTCGAGGGCTTTCTGGAAGCCCTCGTCCACCACCTCCTGGCGCTTGTCGGCGGCGTTGCGCTCGGCCTCGATGACCTTGCGGATCTCGGTGTCCGTCGGCCCCCCCGGGAGATCGGGCGCCTGCTCGATGCCGAGACGCCGCAGCCGCGCCGCCCGCTCGCCCGCGATGCGGCGCTCCAGCAGGCTCTCGCGTCCTTCCCCCTCGCTGTCGCGCAGGCTCTGAATGAACAACGCGGGTACGCCGCCGCCGACGAAGAACGTGACCACGTCCTGCTGGATTTCGCGGAGCCGCCGCCCGATCTCCCCGAGCTTCTCCTCGTCGACCTCGTCCAGGGCCTCGGCCCACTCGCGTATGTTCTCGCCTATGTCGCGCGAAAAACCCGCGGCCTCGTCGAGACCGCCTACCACCCGGCGGAGGCTGTTCCCGAACACTACCGTCGACGCCGTGATGTTGGCATTGACTTCCGCGAACTTGCGGTCCGTGTCGTCGGCGCTCGCCAGGATCGCCCGGATGAGCAAATCCGCGGTGAGCTTCCCCTCGGCCGCCAGCTCGCGGATGTTTCCGCGCGTGACGTCAAAGCTGATCTGGCCCTCTTCGCGCAGCCGCCGAAACCCGACGATCAGCCCTTCGCTGACCCCTAACAGGTTCTCGAGGACGGAACGCAGCTCGTCGCCCTGCAGCCGGTTGGAGGCGATGCCCTGCGACAGCTGGATCAGGCCCTGGCGCGCCTCGATCGCGTTGGACCCGCCGATCGCCACCTGCTTGTTGAGGGTCTCCACGACGCGCAGCAGCTCTTCGTCGCTGCGCCCGAGATCCTTCGACGCCAGTGACAGGCGGCTGTAGACGATCGCGTTGGCGTTCAGCTCCGTGCGCGTATCGCGCGATACCGCCAGCAGACGGCCTCGCGCGTCGACCAGCTCGTCCTCGGCGTCCGTGACCAGGCGCAGACGGTTGTTCAGGTCCGTGTAGGCGTCCACGGTGTCGCGCGCTGCGCGCACGGCTGTCACTGCGGAGAAGCCGATGCCGAGTCCGGCGATGATGTTGCGCAGGCCGCGCAGGCCGCCCGCAGCGCTGCGGGAGCGCCGTTCCGTGCGCTCAAGCTCGCGGTTCATGCCGCCGAGATCGCCGCGCGTGTCGCGCGCGGAGTCGCCCAGGCGGTCGATGCGC
>VXOS01000182.1 GCA_009839925.1 Chloroflexota bacterium
AGATGATGCTGACCGCGCCGTGCCAGGACAGGGCTTCGAGGTCCAGCACCGCGCGGCGGTAGGCGATTCTCAAGTCCTCGCCGTCGCGCCGCAGGATGTAGTGGACGCTGCCGACGAAGGGCGCTCCTTCGCCGCTGCGGAACCGGTAGACCATGACGTTTGCCGTGACCGCCAGCTCGCCGTTTCCGGTTTCCTCCACCCGCACGTTGGAGACAAACCGGCGGGTACGCGACCACGGATACTCACGGTGAGCATGGCGGCTGTTCAACCGCACCGCCCGGGCGCGCAGCCGGGTGATGTCGTCGTCGATGAAGACCAGGTCGCGTTTCGGGTCACCTTCCGGCAAGTCGGTGGTGGGGACCACGTACCGGCCATCTTCGGTAAACAACCCGACCCAATCGTCCAGGCGCCAATCATCGAGGAGCTCCGCTTCCCTGAACAGGAAGTCCTCCACCAATTCGCGCAGCGAGGGCGTGGGAGCGGATGTCATCGTTCACTTGTCCGGCGGGCTCTTGAACGCAGGAGCGTCAGTCGTCCGTTGCGAGCGCGGCTTGTGCTTCCAGACGCGGGCGGTCCTGCACATCGGCGTGGCTCAAGCCCTGCATATGGGCGTGCCATTGCCGCCAGAAGCCGCGCATCTGCAGTTCGTCGGACGTTCCCGGCTCGGGTTTCAGCATACCCCTGGAGATGTCGGACCACTCGACCTCGGTCGCGGCGTAGCCGGCCTGGCATGACTCCAGGGCCTCCACGTCGTCGGGGGTGGCGAAACCGCTCGGCCCCAGGAAGGTCAGGAAGCTGTCCAGCCGGGTGGCCAGCATGGTGTCCGACTCCACCTTCGGGACGAGGTGCCAGGCGGTCACGTCCATGCTGTCGGGCGCCAGGGGTTCGAAGTACCTGATCGTGATGGCCACGAAGTCGTTGATGACCAGGTTCGGATAGATGAGCAGATTCCGCGAGGTGTCGGCCATCTGGTAGGCGCGCTCTTCCCCGTACTTCTCCACCAACCGCTGGCGAACCCGCGCGATTGGCTCCCTGGCCTCCTCGCCGAACAGCGGGTGCCAGTGGGCGATGGGGCGACCGTTCCGGGCGATGTTCTGCGCCACGCAGTGTCCGTTGCCCAGGGCTCTCGACGCCCCGGGAGGGCGTGCATCCAGCGTGACCCCGCTGTCGTCGGTTCCGAGACTGCTGATGTAATCGAGGTAGGTCTGGTGCGTCGGCACCAGGTGATAGCTGTCGAGGCTGTTCTCCGCCAGCAACTTCCAGTTGGCCTTGATGGCGTACTTGTTGGAGCCGGCGACCACCCGCATCCCTTCTTCGACCGGGTCCATGATCAGGTCGAGGTAGTCTCTGGCCCCCGCGAGGTAGGTGACCAGGTCCTCGACGTGAGGGTTGAAGCTCACGAAGATGAAGCCCCGGTAGCTTTCGACCCTGGGCGGCTGCTTCAAGCCCAGCTCGCTGCGGTCGAACGAGGGCCCGTAGGCGTCTTCGCCGGGGAGGCCGATCAGCTCTCCGCGGGTGTTGAACGTCCACGCGTGATAGAAGCACTGCAGAACCTCGGCGTTCCCCTTGTCGTGGCGGCAGATCAGGGCGCCCCGGTGAGGGCAGGTGTTGAGGAACACCCGGACCTCGCCGTCCTTGCCACGAGCGAAGAAGAGTGGCCGTCCCGCCACCGTGCGGCGGCGGTAGTCTCCCGGTTCCTCCACCTCCGACTCGTGCCCCAGGTAGATCCAGCACCGGTTGAAGATCAGTTCGCGTTCCCGCTGGAACAGTTCGTCGGAGGTCATCGCCGACCGGTGTACCCTGAACACCCCTCGCTCACGGTCGTCGATGATCAGGTTTCGTATCTCCATAGCCTCACCCGTGTCCCCGACGGTGGCTCGAATCTGCTGCCAGCCTAGAGTCCCCCGCGAGGCTGTCAACAAGTTGGTTCAGCGCCTCACGGGGCCGTTACGAGGCCATCGCTCGCTCTCCCGCACGACCTCGATCCGCCAGCGGAGCGCGCTCGCTACGGCGGGGTGGCGGGCCGCGCCCGCTCCCCCTCACCCCCGCCCTCTCCCGCCAGGGGAGAGGGGGCCGGACGGCCGTTCTCCGTCATTCCGGCGGAAGCCGGAATCCAGGCGCACCGGACCACACGCGCGACCTCGAGAGCCTCGATGGCGCGACGACACTCCGGCAAGGGCGCCCTCACCCTCCGCCCTCTCCCGCGGGGAGAGGGGGCCGGACCGCCGTTCTCCGTCATTCCGGCGGAAGCCGGAATCCAGGCGCGCCCGACCACCCGCGCCACCTCGAGAGCCCCGACGGCGCGACGACACTCCGGCGAGGCGCCCTCACCCTCCGCCCTCTCCCGCGGGGAGAGGGGACCGGATCCGGCCTCGATAGCCCGCACACGGGGAGCAGCGCTCGCCGCCCGTTGCTCGCGAGGCTGCTAGCCTCGATCGGTGGACGAATACCTGAGGGCGGCGCTGCTCGGACTCGTGCAGGCGCTGACCGAGTTCCTGCCGATCTCCTCCTCGGGCCACCTCGTGGTGGCCTCCGAGCTGTTCGGCGACGAGCTCAACGACCTGACCTTCGACGTCGGCCTGCACCTCGGCACGACGCTGGCCGTGCTGCTTTACTTTCGCCGCGACTGGGTGCTGTTCGGCGCAAGCCTCTGGCGCGACCTGGACACGCACGGAGGGCAGATCGGGCGCTGGCGTCCGCGGTCGCGGCTCGCGCTGCTGATCGCGCTCGGCTCCCTGCCCGCCTTCGCCGTCGGCGCGGCCTTCGCCCTCACGCTCGAGGACGGGCTGCGCGAGCCGGTGCTGGTCGGCGTCATGCTGATCGCCGTCGGCCTGCTGATCTGGGCGCTCGACCGCGCGGCGCAGTCACGAGGGCTCCGCGACCTCGGCGCGCCGGGGGCGCTGCTGATCGGCGTGGCGCAGGCGGCGGCGCTCGTACCGGGCGTCTCGCGCTCCGGCGCGACCATCGCCGCCGGGCGCGGGCTCGGACTGCGCCGCGAGGCGGCGACGCGCTTCTCGTTTCTGCTCTCCGCGCCGGTCGTGGTCGGCGCGGCGGTCGCGTTACTGGGCGAGGCGATCCTCGGCGGCGAGGAGGTGGCCTGGGGGCCGCTGCTCCTCGGGGCGCTGGTCGCCGCGATCGTCGGGCTGGCGGTGATCCGCTGGCTGCTGCGGTTCGTGCGCCGCCACAGCCTCGCCATCTTCGTCTGGTACCGCCTCGCGGCCGGCGTCGCGGTGCTCGCCGCCGTCGCGGCGGGCGTGCTGTAGCGCCGCGGGCTACCATCGACGCGCGAACGAACGACGGCGAGGAGACATGAGCGACCTCGAACGCCTCGTGATGCCAGGCGGGGACGGCCTGCTCGGCCGTCGCGCGCTGGTGATCGGCGCCGAAACGACGACCGGCCGGGCGATCGCCCTCGCCCTCGGCGAGGCGGGCGCGGACGTCGCGCTGGCGGTGCTGCGCCCGGACGAGGGCGTGCTGGTCGCGCGCAGGCTGCAGCGCGCGCTGCGCGAGCGCGGCCGCCAGGCGCTGACCTACGCGATGGACGTGACGCTCGGGCGGAACGTGCAGGTCACCACGCGCCAGGTCGCGAAGGAGCTGGGCGGCCTCGACCTGGTGGTGAGCGCGCCCGACGAGGCCTTCCTCGCCCCGCTCGCACAGACCTCGGACGCGCAACTCGCGCAGACGATGACGCTCAACGGCTACGCGCACGCCTTCGCCGCGCGCTCCGCCTTCGACGAGTTCCGGCGACAGGACGAGGGCCCGCGACTCTTCATCCTCGTCACGCACGCGCTCGGCGAGCGCGCCGCCGAGGGTTCGGTCGCCGCGTCGATGGCGGCCGCCGCCGCGCTCGGGCTGCTGCGCTCGCTGGCGCTCGAGCACCCTGGCGGCGAGGTCGCCGCCGCCGGCCTGCTGCGCGGCGCCACCTTGCCCGATGACGCCGGCGCCACGATCGACGACCTGCGCGAGGCGCTGGCGGCAACCGACGCTGCCGAGGCCGAAGCGCTCGGCCGGCTCACCTGCGCCCTCGCCACAGCGCAGTCGGCCGGGATCCACGGGCGTGTCTTCTCCGCGCTCGACGCCGCCGCGCTCGCCGAACCGGCGGCGGCGGGCGGAAGCAGCGCATCGTGAGCACCGGCGACCTCGCCGGGCGGCACGCCCTCGTGGCCGGGGCGGCCGAGGGGCTCGGCCGCGCCCTCGCGACCGGTCTCGCGGCCGCGGGCGCCAATGTCTCCGTGACGACACGGCACGACGACCTCGCCGAGGAGGTGACGGCGAACTCGATCCTCAACGAGTGCTGGAGCCATGGGCGCGAGGGGCGGGCGCTGCGGCTCGATCTGACCGACCTCGAAGCAGTCGTCGAGGCCTTCGTGCAACTGGAGGAGGAGCTCGCGCCGATCGACCTGCTCGTCAGCCTCGCCTTCGACGCCCCGCGGACCCCTGCCGACGGCTCGACGGGCGACTGGAGCGCGGCGATCGAGGCGGGCGCGACGCCCGCGTTCGTGCTGGCGCGCGCGATCGGGCCCTCGATGGTCTCGCGCCGCACCGGGCTGATCGCGGCGGTGCTGCCCCCCGAGCCGGAGGCGCGCGCCGACGCCCCACTGCGCGCGGCCCGCGCCGCCGTCGTGGGGCTGTGCGAGGGGCTGGCGGCGGAGTGGGCGGAGAGCGGAGTCGCCGTCGCGTGGCTGGACGAGGCAGAGCCGCCGCAGCTGCTCGCCCGGCTGTCGCGCGACGCGGACGGGGCGAACTCGTGAGCAGCGAGGCGACGGGCGCCGATCGCCTGGAAGTCACGGGCCCAATCGGACGGCCCGGACCGACCTGGCGAGGCGACGCCGTCACACGCCCGGCCGTCGAGGCGGCGGGCGTCCTCGCAGCGGAGCCGACACTGATCGAGCCCTGCTCACTTCGGCGGCGGCTGGTCTGCTTCGCGATCGACCAGGCGCTTGTCTGGGGGATCGTGCTGGTGCTGACGAGCGTCGCGCTGGCGGCGGCGGGTATCGGCGACGAGCCCACGCCCGGCACCCGCGAGGAGCGGATCTTCCAGGCCACCGGCCTGATCTCGCTGGTCGCGCCGTTCTTCTACTTCTGGGTCTGGAACAGCGCGGGGTTCTCACCGGGGAAGCAAATGCTGGGTGTGCGCATCGTCACCGCCGAGGGCGCGCCGCCCGGCGTGGCGCGCGGCTTCTCGCGCACCGTCGCGTCGCTGCTGGTACCGCTCACCCTCGGTCTCAGCTACGCCTGGGCGGCGTGGGACACGGACGCCGAGCGCCCCTTCGCCGAGGGCTACGCGCAGGCCTGGCACGACAAGCTTTCCGGAACCTTCATCGTGCGGGCGTAGTCCTCAGCGCCCGGGCGGCGTCGGAGCCCACGGCAGCGAGCGAGGCTGCAGCAGTTGCCGCACCTGGCCGTCGGCCACCAGCGCCACGAGGTCGACGCCGCCGTAGGTCGCCGGGCTCATCCCCCGCAGCGCCGCGGTGGCCATCTCCTCGCCGATGTGCGCGAGCGATGCCCCGAGGGCGAGCACGGTCAGCTCGACCGCCTCGCCCGCGGCCTCGGCGGCCTCGCTCTGCGCGACGGCGCGGCGCAGCTGCGCGCGCAGGCTGCGGCGAATCCAGGCGCCGTCGCCCGCATCGAAGGCCGGAGGCGCGCCGAACACGGTCACGCCGCGCGGTTCGTCCGCCGGGAGGCGCGAGACGAGCCAGTAGTCGTGCGCGTCCACGGCCGTGACCTCGCCCTGCTCCAGCAGCGCGGCGCGGTCGCGGATCTGTGTCAGCACGATCTCCAGCTCGGCGCGCTCCTCGGGCAGCCGGCGCAGCCCGCGGCCATCGAGGTGGAACGCGCCGCCGATGCCCTCGGAGAGCGTCGTCCACTCGCTCGCGAGCGGTCCGCTGACGGACATGTAGGCGCCCTCGGCGTCGACTTTCGCCAGCGGCAGGGTCAGCGGCAGCCGCACCTCGCGGCGCTCGCCCGGCTCGAGGCCGCCAAGACCGCGCGTGAGCGCCAGCCTGAGGCTGGACTGACGCGGCTCCTCGGACGGCAGCTCGCCGCCGGGCGGCGTCCAGACCACGTAGCCGCCCTCGTCGCCCTCGAGGTCGTCCTCGATCAGCGCCGCGAGCTCCGTCGCGCCGGGCGGTCCGCCACCGTCCCAGAGCAGGCCGCAGGTGACGCCGATGCGGCGATCGCGCTGCGCAAACAGCGCGTCGAAGGCGCTCCCCTCCGGGTCCAGCGGCCGGAACGTGCGGTAGTAGCGCTCGCCCATCCAGGCCGCGACGAGCGAGGTCGTGACGGCGCGGGCGCGCGCCTCCGCGGCTTCGGCGTCGGAGGGCGGCTCGTCACTCACGGGAGTTGCGGGCGGGCGGCGTCAGCGCTCGGCGGCTTGCCGCGCGCGCCACTCGTCGAAACGGTCGAGCAGCGGGGCCAGGCCGTTGTTCACCAGTTGCCAGAGCACGGCGACGTTGAGCACGACGAAGGCGACGACGCCGGCCCACTTCACGCCCGTGGCCAGCTTCGTGCCGTCGTTGCCGCTGACCTGCAGCCACTTGACCGCGCCGACGACGGCGAGGATCGCGAGGATCGCGCTGAGCGGTATGTCCCACTTGAGGATGAAGCGCGAGAACAGCGCCGCGAGGCCGGCGGCGAGGCCGAGATTTCCCGCCATGAAGCCGAGCAGCGGCGTGCCCTTGTGTCCCCAGGTCTCGCTCGCGGCGAGGAAGAGCAGCATCAGCAGCGGGCCGGCCAGCAGGGCGATCACAATGCCCGGCCAGTCCGATCGTGAGAATCGCATCGTGCCCTCCGTGCCCGTTGCTAGATATTAGACCGCGACTGGCCGCCGTCGACGTTCAACGTGGCCCCCACTACCCACGAGGCGCGAGGCGAGGCGAGGAACACGACGAGCGCCGCGACCTCTTCGGGACGCCCGAAGCGCCCGCCGGGAATCTCCTGCTCGACGAAGACCCGCATGCCCTCGGGGTCGTCGCGCAGCCGGTTGCCCCAGGAACCGCCCTCGAAGGCGATCGAACCGGGCGCGACGCTGTTGACGCGGATGCCCTCGCCGATCCACTCGCGAGCGAGGGCTTTCGACATCGCGATCTGCGCAGCCTTCGAGGCGTTGTACTCGACGGCCCCGCCGCTCTCGCGCCCGAAGATCGAGGAGATGTTGACGATCGCGCCCCCGGCGGCTGCCAGGTGCGGGCGCGCCTGCTCCGACATCAGCCGCGCGGAGAGCAGGTTCGCGTCCAGCGAGGCGCGCATCCGTCCCTCGACGTCGCCCTCGCGAATCGAGCCGCCGGCGTTGTTGACGAGCGCGTCGACGCCGCCGTACGCGGCAACGGCCGCCTCCACGACGCGCGCGCAGTCCTCGTCGCGGCTCACGTCGGCGGCGACGCCCTGCGCCTCGGCGCCGGCGGCGCGCAGGCGCTCGCTGGCGGCCTCGACGCCCTCGGCGCCGCGCGCGCAGATCGTGACTCGCGCGCCCTCGGCGGCGAACGCCTCGGCGATCGAGAGGCCGATGCCGCGGCTCGCGCCGGTGACGATCACGGAGCGCCCGGCCAGTTCGAGGTCCATCGCGCCTCCCCCTCGCCGCCGAGGATCGCAGCCCCGCGATGCGGCGTCCAGCGGCCCGGCCGCCGCGAGGCGCGGTACACTGCTCCAATGAGGCCCTTGCTGCGATCTCCGGGCATCGACGAGCCCACCCCCCCCCCACCCCCCCCCCCCCGGGTGAGATTTAGAAAAAAAACCGCCCCCCCGAGCGGTGTGAGGGAGAGGGTGAGAGGGGTGTGGTGTGGAA
>VXOS01000098.1 GCA_009839925.1 Chloroflexota bacterium
GTACGTGCTCCATCCGATCCCCTCTCCCCCGGCGGGAGAGGGTTAGGGTGAGGGGGACTCCGGCGCAGCCGGAGCGCGCGCTCGTCAGCCCTCGAGGCGACTCGTCCAGTCGATGATCCGCTCGGCGGTCGGGCCGGCCTGCTCGCGCGGGAGGAAGTGGCCTGCCGGGTAGAACCAGTGCAGCTCTGCCTCGTCGAGCACGCGCAGCAGCTCGTAGCCATGCTCCGGGACGCCGAGGCGGTCGTGCGTCCCGTAGAGCAGCAGCGTCGGCTGCGTCCACTTCGCCCAGTAGCGCATGCGATCCACGTCACGCATCGCGTAGCCGTGCCAGCTCGGGCCGCTGCGCGCGCGGCTGGCGGCGTAGTACTCGCGCAGGAAGGCGTCGCCCTCGGGCGTGTCCGGGTAGTTCATGCCGGTGTAGATCGAGCCGAGCTGGGCCTTGTACTCCTCGTACTCGACGCGCTTCGGGTTGATCGCCAGGCCTGCCTGCAGCAGTCCCGGCGGCGGCGCGAAGAAGCCCGCGAGGCTGCACAGGACCAGCGCCCGCGCCGCCTCCGGCTCGCGGATCGCGTGCACGAAGGCGACCCACGCCCCCGAGGCGTGACCCATCGAGATCACCGGCTCGTCCCCGAACGCCGCCTCGATCACCGCCTGTAGATCGTCGGCCGCGTCCTCCATCGAGCAGCTGTCGGAGGTGGCCTCGCTCTCGCCCATGCCGCGCTGGTCGTAACTGACCAGCCGGAAGTGGTCCGAAAGCTGCGAGTAGAACGGGGCGAACAGCGAGGCCTTGACCGCCTGCGCCATCGAGAAGACGAGCGGCGGGCGGGCGTCGTGGTCCGAGCCGGTCCAGTGCGGCTCCCAGTGGAGGCGCGCGCCCGGAGATTCGGCGAAGGGCATCGCCGCTACGAGCCTTCCTCGGGCCACCGCAGCGGGCCGACACGCTCGCCGAAGCGCTCGCTGAGCACCTCGAGATAGTCCGGCGCGGGCAGCGCGCCGCCGTCGTGGATCATCGCCTCGGTATCGAGCGGCGTCGCCCAGGCGCGGCCGAAACGGGTGCTCGGCCCGTCCGCCGCGACACCCGCCTCGTAGAGCGCGTCGATGCGCTCGTCGGAGTAGCCGAGGACCTCGCGGAAGACCTCGCGGTTGTCGCGCCCCAGGTCCCGCGGCGGATCGCGCAGCTCCGTGCCCCGCGCGCCGAGCACGCGCACGGGGAAGGCGCGCCCGAACGGCCGCGCGCCGATCTCCGGGTCGGTGTGGCGGCAGAGGGCGTAGACGTCGCGCTCCTCGAAGTGCGGGTCGAGCAGGATGTCGCGGCCGGTCTGCACCGGCGCGGCGGCGACGCCCGCCGCCTGGAGGGCCGAGGCGACCGCGTGGCGGTCGGCCGCGGCGGCGGCGCGCACCACCTCCTCGGGCGGATCGTCCGGGTCTGCGGGCGGCTCGGGCGGATCCTCGATGCCGAGCACGCCGCAGAGCTGCGCCCACTCCTCGGCGTCGCGGTAGCAGACGACCAGCCACTCCTCGTCGCCAGCGCAGCCGAGGATCAGGGTGGAGTAGACACGCTCGCCCGGCTGGTCCGGCGGGAGCTGCGAGCCGAGCACGAAGCCTGCGCCCATCGCCATCCCGCCCTCGCGGCCGGCCATGTCGATGCGCTCGCCCTCGCCGGTCAGGCGCACGCGGCGCAGCGCCACGAGGATCGAAGTGGCGGCGCTGATACCGGCGTACATGTCCGCCAGCGAGGTCGTCGGCAGGTACGGCGCCGGGCCCGGCTCGCCCATCGCGTAGGCGAGTCCGGCGGCGGCGAGCATGCCGAAGGCGTTGGCGGGGGCGTTGGCGAGCGGGCCTTCCTGGCCGTAGCCGGAGAGCGAGATGTGGATCAGGCCCGGCTTGCGCTCCTTCAGCTGCTCGTACTCGAAGCCGAAGTGGCGCATCACGCGCGGCGTGTAGTTCTCCGCGAGGATGTCGGAGACGTCGAGCAGGTCGTAGAAGACCTCCTTGCCCTCGTCCGTTGTCAGGTCGACGGTGATGCCGCGCTTGTTGATATTGCGCTCCGCCCAGTAGGCGGTGCGCGTCCACCAGTGGTTCGTCGGGCGGTTGTCCGTCGGCACCAGTCCGCGCGAGACCATGTCCATGTGGCGGGCGGCCTCGACCTTGTTCACCTCGGCGCCGAGGTCGGCGAGGATGCGCGTGATCTGCGAGCCCGCGTACTGCCCGGTCAGGTCGAGCACACGTACGTCCGCGAGCGGCTGGTAGATCGGCTCTTCGCTCACGGTCTCGTCCGTCATTGGGGAGTCTCCAGCGGATCGAGGGCGACGCCCTCGGCGTCGAACTCGCGGTAGCGGTAGGGCAGGCCGGGCATGCGCGCGGGCTCGTCGAGGCCGGGCACGGCGACCTCGACGAGGCTCTGGCGATGCGCGAGCTGCGCGTCCGTCAGCAGCTCCGAGGGCCGCAGCACGTAGCCGAACGGCATCCGCAGCTCGTGCGCCTTCGTCACGATCTCCTCGGCCTCGTGCTCCAGGAACCAGGGCAGGATCAGCTCGTCGAACTCGTCGGGGCGGCGGTGCCGCTCGAGGCGGTCCTGGAACAGCGGGTGCTCCTCGAGCTCGGGCTGCTCGACCAGCAGCGCCATCATCTGGATCGGCGACCCGGCCATCGCGACCATTACGTAGCCGTCCTTGCAGGGGTAGAGCCCGCCGGGGTGCCCGGCGAAGTGGCGATGCATGCCGTGCCCGCGCAGGTGGATCAGCCCGAGGTGCGAGTAGAACATCGTTACCCGCTCGAGGTTGGCCGCGAGGCAGTCGGCGACCGAGACGTCGAAGTAGCGACCGGCCGCCGGGTTGAGCAGGCCGAGCAGCGCGGACTGGAAGCCAAAGACCCCGCCGACGAAGTCCGCCATCGGCACGCGCACGTGGCGCGGCGGCCCCTTCGACTGGCCGAGCGTGCTCATCGACCCGCCGTAGGCGAGCAGCACTTCGTCGGTCGCCTGGTAGTCGGCGTACGGCCCGTCGAGGCCGAACGGCGTGCAGGAGACGGCGACGCGATCGCCGGGCAGGTCGAACAGCGCCTCGTGCAGCCCGCGCTCCAGCAGCTCGTCGCGCGTGAAGCTGGAGATCACGACGTCCGCGCGGAAGATCTGGTCGTGCAGCTCGGACTGGCCCTCGTCGCTGCCGTAGTCGAGCGAGACGTTCTCCTTGCCGGCGTGCAGCGCCGCGAACATCGAGCGGCGCTCGGAGCGGCGCCAGCCGTCGGGCGTCAGATCCTCACGCCGCAGGCGATCGCCGCCTGTCGTCGCGTCCTCGACCTTGATCACGGTCGCGCCGTGGAGGCGCAGCCAGCGCCCGCAGTAGGCGGCGGCGAGGCCCTCGCCCAGCTCGACCGCGACGACGTCCGAGAGCCGGGTGTTCTGTCCGCGCGCCTCGCCGGCCACCTGATCGCTCACCTCGCTACGGCCGCTAGATGATCGGGCCGCGCGGGTTGAAGCGCTCGATCGCGTCGCGGAAGCGCTGGTCACGCCGCCGGTAGGCCTCCTTCGCGCCGTGGTCGCGCCGCTCCGTGAAGAGGTTCCAGTCGTGCTCGCCGAGGCGCTGCTGCACCTGCAGCGTGTGCGACATGTTGGAGGCGGCCAGCGTCGACTCGAAGCCGAGCGTGTTGTAGGCGAGCCGCGACTGCAGCTTGTGGATCGCGATGCCGTCGGTCGGGATCAGGCTGGCGAGGTCGGCCGCCGCCTGCGTCGTCTCCTCGAGATCCTCGAGCGGGACGACGCGGTTGATCAGGCCACGCTCGTAGCCCTCCTCGGCGCTGATGAAGCGGCCGAGCAGCATCATCTCCGAGTAGAGCGCGGGACCGAGCCGCAGGATGCTGAAGCTGCTGCTCATCCCCGCCGCCGCGACCATGCGCGCGGGCGGGCTGCCGATGATCGTGCCCTCCGCCGCAACCAGGATGTCGCAGCCGAGCACGAACTCGAAGGCGCCACCGAGGACGTAGCCCTTGAGCTCGCCGATCACCGCCTTCCTCGACTGGAAGACGGCGCGCAGCACGTTGCGGCCCTCGGCGTCGACGTGCAGGCGGCGGCGCTGCGTGGGGCGGCTCTTCGTGTCCTCACCCGGCTCCCAGTACTGCGTGCCCAGCTCGGTCACGTCGTAGCCGCTGGAGAAGCTGCGGCCCTCGCCGCGGAAGATGATCGCCTTGACGTCCTCGTGCTCCTTGCCGTTGAGCTGCTCGAACGCCCTCGCGATCTCCAGCTCCTGGCCGGTGAGCCAGCAGTTGAGGCGCTCCGGCCGGTTGAGGACGACCTGCGCGACCGGCGCCTCCTTGATCACCTTCACGTACTGGCTGTCGTCGTCGATGTACCAGGTCTCGCTCATCGCCCCGCCTGTCTCGCTGCTCCTCGAGGGCGCGGCCAATCCGCCGCGCGCTCCGGGCATTCTGGCGCAGCATCGGGGACGCGGCAACGCGCAACGAGGGCGTCCCCTACGGAGGCCTTTGCGAACCCTCTCTTCTGGGCAGCGAGCGCAGCCCTGCCGGTCCCCTCTCCCCGAGGGAGACCCGTGCTTTGTGAGGGGAGTCCCCCCACACCCCCCGCGGGTGAGGGAGGGTCCGCCCTCCGGGATTGCGTTGCGCCATCGGAGCGTTCGGAGGCGCGGGGGAGTCTTCCCCCTCACCCCCGCCCTCTCCCCAGGGAGAGGGAGCCGGATCGGGCTTGTGCGAGTCTCGCAAAGGTCTCGCGGGGAGTGCGGCGCCTCCGCCCGCGCTACGAGCCTTCGCCGGAGGAGTTGCCCCCGTAGTAGGCCTCGGTGGCCGTGCGGACGCCGAGCACGCGGCGCGCGTGGATCGGCTCGCGGTTCACCCGCGCCCACTGGTTGGAGGCCTGGAGGGGCGCGACGCTGCCCTGGTAGTGCGGCATCACGTAGCGCGCCAGCAGCTCGTAGCTGCGCAGGATTTTCTCGCGCGGCGCCCAGTCCTCGACGCGCACGAGCATCCCGCCGAACCCGCCACTGATCTCCTGCAGCCGCTCGATCGCCTCGATCATGTCGTCGGGGGTGCCGACGATCACGCCGTGGTGCTCCATCACATACTCGAGCAGGCTGTCGTCGGACACGTCGGGCCCGGCGTGGCCGAGCGTTTTCTCGAAGTACTCGCGGGTCACGTTCCGGTGGCCGCGGCGCACGTCCTCCATCGCCTCGGCGCGGCTGTCGGCGAGGTGCACGGGGATCGAGAGCCGCCAGCCCTCGCGCGGCATCTCGTTGCCGTGCTCGGCGGCGGTCTCCTCGGCAATCGACCACAGCTCGGCCAGCGAGGTCTCGCGCACCAGCCCGCGCGGCGTACTCAGCGAGATCACGCCGGCGCCGTGCTTGCCCGCCGCCGTCACGCCTGCCGGCGTCTGCACGGAGGCGACGACGAGCGGGATCGAGGGGTGCTGGTAGGGCCGGATCTGGAGCATCCCGTCGTTCAGCTCGAACCAGTCGCTCTTCACCGTGAACGGCTCGGTCTCCGTGAAGAGCCGCTTGATGACGCCCAGGCCCTCGTCCATCATCTCGCGCTGCCGCGCCGGGTCGACGCCCATCATGTAAGCGTCCGACGCGAGCGCCCCCGGCCCCACGCCGAGGATCACGCGGCCCCTCGTCAGGTGGTCGAGCAGCACCATGCGGTCGGCAACCATGAAGGGGTGGTGGTAGGGGATGCTGACCACGCCGGTGCCGAAGCGGATGTAGCGCGTGCGCGGGGCGGCGGCGGCGATGAACACCTCGGGGCTGGCGATCGTCTCCCAGCCCGCGCTGTGGTGCTCCCCGATGAACGCCTCGTCGTAGCCGAGCGCGTCGAGCCACTCGAGCAGCTCGAGGTCGCGCTCGAAGGCGAGCGTCGGGTTCTCGTTGATGGGGTGGAACGGCGCCAGGAAGACGCCGAAGGTCATGCGCTCGGGTCGGGCCATACTCTCGCCTCCCTCGGTTGCGCACCTTACCGCACCTCGCGCGCTACGTGACCGCCCCGGCGTTCACATTACGCAACCGGGCCCCACGTAGATGCGGCGGCGGCTATGCTCGACGGCACAGCAGGAGGCGCACGATGGTCGACTTCACGGACACCCCCGAGCAGGCGGAATTCCGCGCCATGGTGCGCGACTTCATCGAGGACACCGCGACGGTCGCCGAACGCCCCGGCGACGACCCGCTGATGGAGCGGGCCGGCTCCGACTCGGAGGGCGTGACCCTGCGCTGGCGCAAGGCGCTCGCCGAGCGCGGCTGGCTGGGGCCGCACTGGCCGAAGGAGTACGGCGGCCTCGGCCTCACCGTCACGGAGCAGTTCATCCTCAACCAGGAGCTGGCCGGGCGCGTCGGCGGGATCTCCGGGCTGCTCGGCATCGCCGTCATGATGTTCGGCCCGACGCTGATCCTGACCGGCAGCGAGGAGCAGAAGCAGCAGCACCTGCCGAAGATCCTCACCGACGAGTTCGAGTGGTGCCAGGGCTGGTCCGAGCCGAGCGCCGGCTCCGACCTCGCCTCGCTGCAGACGCGCGCCAAGCGCGACGGCGACGACTTCATCATCAGCGGGCAGAAGATCTGGACCAGCCGCGCCCACAAGGCGGACGGCATGTACTTCATCGCCCGCACGAACCCGGACGCGCCCAAGCACCGCGGCATCTCCTTCTTCTGGATGTACATGGACCTGCCCGGCATCAGCGTGCGCCCGCTGGTCAACCTGGCGAACCGTCACAGCTTCAACGAGGTCTTCTTCGAGGACGTGCGCATCCCCGCCGCCAACATGATCGGCGAGGAGGATCGCGGCTGGTACGCCGCCGCCACCCTGCTCGACTTCGAGCGCTCGGGCATCGGCAACTCGATCGGCGCCAGCCAGCTGGTGAAGCGCATCGTCGACCTCGCGAACGACCTGCCCGAGGAGGAGACGCATCTCAGCGAGCGTCCGATGCTGCGCGCGCAGTTCGCCGATCGCGCGATCGAGGCGGAGGTGGGGATGCTGTTCTCGTTCCGCATCATGACGATGCAGGTGGAGGGCCTGGTCCCGAACATGGAGGCCTCGGTCGCGAAGCTGTTCAACTCGGAGATGACGCAGCGCATCGCGCAGCTGCACATGTCGCTGCTCGGGCTCTACGGCAACCTCTGGGACGAGCATCGCGAGGAGGGGCAGCACGGCGCGGCGGCGCAGCGCTACCTGCAGGCCGCCTCCTCGACGATCGGCGGCGGCACGAGCGAGATCCAGCGCAACATCATCGCCACGCGCGGCCTCGCGCTGCCCCGGGGGTAGCGAGCCGCCCTCGAGGGCTCCCGCGCCCGGCGTATTGGCTGCGCGCTACAATTGTCGCGCGATGAGTGTAGTGCGCCGGGTCGCCGCGCTCGCCGTCCTCGGACTGATCCTCGCGGGCTGCGCTGGTGGTGGGGACGCGGAGCCCGCGCCTACGCCCGTCGTTGCGACGGCGGTTGCGACGGCGACGGTCACGCCCACCTCGACGCCCTCGCCCTCACCGACGCCGACGGCCACGCCAACCCCAGCACCCACGCCCGCACGGACATCGACCGCCACGCCGACACCAACGCCCACACCGACTCCCGCTCCGACGCCCACACCAACGCCCACACCAACCCCCACGCCGATGCCCGCGCCGACGAACACAATCTCCGGGGACAGCGGGGTTGGCGGCGGCGTCGGGGGTGGGGAGGG
>VXOS01000135.1 GCA_009839925.1 Chloroflexota bacterium
GGCGCGGAACTCGGCTGCAAGGAGGCCCTGCTCAGCCTCGGCGACCACCCGGAGGAGCGCCACCCCGAGATGCGCGAGACGCTGCGCGAGTTGGGTTTCGAGTCCACGCCCGAGTACGTCGCAGCCATGAGCAGGCTCGTGCTGGAGGAGACCGGCCTGCTGCCGCACACGAACTGCGGCACGCTCGACTACGACGAGATGGCCGCGATAGCCCCCTGGAACGCGAGCATGGGCATCATGCTGGAGAGCGCCAGTCTCCGCCTGCACGAGCCCGGTGGCCCCCACCACGGCACGGTGACCAAGCGGCCTGAGCAGCGCATCGCAACGCTGGAGACTGCGGCGGAACTCGGCGTGGCGATGACGACCGGCGTCCTGATCGGCATCGGCGAGACGGCGAATGAGCGCGTCGACGCCCTGCTCGCCATACGCGATGTGCAGGAGCGCTCCGGCAACGTACAGGAAGTCATCGTCCAGAACTTCCGCGCCAAGGCGGCAACCCGGATGCGAGCCGCGCCCGAGCCGTCCGCGCTCGACATGCTGCGCACGCTCGCCGTCGCCCGCCTCCTGCTCGGCCCGGAGATGAACATCCAGGCCCCGCCCAACCTGCAGTCCGACGGCTATGAGACCTACCTGCTTTGCGGCATCAACGACTGGGGAGGCGTCTCCCCGCTGACGAAGGACTTCATCAATCCGGAGGCGGCATGGCCCGACACCGACCGCCTGCACGACCTGACGCGAGAAGCGGGCTACGAGTTGCGGGAACGCACCGCGCTCTATCCCTCGCACGTCCTCGATGGCGGATGGGCGCGCTCGCATGCGGTCGCCTCCCGCCTCGCGGAACTGACGGACGACGAAGGCTACGTGAAACCCGAACTGGAGCGTTGGAATTGAGCGAACTGAGCGCATCGAATGGACAGACGGAACACGGCTGGGGAGGGCTGGAGTCGCTGCTGAGCGGCGTTCCGGCGGACATCGCCCGCATCCTCGCGAAGCCGCTCGAAGGCAGCGAGGTCACGGTGGAAGAAGGGACGCGCCTCTTCGAAGCCGACGGCGCGGCGCTCCTCGCGCTGATGGCAACGGCGGACGAGCTGCGGCGGCAGGTCAACGGCGACCGCGTCACCTACGTCGTCAACCGCAACATCAACTTCACGAACGTCTGCATCAAGCGATGCGGCTTCTGCGCGTTCAGCCGCGACTTCCGGGAAGAGGAGGGCTACTTCCTCCCGCTCAACGAGATCGTCCGCCGCGCCCGAGAGGCCGTGGACCTCGGCGCGACCGAGGTCTGCATCCAGGCCGGGCTCCCGCCCAAGATGGAAGGTTCGCTCTACATAGATCTGACGCGCGAGCTGAAGGCCGAGTTGCCTGACGTCCACATCCACGGTTTCTCGCCGGAGGAGGTGCTGTACGGCGCGGTCCGCTCGCGCGGGAGCATCGAGGACTACCTGCGCGGCCTGCGCGATGCGGGTGTCGGCTCCCTCCCCGGCACGTCGGCGGAGATACTTGACCAGCCCGTGCGCGACAGGATCGCGCCGGGCCGCATCACGGTCGACCAGTGGACGGACGTCATCACCACCGCGCACCGGCTCGGCATCCCCACCACGTCCACCATCATGTTCGGCCATGTCGAGACCAACGAGCACCGCGCCGCCCACCTCGCCTACCTGCGCGACATCCAGAAGGCCACGGGCGGCTTCACCGAGTTCGTGCCGCTCAGCTTCGTGCACGCGGAAGCGCCCATGTTCGTGAAGCAGATGTCGGACGAGATGCGCCCCGGCGCGACCGGCGCCGAGGTCGTGCGGATGCACGCCATAGCCCGCATCATGCTCCACGGGTGGATAGACAACATCCAGTGCTCCTGGGTGAAGGAGGGCCCCAAACTCGCCCAACTCCTGCTGACCGCGGGCTGCAACGACGTGGGCGGCACCCTCATCAACGAGAGCATCTCCACCGCCGCGGGCGCGTCCTACGGCCAGCTCGTCCCGCCGTCCGAGTTGCGCCGCTGGATCCGCGACGCCGGACGCCTGCCTGTCGAGCGCACGACGCTCTACGAGACCCGGCGCGTCCACGAGGTCGAACCGGACGAGCCGGAGCCCCTGGACCTCGCAGCCGCCCACCCGGAGCGCTTCGGCTCCTACCGCGAGCTCATCAAGCTCGAAGCCTTCCGCTACGAGGGGCAGCGCGCGCCCGACCTGGAAGGCCCTACGCTGCCGGAAGCGCTGGCCGCTGCGCAGGGATAGCACCGTGCCGCGAGTGCTTGCTGTCTCCGGCGGCGTCGGCGGCGCGAAACTCGCCCTCGGCCTGTCGCGCCTCCTCGCGCCTGACGAGTTGACCGTCGCCGTCAACACCGGCGACGACGAGACCTTCCACGGCCTGCACGTCTCACCGGACGTCGACACCGTCGTCTACGCGCTCGCCGGGCTCACGAATCCGGACACCGGCTGGGGCGTCTCCGGCGACTCGTTCCGCGCGCTGGATGCCCTCGGCAGGCTCGGCGGCGAGACCTGGTTCCGGCTCGGCGACCTCGACCTCGCGATGCACCTGCGCCGCACGGAACTGCTCGCAGCGGGACGCACCCTGACCGAAGCCACCCGCGCGATATGCGACGCACTCGGCGTCCGCCATCCCGTCGTGCCGATGTCTGACGCCCCCGTCCGCACGATCGCCCAGACGGAGCAGGGCGAGATGGCGTTCCAGGAGTACTTCGTGCGCCACGCCTGCGAGCCGCGCATCGCCGGCGTGCGATTCGATGGCGCAGAGAGCGCATCGCCCTCCCCAGCCCTGAGCGAGGCGCTGGTGAACGCGGATGCCATCGTCTTCTGCCCGTCCAACCCGCTCGTGAGCATCGAGCCGGTGCTCGCCGTGCAGGGCATCCGCAACGCCATCGAACGCTTCGCCGGGCCACGCATCGCCGTGAGCCCTATCGTCGGGGGGCGAGCGCTCAAGGGCCCCGCCGCCAAGATGATGGCCGAACTCGGCGAGGAGGTCAGCAACGCCGGTGTAGCGCGCCGCTACGCCGGGCTGATCGACATGCTCGTGCTCGACGAGTCCGACGCCGCCGAGGCTCTAGCGGTCGAGGCGCTCGGCATCGCGGCCCACGTCGCCCCCACCGTCATGACGACGGACGCCGACAAGACGGCCCTCGCCCGCGAGGTGCTGACGCTCGTCTCCCGGACCACGCATCGACGGAGCGCGCGGTGACTGGCGGCCTCCCCCATCCGTTGCGGACCATCGTGCCGATGAAGCCATTGGCCGAGGCGAAGACGCGCCTCTGGGATGACCTCCGGCCGCTGGAACGACAGGCCGTCGTCCTCCTGATGCTGGACCGCGTCGTCGCTGCCGCGGTGACCGCCACGGCGCGGGGAACGTGTGTCGTCGTGGGCGGCGACGAGGTCGTGCGCGAGGTGGCTGAGTCGTGCGGAGCGCGCTGGACGCCCGACACATCCTACGGCCTGAATGCCGCCCTCTGGGCCGGTATGCGGGCCGCATACGCAGACGGAGCAGACGCTACGCTCTTCCTGCCCGGCGACCTGCCGCTGATCACCAGCGACGACGTCCTTGCCGTGATCGCCGCAAGCGACGGCTACGCCGCCACGGTCTGCGTCCGAGCATCGAGCGACGGCGGCACGAACGCGCTGCTCCAACCCGCCGGTACGGCGTTCGAGCCTCTGCTGGGAGAACGCAGCTTCGACAAGCACTGCGAGGCCGCCGCCGCGAAGGGAGCAACGCTGGTCACACCCGACCTCCCGCGCGTCGCGTTCGACCTCGACACCCGGGCAGACTACGAGTGGGCGAAGGAGAACGTCGCCGGGTTCGCGCAGAGCGTCTACGATTGGGAGACTTGGCTGAACAGGAGCGATAGATGACGAAACCGAAGATAGGCCTGCTGCTCGGGACGAGGGGCATGGTGATGCGCGCGCAGCGCGAGGGCACGCCGTATTCCGCCGACGGGATGCTGGCGCTCGCTGAGCGCGCCGAGGCCGCCGGCCTCGACTCCGTCTGGGTCGGCGACAGCCTCGTCTCGAAGCCCCGCCTCGAGCCCGTGACCGCGATGTCGGCCATCGCCGCGCGCACCTCGCGCGTCCGCATCGGCACCGCGGTGCTGCTGCCCGCGATTCGCCCACCGGTGCCGCTCGCGCACAGCATCGCCACTGCCGACATCGTCTCGAACGGGCGCATCGTCATCGGCGCGGGCGTCGGCGGCGCGTTCAACGACGACCAGCGGCAGGACTGGATCGCGGCGGGCGTCGCGCCCGAGACGCGCGCCGGACGCTTCTCCGAGACTGTCCGGCTGATGAAGCGCCTCTGGACGGAGGACAACATCACGTTCGAAGGCTCACACTTCTCGTTCGAGGACCTGACGCTCGACCCCAAGCCCGTGCAACCCGGCGGCGTGCCGCTGCTGCTCGCGACCCACTACCGCACCGGCTCCGAGGCGCAAGTGCGACGCGCCGCCCGCCACGGCGACGGCATCATCGGCATCACCGACTCGCCGATCCAGTACGCCGAGACTATCGGGAAGGTCGACCTGGCGCGAGCCGAAGAGGGGCGGGACAAAGAACCCTTCCAGTACGCCTACTACCTCACCGTCAACCTCGGCGCCGACCGGCAGGCGTCGGAGGCCGAGGCGCACGACTTCCTCATCAACTACTACAAGGTCGCGCACTGGGGCAGCTCGTGGGGGCCGTGGGGAACGCCCGGCGAGGTCGCCGAGCGCATCCGGGAGTTCGGCGACGCGGGCGCCGACACCGTCATCGTGCGCTTCGCATCGTGGGACCAGCCGGGGCAGTGGGAGCGCTTCGAGCAGGACGTCTGGCCAGCGTTCGCGTAGTATCCGGCTGCCTGGTCCCTTCCCCCTTGACGAGGGAAGGCTGGGATGGGGGTGAACGATGGCCTGGAACGAGCTGACCCCGATGGAGAGTTGGGTGATCGAGCGGAAGGGGACCGAGTACCCCTTCTCCGGCGAGTACGACGACTTCTACCAGCCCGGAACGTACGTCTGCCGACGCTGCAACGCCGAGCTCTACCGCTCCGTCGACAAGTTCGACGCCCACTGCGGCTGGCCCGCGTTCGACAAGGAGGTCGAGGGCGCGGTGGTCCGCCTGCCGGACCCGGACGGCTTCCGCACCGAGATCGAGTGCGCAGCCTGCGGCGGGCACCTCGGCCACGTCTTCGTGGGCGAGGGCTTCACCCCCACCAACACCCGCCACTGCGTGAACTCGCTCTCCATGCGGTTCGTCCCGGCGGCCCAGGAGGCATAGAACGACTTATGAAGATCGACGTCCACACCCATACCTACTTCCAGGACTTCGCCGACTACCTGGCGACGCGCAATGAGTTTCCGAACGTCGTCATCCGTGACGGCCAGCTCATCACCGCCTGCTCACCGGCGTACAGCATCGTCTCCCCGCCCGGACACCGCGAGATCGAGGTCAAGCTTGAGGCGATGGAAACCATGGGCGTGGACTTCTCCGTGCTCACCCACGGCATCCCCGGCCCTGAGCTCCTCGGCGGCGCCGAAGCCGACGACTGGGCCATCCGCATCAACGACTTCCTCGCCCGCGTAGTCGAGCAGTACCCGGGCAAGTTCGCGGCGATGGGCTGTCTGGGGTTCGGCGACCCCGACCGGACCATCGCGGAGGCCGAACGCTGCGTGAACGACCTCGGCTTCAAGGGCTTCCAGCTCTTCTCGAACACGTACGGCAAGCCGCTCGACGCCCCGGAGTTCATGCCGGTCTACCAGCGTATCGCCGCCCTCGGTTACCCGCTGAACCTGCACCCCACCGCTCCCCTGAACACAGCCACCATCGACGGCACGCTCATGCCCGGCATGGGCTTCCTCTTCGATACCTCGCTGGCCACGGTGCGCCTCATCCAGTCCGGCATCTTCGACGACGAGCCCGGCTTCGAGCTCATCGTGCCGCACATCGGCGGCGTCCTGCCCTACCTGGGCGGACGTATCCGCGCGAACGTCAATGGCAACCTGAGGCCGGTGAGCGACTACTTCCACCGCATCTATGTCGACACCGTCGCCCACAACGACTACGCCTTGGCGTACTGCTACCGCGTCGTCGGCGCCGATCGGCTGCTGCTCGGCACCGACCACCCCTTCGGCGACGGCCACCACATCGGCATGGTCGACCGCCTCGACTGCACGGACGATGAACGCGAGGCGATCTACCACGGCAACGCCGAACGCCTCCTGCGCCTGTAAAGGAGTACCAACCCATGACGACGACCAAAGAAGCGAACACCCCGATGAGCGGCGGCAGCACGCCCAGCAACGCCGTCTACGGCTCCGACTACATGGTCGAGGTGCTGCGCGCCCTCGGTGTCAAGTACATCGCTCTCAATCCCGGCGCGAGCTACCGCGGCCTGCACGACTCCATCGTCAACTTCGGCTCAGGCGGCCCGGAGATGGTCCTCTGCACTCACGAGGAGATCGCCGTGGCCGTCGCCAACGGGTACTTCCGCGTCACCGGCGAGCCCATCGCTACCGGCCTCCACAACGTCGTCGGCCTGCAGCACGCATCCATGGCCATCTTCAACGCCTGGTGCGACCGCTCCGCCATCATCAACCTCGGCGGCGGCGGACCGCAGGACGCGAACCAGCGCCGCTCCACCGACTGGGTGCACACCGCGCTCGTGCAGGGCAACGCCGTCCGCGACTACGTCAAGTTCGACGACCAGCCCGCCAGCATCGAGGCGATGCCGGAGTCGCTGCTGCGCGCCATGCGCACCGCGATGACCGACCCCAAGGGGCCCGTGTACGTCTGTCTGGACAGCACCATCCAGGAGCAGCGCATGGACGAGGCGCTGCCCGTACCGGACGTGTCGCTCTTCCGTCCCCCTGCCCCGCCAGCCCCGAACGCCGACGCGCTGGCGAAGGCCGTGGACGTGCTCGCCGGAGCGTCGTGGCCGGTGATGGTCGTCGGCGAGGTGGGGCGCAACCCGTCGGCGCTGCCCGCTGTCGTCGAGCTGGCGGAGACGCTGGCGTGCGCCGTCGTCGACGCCGAGGGACGCTTCGGCTTCCCGAACACGCACCCGCTCGACCTCACCGGCGTCCGCGAGCGCGCGCTGAGCGACGCCGACGTCGTGCTCGCGCTCGATGTGCCGAGCCTCGGCGTGCCGCTGGGGCCGTCGGTGCGCGAGCGCGGAGCGCTGCAACTCGCCGTGCCGCAGGGGACGCGCCTCATCCACGTCACGCTGCTCGACCAGGAGCGCCAGAACTGGGTGACCGACAACCAATGGCTGCTGCCGGTGGAGGTGCCCATCGCGGCAGACACGGCACAGGCGGTCCCGCTGCTGGCTGCCGCGCTGCGCGAGCGTCTCGCGAACAGCGCCACGGTCGAGGAGCGCCGCGCGCAGGTGACCGCGATGCACGAGGAGATGCGCGCCGCGGCGGCGAAGTGGGTGAGCGACAACTGGAGCGCCGCGCCCATCTCCGCGGCCCGGCTCTACGGCGAGATCGCGGAGCGGGTGAAGGGCGTCGAGTGGGCGATGGTCAACTCGCACGGACGGCGGGTGCGCGACGTGCTCGAGATCACGGACCACGCCCACGAGTTGGGCGGCGGACGCGGCGCGGGCGTCGGCTACGGCC
>VXOS01000041.1 GCA_009839925.1 Chloroflexota bacterium
ATCCAGGCACGCCCACCCACCACCGACTCCCGAGAGCCGCGAGGGCGCAACGCTGCTTCGTGCGCGGTCGGCCCCCTCTCCCTGGGGGAGAGGGCGGGGGTGAGGGGGCTCGCCCGCAGCTGCTCGTACCTCGAGGGGTTGTTGCGCCAGCCGCTCCGGAGGCGAACCGCCCCGGTTACACCGCCAGGATCCCGTGCACCACCAGCCCCACCGCGAGCACGGCGAGCAGCGCGCCCGTGAGCCGCGCGAGGGCGTCGAGGGCTGCGCGGCCGGCTCGCGAGCGCGGCTGCGGACCTCGAGCCAGCCAGAGCACGGTGAGCGCGACGAGCGCGACCGCCACCACGGCGGTCTGCGCCTCGCCCGCGCGCTCGCCCCAGGAGACGGCGGCGACGAGCGCGGCGGGGGTCGCGAGCAGCGGGACTGCGAGCGGCGCGAGGACGGTGCGCCCTCCGTCGCCTGCCGCTCCGGCGATGGCCTCTTCGATGGCGCGTCCGCGCAGCAACGGGCGGGCCGCACCGGCGACCATCACGATGCCGGCGGCGATGTCGACGCTGGCGGCCGAGACATCCAGCAGGTCGAGCAGCGGCCCGTGCAGCACGGCGGTGAGCAGCAGCAGCACGGCGGCGAGCCCGCCCGCCGCCGCGAGTAGCCCGTCCCGGCGCCCCTCCGCCAGCGGTTCCACCGAGGCGAGCGAGGCGGCCGAGGCCGGCGGGTTCAGCGCCGCCCAGAAGACGATCAGCAGCAGCGGCAGCTCACTCATGAGGCACTTCCCTTCAGCGTCCCGCGCCCGGTAGCAACACGTCAGGCGAGCGGTTGGTGCGGCCCTCGATCGCGTCCGAGGCGTAGAGCAGGCCGGACAGCGCGTGTTGCTGGTCGTCCATGCGCGTCAGACCGCCGCTCAACCACGCGCCGCGCACGAGGTCCGGCTTCGCGAAGTCGCCTGCCGCGAGGGCATCGATCTGCCGCCGCGCCAGCAGGCCGGCGCCGAGCGCCAGGCGCTCCTCGATCGCGGGGCGCAGGTCCGCCATGCGCTCGTCGGCGGTGGAGAGGCGCCAGAGGGCGGACATGCCCTCGATCCAGGTGCCGAAGGCCGAGGCCGGCACCTCCTCGCGAAGCAGCCGCCCGGGGCCGCCGAAGAGACCGTGCGTGCGCTGCATCTCGACCCGGATCAGGAAGCCGAAGCGGCCCGCGAGGCGGCGCGCGTACTCGATCTCCGGCTCGCTCAGCCCCCACTCCGCCATCTCCGCGAGCCCGTAGGCGGCCCAGTGGTCGGCGAGCGGCTGGAAGCGCACGCCCTCCACGTCGTCGCGGCGCGTGGTGATGAAGATCGAGGCGGCGCGCGCATGCTCGTCCCAGCCCTCGCCGGGGAAGGCCTCGTGCAACAGCGCCAGCGCCCACAGCGCCTCGCCCGGGTAGTAGCGCGAGGTGCCAACGCGGTCCGGCTCGCCCGCCGGGATCTCCCAGGCGACGAGGAAGCCGCCGTCCGGGCGCTGCATCGCCGCGAGAAACGCGCCCAGCTCGCGCATCAGCGCGTCGTGGCGCGTGTCCCCAGTCGCGAGCCGCCGCTCGGCGAGGGCGACGACCATGAGCGCAGTGCCGCCTACCTTCGCTCGAGTGCCCTCGGCGTTCGTCAGCGCCGCCCAGCCGTCGCGGCGATGGAGGTGCGCCGTCATCCACTCGACGGCGCGGTCGGCGGCGGCCAGGGCCTCGAGGTCGCCGTCGCGCCCGGCGGCCTGGTAGAGCGCCATCGTGACGCCGGCGTGGCGCACGTCGTTGTAGTCGTCGAGCGCGAGGTCGTGGACGGCGTCGTACACGTAGAGGTAGCGCCCGTCGTCGTGCGCGGACTGCGCGCGCTGCATCCAGTCGCTCGCGGCAGTAACGGCGGCGCGCAGCTCCTGGCTGGTCGCCGGGTCGCGCGCCTCGGCGGGAACGAGGACGAGCCGCAGCGCGATCAGCAGCAGCAGCCAGCCACCGAGCCTCAGCCAGCCGCGGCGGGGCCAGCCGAGCCAGCGAGGCGGGCGCGCCTCGGCAGACGGGGTGGTATCGCTCGTCATCGCAAGCGCAGCCTAGCGGGTTCGCGGGGCAGGGACGCCGCCGGGCGGAGCGCTAGGCGGGCGGCCCCCAGTCGGCGGGGCCGGTCTCGGCGATCAGCTCGCCGTCGGCCATCTCCAGCACGCGCCCGACGTGCTCGATCATCAGCGGGTCATGGGTAGCGGTGATCACGGTCGTGCCCTCGGCGCTGATCTCCTGCAGCAGTTCGAAGATCTGCGCGCCGGTCGCCGAGTCCAGCTCGCCGGTCGGCTCGTCGGCGATCAGCAGCGGCGGGCTGTTCGCGATCGCGCGCGCGATCGCGACGCGCTGCTGCTCGCCGCCGGACAGCTCGTAGGGGCGGTGGTCCGCGCGCGGCCCCAGACCGACGAGGTCGAGCGCCTCGCTGGCTCGCTGCGAGGCAGCGCGGCCGTGCACGCCGGCGATGCGCAACGCCAGCTCCACGTTCTCGCGAGCCGAGAACAGCGGCAGCAGGGCGAAGGACTGGAAGACGAAGCCGATGCTGTGCCGGCGCAGCTCGGTCAGCCGCGACTCGCTCGCACTCGAGATCTCCTCGCCGTCGAGGTGGACGCTGCCGCCCTCGGGACGATCGAGGCCGGCGATCAGGTTGAGCAGCGTGGTCTTGCCGGAGCCGGAGCGCCCGCGCAGCGCGACGAACTCGCCGTGCTGCACCTCGAGGGTCACGTCGCGCACGGCGTGCACGATGGCGCCCGCGCCGCGGAAGCTGCGGCTCACCTCGCGTACGTCGACGAGCGGCGTGCTCATGGCGCCTCCGGCGGCGGGGCGCTGGGCGGCGTGGGCGGCGGCACGTTCGAGGGCGCGCGCGGCGGCGGACCGGCAGCCGCGCCGTCGTCCGCTCTCACCTCGATGTGGTCGCCGACGAGGCTGACGCGCGCGCGCCGGCCGAGGCCGAGTGCATCGGCAATGTCGCGCGGCACCTGGAGCCGCCCGCTGCGGTCGACCACGGCGTACTCGTCGACGTCCGACTGCTCCTCGCGGGAGAAGCGCGTGCGGCGCACGATCTCGGCGCTGGTCTTGCCGTCGCGGAAGGCGACCACGCGGTGCACGCGCTCGATGATCGAGGCGTCGTGCGTGACGATGACGATCGTCACGCCTGTCTGCTCGTTGAGCTGGGCGAAGACGTCGAAGACCTCGCCCGCGGTCGCGTTGTCCAGCTCGCCGGTCGGCTCGTCGGCCAGCAGCAGCGGGGGGTTGTTGGCGAGGGCGACGGCGATCGCGACGCGTTGCTGCTCGCCACCGGAGAGCTGGTCGGGGCGGTTGCGCGCCTTGTCGGCGAGCCCGACGCGCTCCAGCAGGTCCGTCGCGCGCTCGCGGGCCGCGCCGCGCGAGGCGCCCTCGATCATCAGCGGCATCTCGATATTCGCGCGAGCGCCCAGGTAGGGGATCAGGTTGCGACCCGTCTGCTGCCAGACGAAGCCGACTTCCGAGCGACGGTAGTCGACGAGCTCCTCGGCCGGCGTGGTCAGCAGATCGCGGCCGCCCACCTCGCCCCGGCCGGCGGAGGGCTGGTCGAGGCCGGCGAGGATGTTGAGCAGCGTGCTCTTGCCGGAGCCGGAAGCCCCGACGAGAGCCATCATCTCCCCGCGGTAGACCTCCAGGTCCAGGCCGCGCAGCGCGACCACCTCGAGCTCGTCCGACTTGTAGATCTTGAAGACGTCCTCGCAGCGGATGTAGGGCTGCTCGAGGACCGGAGCGAGGGGAGCGTCGCGCCCGCCGGGGCGATCGGCGGTCACGCGTCACCGACCCGCAGCGCGCGATGCAGCGCGAGGCGCGCGTAGAGGAGCACGACGGCGAAGACGGTGAGCACGAACACGGCTCCGAGGATGCCCCAAACCAGCGTCACTTCCAATCGCGAGACCGCGAGGGCGAACGGCGGCAGCACCTCGGCGCCGCGTTCGTCGAGCTCGAAGAAGTCCATCATCAGGCGTCCCACCTGCAACCCCACGATCGTACCGAGGCCCATGCCCGCGAGCACCACGAAGAGATGTTCGAGCAGCACCACGCCGAACACCTGCACGCGCGAGAAGCCGAGCGTGCGCAGGACCGCGAACTCCAGCCTGCGCTGCTGCGCGGTCAGGTACGAGTAGATCAGGAACCCGATCGCCGAGAGCAGCAGCACGGCCGCGAACGAGATCGCGAGGATGCCCTCCCAGCCCGCCGCGATCAGCGGGTCCTCCTCCTGGCGCTGCCGCTCGCCCTCGACGTCGATCACGAAGCGCGGTTCCAGCGCCGCGAGCGCCGCGCTCGTGCCGGGCGGATCGTCGGACTTGAACCAGGCGCTGTCGAAGGCCAGCGCCTCGCCGGGGAGCGAGGCGTTCGCGTCCACCTGCAGGCGGCTGGCGTGAATCAGCGCGAACCCCGTGTTGCCGTTGGCGTTGAACGTGGGGAACAGGTCGAACGACCCGGCGTAACTCGCATCGAGGTAGACGCCGCCGATGATCAGGGACGCGTCGTCGCCGGGCGCCAGCTCCAGGCGCTCCGCCGTCTCGCTGGAGAGGAAGACGGTCGTGCGGCCTTCGGGGATGGTCTGGCGCACGCCGCGCTGGCGTGGTGGCCGCTGCGGGTCCAGCCACTCGTAGCGCAGCGAGGTCGTGAAGCCGGGCGGCGCGTCGGCCTCGGCGCGGATCGGGTCGCTGAGCTGGCGCGGGACCAGACCCTGCAGCAGCTCGAAGCCGGGGTCCGTGAACTCGTGCGCGAGCCGCGCGCCCTCGAACGGCTCGCTGCGCGGTTGCGGGTCGCGAGGGTCGGACTCCGCTGAGGGCGGCAGGGGCGAGGTCAGCGCGGGGCCGAACAGCACGACGCCGCGCTGCGCGCCGATGGTGCTGCGCGTGCGCACCATGACCGCCTGCAGCACGACCGGCGGCTCGAGCAGGAGGGCCTGGGCGCGGCGCGAGATGCGACGCAGCTGCTGCAGGTCGGTCGAGAAGAAGCGCCACTCCTCGGTAGCCGGCTCCCCCGGCCGCACTACGCCGAGCCAGCCCTGGAAGAGCCGCCCGCGATCGTCGCGGAAGACCGCGACCAGGTCCATCGCAGCACGGATGTCGGGCAGCTTCGCCCAGATGCCGAACTGGCGCGTGTCTGCGGGCAGCGGGGTGTACGTGACCGCCGTCGCGTTGCCCGCGAGTTCGGCCATCATCGAGTCGAGCGAGCGGTCGGCGAAGTCCGAGCGGTACCAGGCGACCTCGCCGAAGGACTCCGGCTCGATCGCGAGGATCTCGATGCGCGCGATGTCTCCGTTGGCGCTGATCGAGGCGCCCCGCCGGATCAGCGGGCTGGCCGTCTCCGCCGGGATCGCCGCGATCGCCTCGCGGAAGGCGGCGTCGCCCGCGCGGTAGAGCGCGCGCAGATCGGTGGCGCGCGCGTCGGCCCCGGCGGCGTAGGAGGTTCGGTCGTCGTAGGAGCGGTCGAGCGTAGCGGAGAAGGTCGCCCCGAACATCCCGACGCCGGTGGCGAGCATCAGCATCAGGATCAGCCGCGAGTAATGCGTGGGGTTCCTCGCGAGGGCGCGCGTGCCAACGAGCAGGGCGACGCCCCGGCCCTGCGCGACCAGCCAGGCGGCGAGCCGCAGCACCAGCGGGAAGAGCCGGAGGAAGACGATCCCGGCGGTGAGCATCGCGACCGCGGGGGTGGAGAGCAGGAACGGGTCCGCCTGTGGCTCGCCGAAGAGCGGTTCCTCGAACAGGTCTTCCTCCCGCCGCAGCCGCCAGAACACGATCGCGAGCAGCAACACGAGCGCGACATCGAGGTAGTAGCGCAGGAACAGCGGCTGGCGTCGCGGGCGCGCCGCGCTGCGCTTGAAGCCGATTACCGTCTGCCGTGTCGCCTGCCAGGCTGGGACCATGAAGGCGAGGAAGGCGAGCAGCGCCCCGGCGCCGGCCAGCGCGAAGGAGAGCCCGGAGAGATGGACCTCGAGCGGCGCACCGCCGGAGAGATCTGCGAACGCCGGCGTCGGTCCCAGCGCTGCGATCACCGCGGCCGCGATCGGCGGACCGGCGCCGACGGCGAGCGCGGCGAGAATCGTGGCCTCGATGCCGTATTGCGCGAGCAGCTGCGGGGTGGTCGCGCCGCGGCTGCGCAGCGTCGCAATCTCCTCGGCCTGCCGTTCGATCAGCATCGTGGAGACGACGAGCAGGTAGTAGGCGACGACGCCGCCGATCTGCAGCAGCAGCACGAATAGCGGGATGCGCACGAAGAACAGCTTCTCGTCGAAGCTGTTCAGCACCTCCGCCAGCTTCGTCTCGACGCGGAGCAGCCGCTCCGTCGCCGAGAGGCGAGTCTCGATGAACGCCACGGCCGCGGAGACGGGGGAGGCAATGCGGGAGTCGAGCCGCTCGATGTCGACCTGGTAGACGTTGCGGTAGCGCGCCGTCATCGCCGGCAGCGCCCGCGGCGGTTCTGCGAAGAACCCCTCCTCGGAGACGAACAACAGGTAGGTGGGCCAGCGTGCGGTCTCCGAATCGAGCAGACCGGTCTGGCCGTTCCAGTAGCGCTCGGAGAGGTCGTTCGCCTCGAGCAGGCCGACGATCTCGACACGGACCGGCGCGACGTCCTCGTCCCAGAACGGGTGCAGGTCCAGCCGCTCGCCGAGACCGAAGCCGCGCGCCCGTGCGGTCGCGGCGCCGAGCATCACCTCGATCGCCCCGTCCGGCGTCAGGCCCGGCCGGGGCAGGCGGCCGGCGCTCAGCGTCGTGTGCTCGAGCAGGTTCGAGCGGAAGCGGAAGTTCGCGCGAGGGCGCGCCTGGTCCTCGAGATCCGGCTCTCCGCCCGGCGCCGAGGGATAGAACGTCGCGCTCGTGCCCTGCCGCACGATCGCGCCGCCCGCCGGACCGAGGGCGTCGCGCACGGCCTGGTCGACGCGCTGCTGCGACTGCGCGTAGAGGTTGGCGCGGATCGCGACGTTGGTCTGGGTGATGCGCAGATCGAGATCGTGCGGGGATTCCTGCTCGAGGGCGTGATCAAGCCCCAGGTCGCGGATCGCGTCGGCGTAGATGACGGTCGAGGAGAGGATCGCGCCGGCGACCAGCGTGCCGACCACGACGCTGACAAGCAGCCGCCAGTTGCCGACCATGCGGCGGATCGCGAGCACCGGCAGGGAACGGAATTGCCGCACCTCGCGGATTCTACGCGCGCGCTGCGCTTCGCGCCCTCCGGCGGGTGCCAGAGGCCCATGCCCGCTAGACTGCGCGCGTGGGCGAGCTCTTCTCCGTCTGGCGGTTCGCGCTGCGGCGCTTCGCTGCGAACTGGCCGCTGATGCTGCTGGTCGGGGCCGGCGCGCTGCTTGCCACCACCTTGCTGGCGGCCGCGCCGATCTACACCGACACGATGTCCGACATCGGCCTGCGCTTCCGCCTGGACCGCGAGCTGGACAAGCCGAGCGAGCGTGGGGGGGGGGGCGCGCCCCCCCCCCCCCCCCCCCCCGCCCCCCCGGGCCGGGGGGGGGGGGCGGGGCGGGGCCGGGGGGGGGGGCGGGGGGGGGGGGGG
>VXOS01000033.1 GCA_009839925.1 Chloroflexota bacterium
GCGCGGCCGCGGGCCGCTCGCGGCGCAGTCGCGACTCGTGCATTCGCGCCTGCACCACCTCTTCGACGGGGATGTCGACGACGACGAGGTCTTCGAGGAAGGAGGCGCCGCGCGCGAGGACGTCGCCGTCCGGTCCGAGCACGATCGAGTTGCCGTCGAGCACGATCTCGTCCTGCCCGCCGACCTGGTTCACGTAGGCGATCGCGATGTGGTTGTCGACGGCGCGGGTGGCGAGCATCCGCTCGCGCTCGCGGCGCTTCCCGGCGTGGAATGGCGAGTGGTTGATGTTCACGACGACCAGCGCCCCCGCCAGCGCCGCCTCGCGGGCGGGCCCGTCCGGGTACCAGATGTCCTCGCAGACGCTCGCCGCCACCTCGACGCCGCCGATCACGAAGCGCGGCGTCTCGACGCCCGGCTGGAAGTAGCGCTCGTCGTCGAAGACGCCGTAGTTGGGCAGGTGTTGCTTGCGGTGCCCGCCCACGACGCGCCCGTCGTGCAGCACGAACGCGGTGTTGTAGAGCGCCACGTCGAACTCGGGAGCGCCGACGATCAGCGGGGGCAGCCCGCGCGCCTCCTCGATCAGCCGCCCGAGGGAGCGCGCGGCCTCCTCGATGAACGGAGCGCGCAGCAGCAGGTCCTCCGGCGGGAAGCCGGTGATCGCGAGCTCCGGGAAGGCCACGAGGTCGGCGTCGCGCGCGGCGGCCTCGCGCGCGGCATCGAGGATGCGCGCGCGGTTGCCGTCGAAGTCCCCGACGGTGGTGTTGATCTGCGCCAGCGCCACGCGCAGCGGTCGCATTCGGCTTCCTCGTCCCTCCGGGTGGCTGTTCGCGTATCTCGTACACGAACTAGCCGGTCCCGATCGTACGGGCCTCGCGCGAGCGCGGTCAATGGCGCGGTGCTGCGCCCTGCCGCGTGGCGGGGCACACTGTCGGGGAGACACGCCGCCCCGTGGTGGCTGCGGAGGACGCTGTGCAGGTCGATCTGATCACGCGGCTCGGACAGGCTGCCGGTGCGGCGCACGAGGGCGTGCACGCCGGTCAGCAGTGGTGGGAGCGCTGGAACTTCGACCCGGAGCTGATCATCCCGGTCGCAATCGTAACGGGGCTCTACCTGCGCGGTCTCTACGTCTGGCGCAATCGCAGCCGCCCCCACCCGCGCTGGCGGACCGCGTGCTACCTGCTCGGGGTCGCCATCCTCGTGGCGGCGATCGAGACGCCGCTCGACGCGGTCGCCGAGCACCACTTCTTCGTGCACATGATTCAGCACGACCTGCTGATGATGTACGCGGCGCCGCTGATCCTGCTCGGCGCACCGACCACGCCGGTGCTGCGCGGGATGCCCCGGAGGGTGCGGCGCGTGCTGGTGCGACCGGTGATGCGCCGCCCGGAGGCGCGCGCGCTCTACCGGTTCGTGACGCACCCGCTGATGGCGGTCGTCGTGCATACCGCGGTGCTCTGGGCCTGGCACCTCGCGCCCGGCTGGTACGACGCCGCCGTCACGAACGACATCGTGCATGACCTGCAGCACTTCAGCATGACGGCGGCCGGGGTGCTCGTCTGGTGGAACGTGATCGACCCCGCCCCGCTGCGTTCGAGGCTCGGCTACGTCTGGCGGATGGGGCTGCTCATCGCCGTCGGCACGCCGAAGGCGTTCCTGGGCGCGATGATCACGTTCAGCGAGTCGCTGCTCTACGACTTCTACAACAACGTGGAGCCGATCATCGCCATCGAGCCGATCCGCGACCAGGAGATCGGCGGGCTGATCATGTGGGTGCCCGGCCAGATGATGTTCCTCGTGGCCGCCGGCGTCGTATTCGCCGTCTGGGCGCACAAGGCGGAGCAGCGGCAGCAGGCCGAGGACGCAGAGCGGCTGGCCGCCGCGCAGGCGGGCGCGACTTCGTCCTGACCTCAAGGATCCCGAGGCGGAACGAACCGAGGAGGGTGGCCAATGGGACTATCCGCCGAGACACGGCGCAAGCTAATCAGGGAGCACGGGTTCTACAAGCACGCGCTTGAGTGGCAGGAGCGGGCCGGATTCAGGTGCGAGTTCTGCTCGGCGGATCTTCTTGGCAGCGTGGATGCGTACACGGTCTGGGAGAGCGAGCACATCGTGCCGCGAAAGGCGGGCGGCTTGGATACGCTTGAGAACATGGCGCTCGCCTGTCGCCCCTGCAACCAACTCAAAGGGACGTATGACCCCCGCGACGAGGCTGGCCCCGAAGCGGATCGCGACGCCCTCGACGCGGAGGCACGACGCTACGTACAGCAGCGACGCGCGAGGAGGCATGACGAACTCGTGGAATTGCGGGCGCTGGTCCAGCGCGAGATGGAACTCTAAACCCTCTGGGCCGCACAAGAGGACGGCCCCGCGGTCAGCGGGGCCGTTGGCTTGCGTGCCCCGGCTCGTCAGGCTCAGACGCCGTTGAGCAGGTCCGTGATGTCGGTCCAGAAGAGCGCGAGCAGCGCGATCAGCACCCCGGTCGCGAGGACGAACGAGCCGACGAAGACGCGCGTCAGCAGCTGCGGCTCGTAGTAGAGGTGCATGAAGAAGGCCACGACCGCGATGAACTTGACGGCGGACAGCACGATCAGCACCGGGATCAGCAGGTCGCCGAGGTCCACCCAGAGCGAGGCGCCGAGCTCGACGATAGTGATGACGGTGAGCGCGAGGCCGAGCCCGATGTACTGCCGCGGCGTGAGGCCGTGCTGCTCCTGGGCGTGTGGTGCGTGAGATCCGCCGTGGCTCATCGCGTGCTCCGCTCCTCCCTGATCAGGTCCGCCGCGATCAGGCCGGTATCAGGTAGATGATCGTGAAGATCACGATCCAGACGATATCGACGAAGTGCCAGTAGAGACCCGCCGTTTCGACATGGAAGCCGGCCTCCGGTCCGAGTCCGCTGCGCCGGAATGACGCCAGCAGCAACGACGCGAGGATGAGCACGCCGACGAAGACGTGCGTCCCGTGGAAGCCCGTTAGCACGAAGAACGAGGCGCCGAACTGGTTCGTCTCCAGCGTCAGCCCCTCGCTCCCGAACAGGCGGAACTCGTAGACCTGGTAGCCGAGGAAGATCAAACCCAGCAGGATCGTGGCGAGCAGCCAGACCTTCATCGAGAGCAGCCGCCCGTGCTGCGCGCCGTAGACCGCGAGCACCATCGTCACCGAGCTCATCAGCAGCACGAAGGTGCTCTGCGAGGTGATCGGGATGTCCAGCACACCCGCGAACTCGACCTCCCGGAACGTGCCGTCCTCGTTGATGTACACGTCGTCGATGACGCGGTCGACCGGGAACCAGCCGGTGACGACCTCGTGGCCGTTCTCGACGTGGGTGTGGGCCTCGATGAAGCTGATCGGCGGTGCGGGGATGTCGGCCTTGAAGATCAGGTAGGTGGAGATCAGCGCGCCGAAGAACAGGCACTCCGACCCGAGGAAGATCCACATGAGGAGCTTCCGGTTGTCGATACCGGTGACGGAGTGGTGCCCGACGTGATGCTCGGCAGTGGCCACGTGTCGTCCTCGCCTACTCCGTGGGTTCCAGGACCCAGCCCCAGATCGCGTAGATGATCACCGGCACGCCCAGCGCCGTCACCGCGAGGTGCGAGAGTGGGCCGACGCCGAGCATCAGCACGCCGAGCGCCAGGATCAGCGGGTAGTAGGACGGGGGCGGCATGTGGATGTGCTCGTCCGGATCGCCCTCGGGCTGGCTGAGGCCGTGGTCGCGGTCGTACCACAGAGGGTCGCGGGCGCGGACCTCGGGGATCGCGTCGAAGTCGTGCTCCGGCGGCGGCGAGCTGGTGGCCCACTCGAGGGTGGACCCGTCCCAGGGGTTGTCACCGGCGGTCTTCGGCTGGCGCATGGTGCGCGCGACGTTGATCACGAAGACCAGCACACCGACCGCGAGGATGAGGGCGCCGACCGAGGCGAACATGTTCCAGAACTCCCAGCCGAGCCCCTCGTCGTAGGTGTAGATGCGCCGCGGCATCCCGGCGACGCCGAGGAAGTGCATCGGGAAGAAGGTCATGTTGAGGCCGATGAACATCAGCCAGAAGTTCCACTTCCCGAGCGTCTCGGAGAGGAAGCGCCCGGTCATCTTCGGCCACCAGTAGTAGAGCCCGGAGAAGATGCCGACGATCGCGCCGCCGACCAGCACGTAGTGGAGGTGGGCGACGATGAAGTAGGTGTCCTGCTGCTGCTGGTCGACCGGCGGCGAGGCGTGCATCACGCCGGAGATACCACCGATGGTGAAGAGCGCGATGAAGGAGACGGAGAAGTACATGGCCGTCGTGAAGCGGATGCTGCCGCCCCACATCGTGCTGAGCCAGTTGAAGATCTTGATGCCCGTCGGCACCCCGATGATCATCGTGCTGGTCGCGAAGACCACGCGCGGGACGGCGCCGAGGCCGGTGGTGAACATGTGGTGGCTCCACACCGCCCAGCCGAGGAAGCCGATGGCGACGCCGGCGAAGACCATTGCCGCGTAGCCGAACAGCGGCTTGCGGGAGAAGGTCGGAAGCACCTCGGAGACGATGCCCATCGCCGGGAGGATCAGGATGTAGACCTCCGGGTGGCCGAAGATCCAGAACAGGTGCTGCCAGAGGATCGGGTCGCCGCCGCCACTCGGCAGGAAGAAGCTCGTCGTGAACTGGCGGTCGAAGAGCAGCTGGACCAGCGCGACGGTCAGCACCGGCAGCGCGAGGATGAGCAGGAAGGCCACGATCAGCGTCATCCAGACGAAGATGGGCATCCGCATCATCGTCAGGCCCGGCGCCCGCATGTTGATGATCGTGACCGCGAAGTTCAGCGCCGCGGCCAGCGAGGACAGCCCGAGGATCAGCAGCCCGATCACGTAGTAGTCCATGCCGCTGCCGGAGTAGGTCCCCCCGCTAATCGGCGCGTAGGCGAACCAGCCGGTGTCCGGGGCGCCGCCGAGGAAGAAGCTGCTGGTCAGCACCAGCCCGCCGGCGAGGAAGATCCAGTAGGAGAGCGCGTTCAGCCGCGGGAACGCGACGTCCCGCGCGCCGATCATCAGCGGGATCATGAAGTTGAAGAAGGCCGCCCCGAGCGGCATCACCGCGAGGAAGATCATCGTCAGCGCGTGCATCGTGAAGAGCTGGTTGTAGAGCTCGGGGTCGATCACGCCGCCGTTGGGCACGGCGAGCTGCGCGCGGATCAGCAGCGCCTCGACGCCGCCGATGAGGAAGAAGATGAACGCGCTGACGCCGTACAGCACGCCGATGCGCTTGTGGTCGACGGTGGTCAGCCAGGACCAGACCACGCCCTCGGCAGTCGGTGCGGCCATCGTGCCGGCAACGGTTGCCATCGTCGTGCTCCCTTCCAGGCTCCGCGCGCTCGCCCGTTACCTACTGTAGCCCAAGCAGATAGACGGCGATCGCCTCGATCTGCTCACGCGTCAGCACGGTCTCGAAGGCGGGCATGAATCTCGCCGTATCGTCGTTGTAGTCGGCGCCGGGCTTCTCCCGATCGGGGTTGCTGATCCAGGCGACGAGGTTCTCGAAGTTCGTGTCGAGGATTCCCGCGGCGATCGTGCTGCGCGAGCCGACATGGGTCAGGTTCGGGCCGATCTTGCCCACGGCGCCGGGCGCGCCGGCCACGGTGTGGCATCCGGTGCAGCCAAGAATACCGCCGCCGCCACCGGGGAGGGTCCAGACCGGGGTCAGGAACAGCTCCTGTCCCAGCTGCGCCAGCTCGTCGGCCGGCTCGGCGCCGTCCGCCTGCTCGTTCGCCACCCAGGCGTCGAAGCCCTCGGGCGTGTCGACGAAGACGCGGAAGCGCATGTTGGCGTGCGCGGTGCCGCAGAACTCGGCGCACTGGCCGAGGTAGGCCTCGGCGCGGGCGGCGTCCTCGTGGGGCGTGAACCAGAGGTCGTTCACGTGGCCGGGGACCATGTCCACCTTGCCGGCGAGTTGCGGGACCCAGAAGGAGTGGATCACGTCATCGGCGAGGAGGCTGAAGGTGACCGGGCGGCCTGCCGGGATGTGCAGCTCGTTCGCCGTGATCAGGTCGTCGTACTCGCCGTCGTTGTCGAGGTCGTACTGGAACTCGAACCACCACTGGCGGCCGATGGCGTTGACCCGCAGCGCGTCGTCGGGGGCCGGCTTGCTGCTGTCCGCGATGACCTGCCAGGTGGGCACCGCCATCACCACGACGAGCACGACGGGGATCAGCGTCCACACGATCTCGAGCCGGGTGTTGCCGTGAATCTGCTTCGCGACGCGGCCGGGCCGCTCGCGGTACCAGAAGGCGAGGCCGATGGTGAGCGCGAGGATGCCGATGAAGACCGCCATGCCCAGCCAGAAGGTGAGCAGGTAGACGAACTGGATGTCGTCGGCGAAGTCCGACTTGGGATCGACGGTCGTCTGGGGGTCGCTGCACGCCGCCAGCGCGAGGGCGATGGCGAGCAGGGCAATCGGGGCGAGACGCCGGAGGCTGCGGGAACTGCGCACCGGGGCTCCCTCCGTCAATCGCACGCGCTCAGCGAGCACGATGCGCGCGATCCCCCAACGCGAGGCTATGGCTATCATTGGGCTGTGTCGGGGTCAAGCGCGAAGCGGGTCGACGAGCGCCCCGGCGCAGCCCTCGCGGGGCCTTCCCGCGACGCCCGGAGGCCGTTGGGACGCGCGTGGCGAGCCGATCCCGTCCGCTGAAATGCCGTGTCGAGGTGCTCCAGTGAAGCAGGTGTGACGATGATCATCGCGGCCGCGCGGAGGTTCGCACGCTCGCTGCACGGCCGGCTGCTCGTGGTCGGCGTCGGCTCCGCCGCGCTCGCCCTCATCGCCGTGCTGGCGATCGCCTCGCTGCGCGACGTCGGGCAGGATCCGCTCGGCGCGGTCGATCCCGGGATCGAGCGCGCGGCCGAGTTCAGCCTCCCCGCGCTCGACGGCAGCGGCGAGATCGCGATCGCGGACTACGCGGACGGGCCGATCTTCCTCTACTTCTGGGCCTCCTGGTGCGCGCCCTGCGAGCGCGAGGCGCCGCTGATCGAACAACTCTGGGGCGAGTACGAGGCTCGCGGCTACGCCTTTCTTGGGATCAATATCCTCGACAGCGAGCGGGAGGCGCGGCGCTTCGTCGCGCGTCACGGGCTGACGTTTCCCTCGCTGGTGGACGCCGACGGCGAGGTCTACCTGGAGTTCGGCGTGAACGGCGTGCCGGAGGCGTACTTCCTCTCGCCGGGCCTCCAGGTGCAGCACAAGTTCCTGGGGGAACTGCGCGAAAGCGAGTTCCGCGAGATGCTGGATGCGATCATGGCGGACAGCGCCCGGTCCGCGTCATGACCCGGTACCGGCCGGAGCGCGCCGCCGCCGCAGCGAAGCGAGAGCGATGAGCAGACTCGGCAACCTCGTCAGCAACGGCCCGCTCGCCAGCCGGCGAGGGCGCCTCGTCGCGATCCTCGTGGGGGCGCCCCCCGGGCGTTCGGCGGGTGCGGGGGCGGCCGTGGCCGGCGCCGACACCGGCCCCCCCCCGGGCTTTGCCCC
>VXOS01000146.1 GCA_009839925.1 Chloroflexota bacterium
TGGGGGTGTGGGGGGACTCCCCCCACAAAGCACTGGCTCTCCCGCAGGGAGAGGGAGCCGGATCGGGCTTGTGGGAGCTTCGCAACGGTCTCGCGTTTCGAGGCGGCCGGACGCCGGACAGCAAGAAGGCCGCCCGGAGGCGGCCTTCGTTGCGAGTCTGCGAGATGTCTAGCGCGCGTCCGGGTCGAACTCGGGAATGAGCTCGCCGGTGAGGCGGATGCTCTTCATGATCGCCTCGTGCGGAATCGCGCCGACCTGGTGGAAGGACATCAGGCGGTCGATACCGGCCTCCTGGTAGACCTTCATCCCCTCGCGGACCTGGTCCTGGCTGCCGACGATCAGGGAGTGCTGCTTGGAGAGCACGTCCCAGACCTCCTCTGGGGTGACTTCCTCACCCTCCATGACCTTGGCGACGATCAGCTGCGCCTCGGTCACGGCGTCGTCGGCGTGCTCGCGCAGGAACTGGCCGGTGAGGCCACCTCCTGCCGGGTCGGCCGCCGCTGCCTCCAGCTCCCTGGCGGTGAGCACGAAGGACTCCTTCGCCTCGAAGAAGGTGAAGGCGCCGTTGGTGTACCAGGCGGCCGCGTCGGCGGCGCCGTTCTCCATCGCCTGCTGCTCGCTCTCGGCGGCGTGCACGAAGGTGAAGAAGGCGACCTGGTCGTTGATCTCCTCGCCCACCGGCTCGCACTCCTTGATCGCGTCGCGGTAGAGGCCGATCCACTCGGCGACCTGGTCGAGCGAGGCCCAGAGCGTGACGCCGAGGGCTCCGACGCCGTTGCGGCCCGCCTGCTCGAACGAGGTCGGGCTGGAGCAGGCCTGCCAGAGCTTCGGGTGCGGCTTCTGGTAGGGCTTCGGGATGATCGAGACGTTGTTGATCTCGTAGAAGTCGCTCTTCCAGGAGAAGTCTTCGGTGGTCCACATCTTCGGGATCATCTCGAAGGCTTGCTGCATCTGGTCGCGCGTGTCGTCGGGGTCGATGTTGAAGGTGCGCCACTCAGGGATGGTGGACCGGGCGAGGCCGAGTTCGAAGCGGCCGTTGCTGACGTGGTCCAGGAAGGCGGCGCGCTCCGCAACCCGGATCGGGTGGTTGAAGCGGAAGGGGGAGAGCACGGCGGAGTGGCCGACGCGCAGGTTCTGCGTGTTGGCGGCGATGTTGGTGAGCATGATCTCGGGCGCCGAGCTGTAGCTGAACTCGACGGCGGTGTGGTGCTCAACCTCCCACCAGATCCCGTAGCCCATCTCGTCGGCGAGCTTCGCCTGCGCGAGCGTCTCCTCGAACAGCCGGTGCTCGTGGTTCTCGACGTCGGGGCCCCAGAGCTCCTTCGGTTGCTGCATTTCGGAGAAGATATCGACCTTCACACGCTGCTCCTCTTCGCTTGTTCACCATCGCCGCCGCGCGCCCTCGATGGGCAGAACCGCTCCGGCGAGCCGTGTGCCGCAGGTCAGCATCCCGACGAAGTCCGTGAGTGTCAATCGCCCTCGACAGCCCAACGGCGAGGGGCGCCGGAGGTGGTGCGGCGCACAAGCAAGGGGCCGGCCCCGAGGCCGGCCCTCTGTGCTCTCGCGCGCTGGTTGCTAGCGGCCCTTGAAGACCGGCTTGCGCTTCTCGGCGAAGGCGACGGCGGCCTCGCGCGTGTCCTCGAGCGACATCAGCCCATCGAGCGCCTCCGGGAAGGCGATGTTCGACTGGTAGGTGCTCGGGCGCGGCCGAGCCATCATCAGCTGCTGCTTCGTGACCTGCACGTGCACCGGCGGAAGCGCGGCGATCTCCTCGGCGATGTCCATCGCCGTCGACATCAGCTCGGCCTCCGGCACGACGTGGTTGATGATGCCGAGCTCGTAGGCGCGCTGCGCGTCGAACTGGTGGCCGCGGATCACGATCTCGCAGCCCGGCAGCCAGTAGAGGTTCTGCAGGATCACGAACAGCGCCGGGCCGATGATGCCCGTCGGAATCTCCGACATCGCGAAGCGCGCGCCCTCGGCGGCGACGCAGATGTCGGAGCCGCAGACGATGTAGAAGCCCGCGCCCCAGGCGCCGCCCTGCACGGCGGTGATGATCGGCTTGTCGGTCTCGGGGACGCCGTAGAAGCCCATCTTGGCGACGGGAGCGTCGGGGTTGCTGATCTCGGGGCGCCCGCCGGCCTGCTCCCGGATGTCGCGGCCCGCGGAGAAGATGCGGCCCTCGCCGCTGACGACGGCGATGCGCATCTCCGGGTCGTTGTCGAACTCATACCAGGCCTGGTTGAGGTCGTGGCGGATCTGGGCGCCGATCGCGTTCAGGCGTTCCGGCCTGTTGAGGCGGATGTGGTAGATGTGGCCGAGTTTCTCGACGTTGACGTACTGCAGGTCCACGGTGACTCCTCGAGTGCTAGATCCTCGCTGCGTGCGGACTCTAGCACATCGCCGCGCTTCGGGCGCTGCGAGGGCGCGCGCTTGCGTTATTCGCGGGGGAGCCGACAATAGGCGGCGCCGGTCCATGCGGCGCTTGCCGCGCCGGCTGTCCGTACGGAAGCTGTTGGGCGCACGCGCGGTGCGCCCGCGAAGGGAGCCCCACGTGCACCTCCTCTCCACCCTGTTGCGCCCTCGCCGCCTCGCCGAGGCCCACTGCGACGGCCCTTGCGGGATCTACGACCCCGCGTCGGCGCGCATCGCCGCCGAGGCCGTGCTCTCGATGGCGCAGAAGATCGTCGCCCTCGGCGACGCCGACGACCCGGCGACGAACAACACGCGCTCGCGCTTCACCGCGATCAAGGAGGAGCAGGCGGAGCTGGCCAAGCGCGAGCTCAACATCCTCTGGACGGACTACTTCAACCCGGAGCGCACCGCGAACCACCCCGATCTCTGGCAGACCTTCTGGAACGCCGCCAAGCTCTGCTCCCGCAACAAGACGGAGCTGAGCGTCGAGGCCGGCGAGGAGCTGCTCTCGACGATCGAGGAGATCCACAACGTCTTCTGGGCCACCAAGGGCCGCGACGACGTCCCGTTCTACCTGGCCGTCTAGCGGGCCGGCCAACCCGGCGGCCGCAGGGCCGCGCCGCGGCGACCTCGCGTTCGCGCTCGCCTGCTGCGCGGCGGCGGGCGCGCTCGCCTGGTTCGTGCTGCGCCTCGCCGGGCGCTTCACCCGCTACGAGATCGCGGGCGAGAGCATGCTGCCCACCCTGCGTCCGGGCGACTGGGTGATCGTCGACCGCCGCGCCTGGGCGGACCACGAGCCGCGCGAGGGCGAGATCGTGCTCGCGCGCGACCCCCGGAAGCCGGACCGCGCGCTGGTCAAGCGCATCCGCGCGTGCGAGCCCGCCGGCGACCTCTGGCTGCTCGGCGACAACGCGCGGAGGAGCACGGACAGCCGCACGCTCGGCGCCTTCCCGCCGGAGGCCTTGCTCGGCCGCGTACGCTGGCGCTACTGGCCGCCCCCCGGCGCGGCCTTCCAAGCGCTCGATGAGCGGGGGACGGCAGCGGAGGCGCCGTGAAGCTCGCGACCTGGAACGTCAACTCGGTGCGCGCGCGCATGCCACGGTTGCTTGAGTTCCTCCACGTCCACGAGCCGGACGTCGTCTGCCTGCAGGAGACGAAGACCGCCGCCGGAGACTTCCCCGCGGGCGCGCTGCGCGAGGCCGGCTACGAGGCGGCCGACGAGTCCGGCGGGCGCTGGGCCGGCGTCGCGATCCTCGCGCGCGATGACCACGCGATCGAGGATGTCGCGCGTGGGCTGCCGGGCAGCCCGCTCCCGGAGGACGCCCGCTGGATCGAGGCGACCGTGGCCGGGCAGCGCGTGGTCAGCGTCTACGTCGTCAACGGCCGGGCGCTGGACGACCCAATGTACGAGGCGAAGCTCGCCTTCCTCGACGCGATGGCCGAGCGCGCTGCGCAGCTCGCCGGCCAACCGCTCGCGATCGCGGGCGACTACAACATCGCGCCGGCCGATGCCGACGTCTGGGACCCCGCCGCGTTCGAGGGCGCGACGCACACCAGCGCGCCGGAGCGGGAGCGCCTCGGCGCGTTGATCGGAACGGGGCTGGCGGACGCCTTCCGCGTCGTCGAGCCGGAGACGGTGCAGCACACCTGGTGGGACTACCGGCAGGGGCACTTCCACCGCGGCATGGGGATGCGCATCGACCTCGCCCTGGTCAGCCCGGACCTCGCTGGCCGGCTGCGATCGGCCGGCATCGACCGCGACTTCCGCAAGGGCCCCAAGCCCTCCGACCACGCCCCCGTGCTGTTCGAGTTCGAGGACTGAGCGCGCCGAGGCGGTCGCATCGCCTCGCGCTGGTACGGCCTCGCCGCCGGGCCGTATCCTGCGCCGCACCAGGCGCCGAGCGTGAAGTGATCGGATGTGGGAGATGAACGAGGACGCGCTGCGCACGCGGCTCTGCGAGGAGTACGGCTGCGAGTACCCGATCGTCGCCTTCTGCCACACCAAGGAGGTCGTCGCCGCCGTGACGAACGCCGGCGGCATCGGCGTGCTCGGCACCACCCAGCTCAAGAAGGACGAGTTCCGCCGCGACGTGCGCTGGATCCGCGACCACGTCGGCGACAAGCCATTCGGCATCGACACGCTGCTGCCGGCGACGTTCGAGGAGGGCAACGTCGAGGACCTCGAGGCGATGATCCCGCAGGAGCACCGCGACTTCGTCGAGCGGCTGCAGCTCGACAACGAGATCCCGGACCCGAGCACGCCGCCGCCGTGGCAGCCCTCGGTCGGCGCCGACCTGCTGCAGCGCGCCCGCGACCACATCGACGTGACGCTCGAGGAGCGCGTGCCGATCTTCGCCTCGGGGCTGGGCAACCCCGCCGTGATCCTCGATCGCGCGCACGCGGCCGGGACGAAGGTCTGGGGGCTGATCGGCATGACGCGGCAGGCGCGCCGCGAGTTCGAGGCGGGCGTCGACCTGATCATCGCCCAGGGCGGCGACTCGGGCGCCCACTCCGGGCGGATCGGCACCTTCTCGCTCGTTCCGGCGGTGGCGAGGATGGCGCGGGAGTACGACACGCCGGTCCTCGCGGCGGGGGGCGTGACGCGCGGCGAGCACCTCGTCGCCGCGCTCGCCCTCGGTGCGGTCGGCGTCTGGAGCGGGACGATCTGGCAGGCGACCACGGAGTCGCACATCGACCCCTACCTCAAGACCAAGCTCGTCAACGCCGCGACCGAGGACTCGACGAAGAGCCGCGCGCTCACCGGCAAGCCGGCCGCGCGGCTGCGTTCGAGGATGATCGATGCCTGGGAGCAGCCGGGCGCGCCCGAGCCGCTTGGCATGCCGCTGCAGCCGATGCTGATGGCGAAGCTCATGCAGGCCGTCGACGACCATCACGTCGACGAGTTCATGAACGTCGCAGCGGGGCAGGGCGTGGGTCTGATCGACGAGATCCGCCCGGCCGCCCAGGTGGTCGAGGACATGGTCGCCGAGGCGCGCGCGATCCTCGCCGGGGAGCCGCTCCCGGCCTGAGCGCGGCTCGCGCGCTACAGCGGAGGGCGGCGCGGCCAGCCCAGCGCCTGCTCGCAGGCGTGCGCGGCGCGGCAGACCGTCGCCTCGGCGAAGGGGCGGCCGGCGATCATCAGCCCAATCGGCAGCCCGTTCGAGTCGAGGCCGCAGGGCACGCTGATCGCCGGCAGGCCGGAGCTGTTGTACGCCCGCGTGTAGCTCGCGAGGCGCGAGCCGGGGTCGCCGACGGCGACCGTGGGCACGCGCAGCGGCAGCGTCGGCGACACGAGGAGGTCGACGCTCTCAAGGACGGCGAGCACCTCGAGTTCGAGCGCCCTGCGCTGCTCCAGGTCGCGCAGGTACTCGATTGCCGGGCGCGTCAGCCCGGGCTCGACCTTGCCGCGGATCTCGTCGCTGTAGCGCTCGGGATGCTCGCGCAGCCACCGCTCGTGGAACGCAGCGCCCTCGACCTGGCTGATCAGCAGCCGCCCGGTCGTGGCGAGCAGCGGCAACTCCACCTCGACCGCCTCCGCGCCGAGCGCGCGCAGCTGCTCGAGGGCTGCCTCGCAGGCCTCGGCCACCTCGTCGTCGCAGTCGGCCCAGAGCGGGTTGCGAGGCACGCCGAGGCGCAGCCCGGCGAGGTCGCGGCCCAGCTCGCGGGTGAAGTCCTCGGGCGGGCGCTCCATGGATTGCGGGTCGGTTGGGTCGTGGCCGGCGATGGCGTTGAGGATCAGCGCCGAGTCCTCGACGCTCCTAGTGAGCGGGCCCGCGTGGTCGAGCGTGGTCGAGAGCGGCACGACGCCGCTGCGGCTCACGAGGCCGCGCGTGGGCTTCAGGCCGGCCACGCCGCAGATCGCGGCGGGCATGCGGATCGAGCCGCCGGTGTCGCTGCCGAGCGTGCCGAGGGCGGACCCGGCCGCCGCCGCCGCGCCGCTTCCGCCGCTGCTGCCGCCCGGCGTGTAGTCGGTGTTCCAGGGGTTGCGGATCGTCCCGAAGTGGGCGTTGTCGCTGGTGGTGCCGAAGGCGAACTCGTGCATTCCGAGCTTGCCGGTCAGCACAATGCCGGCCTCGTGCAGCTTCGCGACGACGAAGGCGTCCTCCTCGGGGATCCGCTCGCGGAGAAAGCCGGAGCCGGCCGTGGTCGCGATCCCTGCGGTGTCGAACAGGTCCTTGAGCGCGAAGGGGATGCCGTGCAGTGGCCCGCGATCGCGGCCGTTCGCCAGCTCCTCGTCGGCGCGCGCCGCCTGCTCCCGCGCGAGGTCCGCCGTGACGAGCACGTAGGCGTTGAGGGCGGGCTCGGTCTCCTCGATCCTCCCAAGGACGGACTCGGTCAGCGCGACCGCGGTCAGCGAGCCGTCGCGCAGCGCCGCGGCGGCTTCGGCGATCGTCAGCTCGAAGGGCTGCGGGTCGGGGACCTCGAGGGGGTCGGCTGGCGGCATGGCGCGGTCCTCCCCACCGTCAGCGCAGGCGGCTGAGCGGCGTGCGTGCAATGAACTGGGCGGCGGTGATGGCGAGCAGGGCGAGGGAGGCGAGGCCGACCGCGATCTGCGGACCGATCGCGTTCGCGACGAGACTGACGAGCAGCGTGCCGAACGACATCAGCCCGTATTGCATCATGTAGACGCTGAGCGCGCGCCCCCGGTACTCGTCGTCCGTGTAGGCCTGCAACAGCACGCTCCCGAGCGAGAGGTAGCCCGCCTGCCCGATGCCGATCGCGACCGCGCAGGCGAGGGCGACCCAGTAGTGCGTGTTCACGGCGAAGACGAGCATCGCGACGCCGATCACGGCGACGCTGATCATCCAGACGCGGCCGCGCTGACCGCCCGGGATCGAGGCGACGATGAGCGACCCGACGACCGCACCGAGGCCGCCCATGCTGAGCAGCACCCCGAGCG
>VXOS01000034.1 GCA_009839925.1 Chloroflexota bacterium
CGCCGCGGTCTTTGTCATCCCCACGACGGCGTGCTTGCTTGCGCCGTAGGCGACGATGCCCGGGGTCGCGCCCAGCCCTGCCACGGAGGAGGTGTTGACGATCGCGCCGCCGCCGCGATCGATCATCCCCGGCACTACGTACTTCATGCCCAGCCACACGCCCTTGAGGTTGATGGCGATGACCCGGTCGAACAGCTCCTCCGGGTACTCGGTGAGCGGGTGGACCGTGCCCTCGATGCCGGCGTTGTTGAAGAAGACGTCGATGCCGCCGAAGTGCTCGGTGGCGCGCTCGACGTAGCGCTCGACCTCGTCGGCATTCCGCACGTCGGCCTCGAGGGTCAGCACCTCGGCGCCGGCCTCGCGCACCGGCGCCGCCGCGGCGATGAGGCTCACCGTGTCGAGGTCGACGAGCACGATGCGCGCACCCTCGCCGGCGAGTCGCAGCGCCGTCGCGCGGCCGATCCCGCCCGCGCCGCCGGTGATCAGCGCCGTCTTACCCTCGAATCGACCGTCCATCGTGTCCTCCGCTCCTCGGTGCTCGTGCGTTTCTTTGGTCGTTCGTTCGTCGCCCGGCGCAGCCTAAACGAATATCGGCTGTTCGTACTCGCCGAGAGCGTCCCGCATCGTGTTGGTGATCTCGCCGAGCGTGCAGTAGGCGTTGGCCGCGTCGATCAGCTGCGGCATCACGTTCTCCCGCGGATCGCGGCAGGCCTCGGCAAGTTGCGTCAGCGCACGGCGCGCCGCCGCCGCGTCGCGCGTGGCGCGCACGCGCTCGAGCCGCTCGAGGTGGCGCGCCTCCCCCGCCGGGTCGAACTCGAGGATCGGGATCTCGATCGGCTCGTCGACCGCGTAGTCGGTGACGCCGACGATCGTGCGCTCGCCCTCGGCAAGCTCGCGCTCGAAGCGGTAGGCCGCCTCGGCGATCTCGCGCTGCGGGAAACCGCTCTCGAGGGCCGCGATCATGCCGCCGAGATCCTCGATGCGCGCGAAGTACTCGTAGGCCTCGCGCTCGATGTCGCTGGTCAGCGACTCGACCATGTACGAGCCGCCGAGGGGGTCGACGCTGTTGGCGGCGCCGGTCTCGTGGAGCAGCACCTGCTGCGTGCGCACGGCCAGCCGCGCGGCCTTCTCGCTGGGCAGCGCCAGCGCCTCGTCCATCGCGTTGGTGTGCAGCGACTGCGTGCCGCCGAGGACGGCGGAGAGCGCCTGCAGGGCGACGCGCACGAGGTTCACCTCGGGCTGCACGTCGGTCAGCGAGACCCCCGCCGTCTGCGCATGGAAGCGCATCCACCAGGACCGTGGGTTGGTGGCGCCGAACGTATCGCGCAGCTCCTTCGCCCAGATCCGGCGCGCCGCGCGGTACTTCGCGATCTCCTCGAAGAAGTCGCTGTGCGCGTTGAAGAAGAAGGAGAGGCGGGGCGCGAACTCGTCGATCGCGAGCCCGCGGTCGAGCGCCCAGCGCACGTACTCGAAGCCGTTGGCGAGAGTGAACGCCAGCTCCTGCGCGGCGGTGCTGCCGGCCTCGCGGATGTGGTAGCCGCTGATGCTGATGCTGTTCCAGAGCGGCAGCTCACGCGTCGCGAACTCGATGGTGTCGGTGACCAGCCGCATGCTCTCGCGCGGCGGGAAGATGAACTCGTTCTGGGCGATGTACTCCTTGAGGATGTCGTTCTGCAGCGTGCCGCCGAGCTTCGCGCGCGGGATCCCGTGGCGCTCCGCCGCGGCGATGAACATCGCCCAGATCGCCGCCGCCGGGCCGTTGATCGTCATCGAGACCGCGACCTCGTCGAGCGGCACGCGGTCGAGCAGGATCTCCATGTCGGCCAGCGAGGAGACGCCGACGCCGCACTTGCCGAACTCGCCCTCCGCGATCGCTTCGTCGGGGTCGTAGCCCATCAGCGTCGGCAGGTCGAAGGCCATGCTCAGGCCGGTCTCGCCGTGCGCGAGCAGGTCGAGGAAACGCGCGTTGGTCTCCTCGGCCGTGCCGAAGCCCGCGAACTGGCGGATCGTCCACGGCCTCCCCCGGTAGCCGGTGGGGTGGATCCCGCGGGTGTAGGGCGGCTCGCCCGGCAGCCCGAGGTCGCGCGCCGCATCGATGCCTCGCGCTGCGAGGTCGGTCTCGTCGTAGAGCCGCTGGATCGGGCGGGAAGAGACGGTCTGGAACGGGCCCGGCAGTTCACGGCCCTCCGCGGCGACGCGCTCCTCCCAGGCCTGGCGCCCCGCCATCGCGTCCTCTGCTCCCGTTGCGCTCGTGTGCTGCCGTGGTCGCTCGCCGCGCAGCGTAGCGAATGTCGGCCCTTCGTACCCGCCGAGGGCGTGCGCCGCGCCCTCAGGCCGCCCGAGCGTTCGCGAGCCGCGCGTCGACGCTGCGCAGCGCCGCCTCCGCCGTCGTGATCCCCTCGCGCTCCGCGAGGTGCAGCAGCTTCAGCGTGGTCGGACCGGCGCGCTTGACGAGCTCCTCGATGCGATCGGCGCCGCCACCGGCGTGGTCGATACCGGCGGCAATCACGCCGCCGGAGCTCACGACGTAGTCCGGCGCGTAGAGGATCCCGCGCGCGGCCAGCAGCTCGGCGTCGGCGGGGTCGTGCAGCAGCTGGTTGTTTGCCGCACCGCAGACCACGCGGCAGCGCAGCTGGGTGATCGATTGCGGGTTGAGCACTCCGCCGAGCGCGTTCGGCGAGAGCACGTCGCAGGGCTGCAGGTAGGCGTCATCGAGGGCGATTTGCTCGCCGCCGATCTCGCGAGCAAGATCCGCGGCGACGTCCTCGTAGAGGTCCGTGACGGCGACGTGGGCGCCCGCCGCAGCCGCCCGGCGCGCCACCTTGCCACCGACCTTGCCCGTGCCCACGACGACGACCCGCCGGCCGACCAGCAGGCTGTTGCCGAAGGCGAACTCGCAGGCTGCGTGCATCCCGTTGATCACGGTGCGCGCCGTCGGTTCCGAGGTGTCCACGTCGTGCTGGCCGCCTCGCGCGACGCCGGCGAGGTGGTCGGTCTCCCGCGCGATCGCCCGCAGGTCGTCGAGCGTCGTGCCGACGTCGGTGGTGGTGATGTAACGCCCTCCGAGGCGCTCGACGAAGCGGCCGTAGGCGGCGAGCAGCTCGGGCGTCTTCGCCGCCGGATCGCCGACGATCGCCGCCTTGCCGCCGCCGTAGTCGACGCCGGCGACGGCGGACTTCGCCGTCATCGCGGCGGACAGCCGAAGGACGTCGATCAACGCCTCGCCGATGTGCTCGTAGGGCCGCCAGCGCGCGCCGCCCAAGCCGGGACCGAGCACGGTGGAGTGCAGCGAGACCAGCGCGCGCAGCCCGGACGCGACGTCGTGGTGGTAGTAGACGGCCTCGTGACGGTCGGGGTCGTAGGGGAGGCCGGCGCGAGCGCCGTCGCCGTCCGGCGCGCGCGTCGAGGTCCAGAGCAGCAGGTCTGCGGCCAGCTCCTCGGCGGGGCCGAGCAGCCCTTCGAGGGCGGCGCGATCTTCCTGGGAAACGGGGCCGGGTGATGCGTTCTTCATGCCTTAAGGATAGACCTGCGCGGCGCTGCGGGGCGGAGGATTCCTAGTCGTCTCTGGAGACCTGTTCCAGCAGCGAGGCGTGCCCCGCGACGAAGGCGGCGGTCGCCTCGCCGAGCGGCGTCACGCCGCGCAGCAGGTCGCCCGCCTCGTCGACGTCATCGCGCAGCGAAGGCAGCTCGAGCCAGGCGACGGGAAGCCCGGCCGCCTCGCCAAGCGCGCGGTGGCGCGCAGCCGATCCGATGCCGAAGGCGGGCGCGATCACGTCCGGCGGCCGCAGCCCCAGCAGCCCGGTCCCGCCATCGCGCGACGGCGCGACGGCGACCGAGGCCTCCCCGAGCGCCTCGATGGCGGCGCGCAGCTCCGCGGGCTGGGCGCGCGGCTGATCGGCCGGCAGCACCAGCGCCACGCCGGCCTCGCGGGCAGCGGCGGCTGCGAGGGCCTGCGTGACGGCGGCGTTGTAGCCGCCGCCGCGGTCCTCGATCAGCTCCGCTCCGGCGCGACTTGCCGCCGGCGCGTACTCCTCGTCCGGAGTGACGAGCAGCAGCAGCCCGGCGTGCGCCGCCCGCACGGCGATCAGCACGTCCTCCAGCATCGCCAGCACCAGCGCGGCGCGCTGCGGGGGCGTGAGCACCTCCGCCAGCCGCGACTTCGCATCGCCGAGGCCCTTGACCGGCACGATCACGCACATCCCGCCCGTCCCGGCGGTCACGGCGTCGCCGCCTCGAGGACTCGCCGCGCCAGCGCCTCGCGGCGCTCGGTGCTCGTCATCATCGTGTCGCAGACCACGGCGCGCAGGCCCCGCGTCTCGACGGCGTCCGCGAGGGCCGCGTCGACCGCATCGAGGACGAAAACGTCCAGCAACCCGGCGTAGAGCCGCACCACGCCGAGGGCGGACACCTCGTGGCCGAGGCTGCGCATGATCGCGGCGGCCGGACCCTTGACCGCCTCGCCGCCGACGATCGGGCTGACGGCGAGGCGCATGCCTCGTGAGCCCTCGAGGGCCTCGCGCACGCCGGGCACGGCGAGCAGCGGGTCGATCGAGACGAAGGGGTTGCTGGGCGCGACGATCACGGCGTCCGCCTCTGCGATCGCCTCGATCACGCCGGGGGCGGGACGGGCCTGCGCCGCGCCGGGGAAGCGCAGCCCGGTCACGGTCGCCGAGGCGCGGCCGCGCACGAAGTAGTCCTGGAAGCTCAGCTCGCCCTCGGGCGTCACGACGACCGTGGGGTGCGGGTCGTCGGTGACCGGCAGCACGCGGCAGCGCAGGCCGCGCCGCCTCGCCAGCTCCGCCGTGACCGCGCTCAGCGGCTCGCCGCCGCGCAGCCGCTCGCTGCGCCAGACGTGCGTGGCCAGGTCGCGGTCGCCGATGCGGAACCACGGCTCCTCGCCCAGCGCCTCGAGTTCGTCGAGCATCGCGAAGCTGTCGCCGCGGTGACCCCAGCCCTGCTCACCCTCGAGGCCGGCGAGCGTGTAGACGACCGTGTCGATGTCGGGCGAGACATACAGCCCGCGCCACTCGAAGTCGTCACCGACGTTGCAGACGACGCTCACGTCGGCCGGATCCACGACCCGGCAGAGGCCGTCGAGGAAGCGCGCCGCCCCGACGCCGCCGGCCAGCACGGTGATGCGCATGCCGCCGCCTCGCTCGACCCGCTCCCGCCCGCTAGATCCCGGACTGGTAGCCGGCGTTCTCCTCGATCACCCGCACCGGCGACCCGCGGAGGAAGGCGGTGATGTTCTCCACGGCGTGCTCGTAGTAGACGCGGTAGCCATCTTCGATCACGTAGCCGACGTGCGGCGTCAGCACCGTGTTCGGGAGGCTCCGCAGCGGGTGGTCGAGCGGCAGCGGCTCGCGGTCGAAGGTGTCGAGGCCGGCGCCGGCGATCGTGCCCGCCTCGAGCGCCTCGACGAGCGCGTCCTCGTCGATGATCGGCCCGCGCGAGGTGTTGATGATGTAGGCGCTGTCCTTCATCGCCGCCAGCTCGTCCGCGCCGATCAGCCCTCGCGTGCGGTCGCTGAGCTTGAGGTGGATCGTGACCACGTCCGAGCGCTCCAGCAGCTCCTCCAAGGCCACGAGTTGCGCTCCGGCCTCCTCGGCGCGCTCCGCCGTCAGGTTCTGGCTCCAGGCGACGATCTCCATCCCGAAGGCCGCGCCGATCCTCGCGACCTGCGTGCCGAGGTTTCCGAGCCCGAGGATGCCGAGCGTGCCGCCGCGCAGCCCCTGCCCGAGCGCGACTTGCCAGCCGCCCTCGCGGATGGCGCGGTCCTCGCGCGGGATCTGTCGCGCCAGCGCGAGGATCAGGGCCCACGTCAGCTCCGACGTGCCGAAGCCGAGCGAGCCGGTCCCGGAGACGATCGCGCCCAGCTCGCGCGCCGCCTCGACATCGATCGCCGCGTTCTGGCTGCCGGTCGTGACCAGCAGCTCGAGCCGCGGCAGCTTCTCCAGCAGGTCGCGCGTGAACGGCGTGCGTTCGCGCATCGCCACGACGATCTCGAACTCGCGCAGCCGCTCCGCGACCGCCTCGATGTCGTCGAGATGCTCGGAGAACACCTCCAGCTCGGTACCTGCCGGGAGGCTGGACCAGTCCGCCATCTCGAGCGCGACGTTCTGGTAGTCGTCCAGCACCGCTACGCGAACCATCGGAACCTCCTCGCGACTCGCGCCGTCCGGCGCCCTGCTAGCCCTGCCCCGGGGCGTCCGTCTCGTGACGTTGGTGGTACTCCATGCCGGCCGTGGGCGGCGCCTTGCCGTCCACGATCGCCTCGGCTCGCGCGCGGGCGATCGCGTGGCCGATGTCCGGGCGGCTGATGATGTAGAAGCGGTCCTCCTGGATCGCCTCCACGACGTGGCCGGCGATCTCGTCGGCCGTCGGGTAGTCCGTGCGGCTCTGCGAGACCGCGAGGCGCACGTGGTAGCGCTCGAGGTCGAGCTCCGCCTGATCCTCCTGGCCGGGGTTTGTGAACTCCTCGGGACGGCGCGTGCGCGTGACCGCGCCGCGGATGTGCGGGATCAGCACGGAGACGCTGACCGCGGCCTCTTCCTGCTTCAGCTCGTGCCAGAGCACCTCGCTCAGCGCCAGCACGGCGCTCTTCGTGACCACGTAGCTGCCGGTGCCCGGCCGCCCCGCGAGGCCCGCGGTCGAGGCGGTGTTGACGATATGCCCTTCCTCGCCGCCCTCGAGCATGATCGGGACGAAGACGCGCAGCGCGTGGATCATGCCCCAGAGATTCGTGCCCATCGCCCACTGCCAGTCGCGCTCGGTCGTCGTCCAGATCGAGACGTCGCGGGTGTTGATGCCGACGTTGTTGCAGAGCACGTGGACGCCGCCGAGCTCCTCGCCGACGCGCGCGGCCAGCGCCTCGACGCTCTCGCCGCTGGAGATGTCCGTCTCGACGGCGATCACGCGCGCACCGCGCTCCAGCAACTCCTCCTGCGTCGCCGCGAGGGCGTCCTTGTCGAAGTCGGCGATGGCGACCGCCATGCCCTCGCGGGCGAAGCGGCGCGCCATGGCCGCGCCGAGCACGCCGCCGCCGCCCATCACCACCGCGACCTTGCCGGCGAACTCCTGCATCGCGCACCCCCTCGGCCGCCTCGCGAGCCCCTCGCGCACGCCATCCGTACCACGCGTCGCCCGCGCGCGTCACGCCGCGGCCCGTCGCAGGATAGAATCCCCGAGGCCGTCGCGGGGGCCGCCCCCCCCCCCGCGCCCCCCGGGGGGGCGCCACCCCCGCCGGGGGGGTGAAATGCGTCGGGCCCCCGCCGACC
>VXOS01000051.1 GCA_009839925.1 Chloroflexota bacterium
GTGGGGGCGGCCGGGGCCCCCCCCCCCTGCGCGGGCGGCGCGGGCGCGGGCGGGGGCGCGGGGGCCCCGCCGCGGGCGCGGGGCGGCCGGGCGGGCGCCGCGCGCCCCCGCGACTCGGTCGCGGCGGGGTTGGCGGCGCTGCCCGACGCGCGCTGGGTGCTGGTCCACGACTCGGCCCGCCCGCTGGCCAGCAGCGAGCTCGCATCGAGGGCCCTCGCGGCCGCGCGCGAGACCGGCGCCGCCGTGCCCGGCCTGCCCGTCGCCGACACAATCAAGCGCGTCGACGGCGACGGGCTGGTGCGGGAGACGCCCGACCGCGCCTCGCTGCGCGCGATCCAGACGCCGCAGGCCTTCGACGCCGAACTGCTGCGCCGCGCCCACGCCGAGATCGAGGGCGACGCCACCGACGACGCCGCGCTCGTCGAGCAGCTTGGCGCGCCGGTGCGCGTGATCGAGGGCGAGGCGCAGGCCTTCAAGGTGACGACCGCCGAGGACCTCGAGCGCCTGCGCGCGCTGCTCGCCGACGGGGGGACGGCCTCCTGATGCGCATCGGAGCGGGCTACGACGTGCATCGCTTCGCCGAGAGCGGCCAGCTGCGCCTCGGCGGCGTCGAGATCGCCGAGGCGCCCGCGCTGATCGGGCACAGCGACGGCGACGCGCTGATCCACGCCGTGATCGACGCGCTGCTCGGCGCGGCGGGCGAGGGCGACATCGGCGAGCACTTCCCGCCCGGCGACCCGGCGACAGCGGGCATCGACAGCCGCGAGCTGCTGACGCGCGTCATGCGCCTGGTCGCCGCTCGCGGCTACCGCGTCGTCAACGTCGACGCCACGGTCATCGCCGAGCGCCCGCGCCTCCGCCCCCACATCGCCGCCATGCGCGAGGCCCTCGCCCGCGACCTCGGCGTCGAGGCCGGCGCCGTCAACGTCAAGGCGACAACCAACGAGGGCCTCGGCGCCATCGGCGCCGGCGAGGCGCTGGCCGCCCACGCCGTCGCGCTGCTGGATGAGGGGGAAGGGTAGGGGGTCGCGTAGCACCACCGCCACCGGGCCCCGGACTCCGTGTGTGCGATAATGGCTCGCACGACGGCAGGGAGGACTCTGCGGAATGAGCTGGCTGCGCGCACTGCGCGAGGACATCGAGGCGGCGCAGGACCGCGATCCGGCGGCGCGCGGCGCGCTCGAGGTGCTGCTCACCTACCCCGGCATCCACGCCCTGATGGTGCAGCGCATCACCCACGAGGCCTCGCTGCTCGGCGTGCCCCTGCTGCCCCGCCTGATCTCGCACATCGCGCGCTTCCTGACCGGCATCGAGATCCACCCAGGGGCGACCATCGGGCGGCGCTGCTTCATCGACCACGGCATGGGCGTCGTCATCGGCGAGACGACCGTCATCGGCGAGGACTGCCACCTCTACCAGGGCGTCACCCTCGGCGGCACCTCGACGCGGCGCGAGAAGCGCCACCCCACCCTCGAGGACGGCGTCGTGGTCGGCGCCGGGGCGAAGATCATCGGCGACGTGACCATCGGCCATGACTCGCGGATCGGCGCGGGCGCCGTCGTCGTCTCCAGCGTGCCGCCCAACGCCACCGTCGTCGGCGTGCCCGGCCACGTCGTCGCCTTCACCAACCAGAGCAACGACACCGTGGAACGCCTCCCGGACCCCGAGTGGGACCGCATCGAGGAGCTGGAGCGCCGCATCGCTCGCCTCGAGCGCGAGCGCCAGCCCACGCCGACAGGCTCCGCGAGCTCGCCCGGCGGCTTCGACGGCGGCGCGTCACGGGACCCGTAGCAGCCACGCGATCGCAGGCAGGACCAGCGGAGCGCGTGCGATGCGCCTGACCAATACCCTCAGCGGCGCGATCGAGACCTTCCGCCCCCTCGAGGACGGACGCATCGGCATCTACGTCTGCGGCGTCACGCCCTACGAGGAGAGCCACTTCGGCCACGCCCAGTACGCGATCATCTTCGACGCGTTCATCCGCTACCTGCGCTGGGACGGCGCGCCCGGCGGCGGCTCCGAGGTCACCTACGTCTCCAACTACACCGACATCGACGACAAGGTGATCGACCGCGCCGCCGAGCTGGGCCGCGACCCGCTCGACCTCGTGAACGATCAGATCGCGCTGTGGGAGCAGCAGCAGCGCGCCCTCAACCTCCAGGAGCCGGACGTGCGCCCGCGCGTCACCGAGCACATCGAGACGATCGTCGAGGCGATCGAGCGGATCATCGAGGCCGGCTACGGCTACGCCACGGCCGCCGGCGACGTCTACTACCGCGTGCGCGCGATGGCCGACTACGGGAAGCTCTCCCACCGCAACATCGAGGAGTTGCGCGCGGGCACCCGCGGCGAGCCCGGCGAGGGCAAGGAGTTCCCGCTCGACTTCGCGCTCTGGAAGGCGATGAAGCCGGGCGAGCCGAACTGGCCCTCGCCCTGGGGCGCGGGCCGGCCCGGCTGGCACATCGAGTGCTCCGCGATGTCGCAGCGCTACCTCGGCCCCTCGTTCGACATCCACGGTGGCGGGGCGGACCTCGTCTTCCCGCACCACGAGAACGAGGTCGCGCAGGCCGAGGCGGTGAGCGGCCCCGGCTCGTTCGCGCAGATCTGGCTGCACAACGGCCTCGTGCAGCGCGACGGCGAGAAGATGTCGAAGTCGATCGGCAACGTCGTGACCGTGCGCGAGGCGCTCGAGACCTGGCGGCCGGACGCCCTGCGCCTGTTCGTCCTCGAAGGGCACTACCGCCGCCCCAACAACCTCACGGACGAGGCGATGGCGGCCGCCGGGCGCGGCCTCGACCGGCTGCTCGCCGCCGTCCGCGACGAGGGCGCGGGCGCCGGCCCCGCCTCGAGCGCCGGTCCAGCCGAGCGCGCCCGCTTCGTCGAGGCGCTGGAGGACGACTTCAGCACGCCGCGCGCGCTCGCCGCGGTCTTCGACCTCGCGCGGACGATCAACCGCGAGCGCGACGCCGGGACGGACGTGCGCCCCGCGCAGGCGGTGCTGCGCGAGCTGACGGGCGTGCTCGGCCTCACCCTCGACGCCACGGACGCGGGCGAAGACGGGCTCAACGCCGTCGCGCTCTCGAAGCTGGCCGCCCGCCACGAGGTGGCGTGCGGCGGCAGCGACGCCGAGACGACGATCGAGGCGCTGCTGGCCCGCCGCCAGCAGGCGCGGGAGGAGCGCGACTTCGCCCTCGCCGACGCGATTCGCGCCGACCTCGCGGACGCCGGCATCGAGGTGGAGGACACGCCTCGCGGCGCGCGCTGGAGCGCGGCGCGCTAGCGGCACGCTGCACATCGCGACTCCCTCTAGGGAGACTCTGCGAAACTCCCACAAGCCCGATCCGGCCCCCTCTCCCTGGGGAGAGGGCGGGGGTGAGGGGAAGACTCCTGCGCGCCTCCAAGAGCCCCGATGGCGCAACGCAATCCCGGTGGGCGGACCCTCCTTCACCCTAACCCTCTCCCTCGGGGAGAGGGGACCGGAAGGGCTGCGTTCGCTGTCCTCAGGAGAGGGTTTCGCTAAGGCCCACTAGGCAGTTGCGCTGTATGCTTGCCCGCGTCCCGGCAGCCCGAAGGTGATTGACGCGTGATCGTTGGCGTGACGGCGGAGTCAGAGCAGGGTGAGCGCCGGGTGGCGCTCGTCCCCGCCGTCGTCTCCAGACTCGCCGACAGCGGCGCCGAGGTGCTCGTCGAGAGCGGCGCCGGCGGCGCGGCCGGCTTCCCCGACGACGACTACGCCTCGGCCGGCGCACGCATCGCCGAAAGCGCGGCCGAGGTGCTGGCCGAGGCCGACGTCGTCGTCCGCCTCGCTGCGCCCGAGGGCGACGCGGACCTCGAAGGCCTGCGCGACGGCCAGACGCTCGTCGGGCTGCTCAATCCGCTTGGCAACGCAGAGGGCATAGCGGCAGTCGCCGAGCGGGGCGCGAGCGCCTTCGCCCTGGAGCTGCTGCCGAGGATCAGCCGCGCCCAGCCGATGGACGCGCTGACCTCGATGGCGACGATCGCCGGCTACAAGGCGGTCCTGGTGGCGGCAGACACGCTCTCGAAGATGTTCCCGCTGATGATGACCGCGGCGGGCACCGTCACCCCGGCCCGCGTGCTGGTGATCGGCGCCGGCGTCGCCGGCTTGCAGGCAATCGCCACCGCGCGGCGGCTGGGCGCGGTCGTGCACGCCTACGACGTTCGCCCGGCCGTCGCCGAGCAGGTCGAGAGCCTCGGCGGGCGCTTCGTCGAGCTCGATCTCGATGCCGGCGACGCCGAGGACAGCGGCGGCTACGCGCAGGCGCTGGGCGAGGAGTTCTACGCCCGCCAGCGCGAGCTGCTCGGGCGCGTCGTCGCCGAGAGCGACGTGGTGATCAGCACCGCCGCCGTTCCCGGCAGCGCCGCGCCGCTGCTCGTGACCGCGGACGCCGTCGGACGCATGCGCGACGGCTCGGTGATCGTCGACCTGGCCGCCGAGACCGGCGGCAACTGCGAGCTGACCCGCGCCGGCGAGGAGGTCAACGCCGAGGGCGTCACCATCCTCGGACCGCTCAACCTGCCCGCCGACCTGCCCTTCGACGCCAGCCAGATGTACGCGCGGAACGTGAGCGCGTTCCTCGAGCACGTGCTGCGGGACGGCGCGCTCGCGCTCGACCGCGACGACGAGATCGTGAGCGGCGCGCTCGTCGCGCACGGCGGCCAGGTGGTGCATCCGCGGGTGCGCGAGCAGCTGGGGCTTGCGGCGCTCGAGCCGCAGCCCGCGGGAACGGAGTAGCCGATGGAAGTCTTTGTCGCCGCGCTCACGATCTTCGTGCTCGCGCTGTTCGTCGGGTACGAGGTGATCACGAAGGTGCCACCGCTGCTGCACACGCCGCTGATGTCCGGCGCCAACGCGATCTCCGGCATCACCCTCGTCGGCACGCTGGTCACCGCCGGCGCGCAGCTCACGGTCTTCACCACGATCCTCGGCGTCGTCGCTGTGGCGATGGCGACCGCGAACGTCGTCGGCGGGTTCCTCGTGACCCACCGCATGCTCTCGATGTTCCGCGACAGGGGTGACCGTGCCTGAGCTCCAGGCGGAGTGGATCGACCTCTTCTACCTGGTAGCGGCGGTCCTCTTCATCCTCGCGCTGAAGGACATGTCGCACCCGCGCACGGCGGTGCGCGGCAACCTGCTCGGCTCTTCGGGCATGCTGCTCGCGATCATCGTCACGCTGACCGACCACCGCATCATCAGCTTCGAGGTGATCATCGCCGGGGTCGTCGTCGGCGCGCTGATCGGCGCGTTCATGGCCTACCGCGCGCCGCTCACGGCGATGCCGCAGGTGGTCGCGGTCTTCAACGGCTTCGGCGGCGGCGCCTCCGCGCTCGCCGTCGGCGCAGCGCTCGAGGAAGCCCTCAAAGGCGGCTTCGTCGAGGCTGTCGACTTCCAGTTCACGATCGCCGCGGTCGCCTCCGGGCTGATCGGCGGCGTCTCGATGACGGGCAGCGCGATTGCCTTCGGCAAGCTGCAGGGCCTCGTCACCGAGCGGCCGATCCTGCTGCCGGGCCGTCACTTCCTCAACGCGACGCTGTTCACGGTCTGCGTCGCACTCGGCGTCTGGCTGATCGCCGATTCGGACCCCTCGCTGCCGTTCTGGCTGCTGGTCGCCTTCGCCGCGGCGCTCGGCATCATGCTCGTGATCCCGATCGGCGGGGCGGACATGCCGGTCGTGATCTCGCTGCTCAACGCCTACTCCGGCCTGGCGGCGGCGGGGCACGGCTGGGTGCTCAACAACAGCGTGCTGATCATCGCCGGCTCGCTGGTCGGCGCGGCCGGGTTCATCCTCACGGCGCTGATGTCGCAGGCGATGAACCGCTCGCTGCCGAACATCATGTTCGCCGGCGTCGGCGCCGAGGTCGCCTCGGACGAGGACAGCGACGACGTCTACGCCGGGCGCGTGAAGTCCGCGTCCGCCGACGAGGTTGCGATGCTCCTCGACGGCGCGCGCCGGGTGGTGGTGGCGCCGGGCTACGGGCTGGCGGTCGCGCAGGCGCAGTACGCGATCCACGACCTGATGGACCTGCTCGAGGAGCGCGGGGTCGAGGTGGAGTTCGCGATCCATCCCGTGGCCGGCCGCATGCCGGGCCACATGAACGTGCTGCTGGCGGAGGCGGACATCCCCTACGAGCAGCTCAGGGAGATGGACGAGATCAACCCGACCTTCCGCCAGACCGACGTGGTGCTGGTCTTCGGCGCGAATGACGTGGTGAACCCGATGGCGCGCGAGGCGGACCCCTCGATCCCGATCGCCGGCATGCCGATCCTCGACGTCGATCAGGCCCGGACGGTGGTGATCGTGAAGCGCTCGATGAGCCCCGGCTTCGCCGGCATCCCGAACCCGCTGTTCGCCGCCGACAACACGCTCATGCTCTTCGCCGACGCCCGCGTCGCCGCCAACGAGCTGACGGCGGCGCTGCGAGGGTAGGGGTCGGGCGAGGCGGTTCGTCTCCAACACCCCCACCACGAGGATCGGTATGGAAGACAGCTACGTGATGAAGGTCTCGTCGAACGGGCGGGTTTCGGTCCCGGCTCAGGTACGCGCGCGCTGGAAGGCCGACCGAGTGCTCGTCGTCGACCTCGGCGATCGACTGGTGATGCGCCCGCTCCCCCCGGACCCCGTGGACGCCCTCCGGGGGAAGTACGCCGGGCGAGGGCCGAGCTCTGAGGAGCTGCGCCGGGAAGCCCGAGCCGAGGACACCGACCGCGAGCGTTGCCGCTGACGGGGCGACGCCTGGACGTCCCGCGAACGCGGCACACCTCGCGTTGACCCTCCTCGAAGGCCGTTTCTATACTTAACCGATCGCACTTGGCCGGTTGGCCGGGTGTGATTGTTTCATGTGCGCCGGCACTGTTCGGGCCCGAGTGGCGCAATGGCAGCGCAGCCGATTTGTAATCGGCAGGTTAGCGGGTTCGAATCCCCTCTCGGGCTCCACTCACTCCCTGCGGGGTTCTGTGGAGACGCGCGGGGCCAGGATGCCGGCACATCGACGCCCGCAGGGGTGGGAGAGTGGTTAATTCCAGCGGTCTGTAAAACCGCCGCCTTACGGCTACGCAGGTTCGAATCCTGCCCC
>VXOS01000161.1 GCA_009839925.1 Chloroflexota bacterium
CCGCCCCCCCCCGAGCTCCACCCGCGAACCACGGCGGCCCGCGGCAGTTGGCCAAACGCCACCGCCCCTCGCCGCCGCGGTCGCCCGCCCCCGGGGGCGGGGCCGGGCTCGCGGCCCCCTGGGGTCGGCGATGCCCCTCGCGCATCGCCAGGCGATGTCGCGATCGCGCTCGCTGGGCGCAACTCGTGCGAGGGCGGAGGCCAGGCGAGTGATCGAGATTCCCGAAACCTGCCGGGCCGCCCTGCTGGTGGGGCGCGGCCAGCCGCTCGAGATCGGCGAGGTTACGGTCCCGAGGCGGCTCGAGCCGAACGCGATCCTCGTGCGCCACCTCGTCGCGACGATCTGCGCTACGGACGGCCATGTGCAGCACGGCGACACGCAGGCCTCGCACGACTGCTACCCGCGCATCCTCGGGCACGAGATGGTCGGTCGCGTGGTCCGGCTGGGCGAGGGCGTGACGCACGACTCGATCGGCCGGCCGCTCGCGGTCGGCGACCGCATCGTCTACACGCACGGCTTTTGCGGGCAGTGCTACCAGTGCGTCGTCGCGCACGAGCCGACGCTGTGCGAGCACCGGCGCTGCTACACGCAAACCCTGAGCACGGAGTTCCCGCATCTCACCGGAGGGTTCGCCGAGTACGGCTACGTCTTCCCGACGGCCGGACGCGTGCGGGTGCCGGACGTCGTGCCCGACGAGCTCGCCTCGGCCGCCTCGTGCGCGCTGCGCACCGTGGTCCATGGGTTCGATCGCCTGGGCCGGATCCGGGACACGGACCGCGTAGCGATCCAGGGCTCCGGGCCGCTCGGGCTCTTCGCGACGGCGCTCGCGGTCCGCTCGGGCGCGCCGTCCGTGATCGTGATCGGCGGCCCTGCGGAGCGCCTTGAGGTCGCGCGCCGCTGGGGCGCCACGCACACGCTCGACATCGGCGAGCTGCCCGATCCCGCCGAACGTCGCTCGCGGGTCCTCGACTGGGCGGAGGGCCGGGGCCCGGAGGTGGTGATCGAGGTTTCAGGGGCTCGCAGCGCGTTCCCGGAGGGCATCGAGCTGATCGCGCGCGGCGGGCGCTATCTCGTGCTCGGCCAGCGGCACAACGAGGCAGTGGAGGTGCGCCCCTCGGACATCACGGACAAGCACCTCAGGGTCGTCGGCTCGATCTCGGCCGGCGTAGACCACTACGCGCGCGCGCTCGACTTCCTCGCGCACAATTGGGAGCGCTTCCCCTGGATGGACCTGATCTCGAATCGCTACCGGCTCGAGGAGATCAACGTCGCCCTGGAGCGGATGCGCGAGTGGCGTGAGATCAAGGCGGCGATCATGCTGGGCGAGCAGCGCGGCTAGCCTCCCTCGCCGGGGACGTCGCCCTCCGCAATCATCGCCCGCAGGGAGGCGGCGAGCGCCTCGGCGAGCCGTTCCAGCTCCTCCTCGCCCATCGGCGTCGAGATCGAGCAAAGCGCTTGATGTTCCCAGATGGAGACGCCGCGGTTGAGCATGTGTCCCTGGAGGCGCCGCACGCGCGCGCGCTCCTCGGGGCTCCAGCGGGCGCTGCGGTAGCCCCGGATCGGCCGCGTGGACAGGTGCGGCCGGAACAGCGAGCCGACGCCGAGCACCTGTCCGGGGTAGCCGCTGGCCGCGAAGGCCTCACGCACCAGCTCGCGAGCCCGCGCGCCGAGCGCGTTGATGCGCTCGACCTCGTCCGCCGTGAACAGCTCGAGCGCCGCCGCCCCCGCGGCGGTCGACAGCGGGTTCGCGGCGTAGGTCCCACCGAAGGTGAGCGTCGGCCCGGTCGCCGTATCGAAGATCTCCATGTAGTCGGCGGGGCCGGCGACGGCGCCGATCGGGAGGCCGCCGCCGATGATCTTGCTGAGGCAGGTGAGGTCCGGCGTCACGCCGTAGAGGCCCTGCGCCCCGCCGTGGCTCAGCCGGAACGCGATCACCTCGTCGAAGACGAGCAGGCTGCCGTCGCCGCGCGTGTACTCGCGCAGCATGGAAAGGAACCCGGGCGCCGGGACGGTCGGGCCCGTGCGCGGGGCGAACGGGTCGATCACCACGCAGGCAAGCTCACCCGCGTGACGCTCGAGGATCGCGCGTGAGCGTTCCGCGTCGTTGTAGGGAAGCACGACCACCGCGTCGGTCACGCTGCGCGGCGTGCCCGGCTGGGCGACGGGGCTGGGGTCGCCCTCGCCCCAGTCCTCGGGGTCCGGTTCAACCGAGATGTCGACGAAGTCGGACCGGCCGTGGTAGGCGCCCTCGAACTTCGCGATCTTCGCGCGGCCGGTGAGAGCGCGGGCGGCGCGCACAGCCATCAGCACCGCCTCGGTGCCGGTCACGCAGAAGCGGATGCGGTCGAAGGCCGCCACGCGATCGCAGATCAGCTCGGCCAATCGCTGCTCGTGCTCGTTGGAGAAGTTCGAGCCCGTGCCGCGCGCTGCCTGCTTCGTGATCGCCTCGACGATGCGCGGGTGCGCGTGTCCGTTGACGAGCGCCGTCGAGTGGTTGTTGAAGTCGATGACCTCGTTGCCGTCGACGTCGGTCAGGCGCGCCCCGCTGCCGCTCGCCGCGAAGAGGGGGTGCGCCCACCCGCCCTCGGCCGCCGGCGCGCGCGCCCCGACGCGGCTGGTCCCACCCGAGATCAGGCGGCTCGCGCGCTCGGTCAGCTCCGCCGATCGGGCGTAGCGCCTGTCCTCACCACTCGCGGCTCGTCCCACGTCGTCCGTTCTACATGCAATCGCGACTGCACGCAGCGTCAGGTCGCCGCCCACGACGCCCGCCGCTCGGCTACCCTCGATCCATGACCGACGCATCGAGCTCCGCGCCGGCTGCGACCGTGGTCACCGTCTACCCGATGACCGGCCGCCAGCTGTTCTTCACCGTCCCCCACGCCGTCTGTGAGGAGTGCGACCTCACCGTCCGCCTCGTCCAGCGCGTGGCCGCCGACCTCCCCGCCGTCGAGGTGCGCATCAAGCCCTGGTTCAACCACCTCTTCGACGCCCTGCGCCGCGGCGGCTGGCACCCGCCCGTGGTCACGATCAACGGCAAGATCAGCACGCAGGGCGTCGTGCCCGACGAGGCCGAGCTGCGTGACGCACTCGCGAGCGCGGGCCGGAGCGCTCCCGCCACCGCCGATGGAGCCTGAGCGCGCGAATCCTCCCGCGGACGCAACCGCCGAGGCGCCACGCACGCTGCTGGGCGGCTACCTGGCCGTCGCCTCCCGTCGAGCGTGGCTCCGGGCCTGGGTGGCCGCCCTCCTACTGCTCGGCCCCGTGAGGCTCGTGCTGTGGCTCGCCGTACTACTCCGCAACCGCGCGGCCTGCCGCGCCGCCGAGCGCCGGGCGGCCCGACTCGCCGCCCGCCTCATCGGCCTGCGCGTCGCCATCAGCGGCCTCGAACACATCGACCCCGGCGAGCGCTACGTCGTCGCCTCGCTGCACGAGGGCTTCGCCGACGGGCTCGCGCTGCTTCGGCTCCCGCTCTCGCTCACCGCCGTCGCTCGCGACGAGCTCACCACGTTCCCGCTGCTCGGCGGCTGGCTCGCGCACGGGCGGCACCTGCTGATCCGCCCCGAGCGCCCCGTCGCCGGCGCCCGCACCCTGCGGCGCGACGCCCTCGCGGCGATCGAGGCCGGCGACAGCGTGCTGTTCTTCCCGCAGGGCTCGATCCTCGGCATCGAGCTGGCGTTCCGGCCGGGAGTCTTTCAGCTCGCGCGCCGCCTCGGCCGCCCGCTGCTGCCTGTCGTGGTGACGGGCGGCCACCGCGCGTGGGAGCACCCGTTCAGCGCCACGCTCCGCTTCGGGCAGGCGCTGAGCGTCATCGTGCTGCCGCCCGTCCCCCCGCACGAGGCCGTCCCGCGGCGGGCCGAGATCGAGCGGCGCATGAAGGAGCTTGCCCTCGCCAGCGCCACGCCGCCCCGCCGCTTCGACCCGAACCGCGACGGCTACTGGGACGACTACCGCTACGAGATCGACCCCGCCTTCCCGGATCTCGCGCAACGCATCGCCGACCATCGTCGCGACGTCGCGGCCACTGACGTCCGCTAGCCCTGAGCCGCGCCCTCAAGTGCTCGCCGGCCGAACCACGCGAGTGTGCCGCTTCCCCTGCGTGAGCGGCGGTGGCAGACTCAGCGGCGCACGGAAGGTCGGTCCATGCTCCGCTTCGCACCCCTCCTGCTCCTCGTGGCGTTCGCCGCCGCCGCCTGCGGCGGCTCGCTCAGCGTCGAGGAGTACGAGGAGTGGTGCCGCGAGAGCGCCGCGGAGTACACGCCGTTCGCCGACGGCAACAGCTGGCACGAGGCAACCTCGCAGCTCGACCGCCTGCTCGAGGAGGCGCAGGGAATCGAACCGCCCCAGGAGCTGCTTGGCTACCACGAGGCGACCATCACCGCGATCGCCGACCTCAAGGCGGTGGTCGAGGTGCTCGATCCCGACGCAGCCGTCAACGTGTTCCAGCTCATCGACGCGCTGGTCGAGGCTACCGGGCAGTTCGAGGCGGCCTCGGCTCAGCTTCCGGGCGGCCTGCGCCGCGGCATCCAGGACGCGGGCTGCATCGCGGTCGCCGAGCCGGAGGCGTTGCAACAGCAGTAGCGCCGAGGAAGGGCCAGCCGGGTATACTCCCCGCCAGGGAGCCGCGCATGACGACTGCCTCCTACGACCGGCCGGACGCCCGGACTGCCGCGATGTACGCCGCCCTCGAGGAGGGCATCATCTCCCGCGACCAGGAGAAGGCGTCCGACGTCCTCTATGACCTGATTCGCGCCGGCCGGCCGCTGGACGAGCTGCTGCTGGAGACGGTGCGCATCCACGGCCCCTACACGCAGGCCCCGTTCCACCAGCGCCTCGACGACGGTTTCGTGCGCTTCGTCAACAACGACCACTGCCTGCTCAGCGGCCGCCTCGCGCTGCGCATGCCGGAGGTGCTCTCGAAGCAGCACCGCTTCCTGCCGATCGCGCAGACGATGTGGTACGTGCCCACCGGCCTCGATGCCTGGAACCAGCTGCTCGGCAAGGCGCCCGGGCACTACGGCCGCAGCCGCTACGACCCGGTCCGCTACCCCGTGCCGCCGGCCCCCGAGATCTACAACCTCGACGTGCCTCCGCTGGAGCGCCCCGAGGAGATCGGCACCCTCGACGAGCAGCTCAACGAGTGGCTGACGCTCGTCATGCGCAACCAAACCGGACCGGCGTTCAGCCTCCTCAAGGGCATGCTCCGAAACCCTGCGAACCGCGAGCGCGTGGCCGCGCAGATGGTGTTCGCCGGGCTGATCGACATCCAGGACCGCATGCTCTACGTGACCAGCTACACGACGGGCCACAAATCCTTCCGCGCCCGCGCCACCGTCGAGCTCGCCGACGCCGTCGGCTGGGACCGCGCGGACCCGATCATCTACGCGGGCGCACCCGACCTCGCCGTCGGGCCGCACTACTACGCGAACTACGAGATGGCCTGCCGCGTGCTGATGACCGAGCTGGATGACGATCCGCCGGTCTCAACGCTGGCCGCCACGCCCCAGACCTCGCGCGACGCCGAGCTGTTCGCGCAGGAAGGCGACCTCTCGATCGCCGAGCGCGAGGGCCTGCTGCACGCGCAGCTGCGCGAGCAGGACCCCGCGTACATCCACATGATCACCGGCCTGCTCAAGGCCGGGCGTTCGCCGAAGAAGATCCTGGACACGATCCAGATCGCCGCCGCGCAGGTCGTCCTCGAGGCCGGCGAGCCCGAGAACTTCGGGATGCCGCAGCACTGCTACGAGTACACGAACACGCTCGCCTGGTTCTACGAGCGCTTCACGCACCGCCACCGCACGAAGCTGCTCTACGTGGCCGGCTCCTTCGTCAACCAGGCCGCGATGAAGGTGCGCAACACCCCGGGCAACGGCCGGCCGCTGCTGCGCGCCCCGGCAGGCTCCGACCGGCTCTCCCGCAACCAGGTGCTGCGCGAGCTGGAGGCGGCGACGGACCGCCTCGAGCCGGACGAGGCCGCAAGCTGGGTGCAGGCCTACCTCGACGGCGGCTACGAGCGCGGCCCCCTGCTCTCCTCGCTGGCGATGAGCGCCGCGAAGCACGGCAACGACCCGCACAACCAGGAGCTGGGCTTCTGCTTCCTCGAGGACTACGCACGCACCAGCTCGCCGGACCGCGACCGCCTGCTGCTCGCCTGCGCCAAGCACACCGCCGGACACCGCAAGTACGGCGATTCGCTGGAGCTCTACTACCGCTACAGCGAAGCCTTTGGCCTCGACGCCCACGGCACGAGCCAGGGCGACGGCGACCCGATCGAGGCCGCCCTCGACGACATCGAGGAGATCCCGGTCGAGGAGCTGCCCGCCAGCGAGCGGAGCCCCGCCCCCGCGGACTAGCCCCGCGGCCCGGGCGCCTGTTACTCCTCCGCGATCAGGAACCGCTCGCGCACCCACGACTCGACGCCCTCGGACTCCACCAGCAGCCAGCCCGCGCAGCGCCCTTCGCCGGCCTCGACCAGCTCGACCTGCGTGGTGTCCGGCCAGCTGACGCCTGGCGCAATGCGGGCGGAGTCGAGGCAGTCGTCGCGCAGCGACACGCCGCCGCCGCCAGTATTGCCGACGATCCAGGCCTCGATCAGGGTCAGGTCGACGACCTCGATCATGTAGCGCTCACGCACCCATGACTCGAGACCTGCGGACTCGACGCGCAGCCAGCCCGCGCAGCGATCCTCGCCGACCTCGAGCAGGCGCACTTCCGTATCGTCGACCCAGCCCTCGCCGGGCTGGGAGCTACGCGCCGAGTCGAGGCAGTCGCTGCGCCGCGCCACGCCCACGCCCCCGGTGTTGCCGACGGTCCATGTCGACGACAGCTCCCGCCGGATCAGGTACTCCCGCCGCACCCACGAGACCTCGTCCCCGGTCTCGACGTGGAGCCAGCCCTCGCAGCGATCGGCGCCTTCGTCGATCAGCTCGACCCGCGTGTTGTCGGGCCAACCCTCGCCGCGCGCGGAGTAGCGCGCCTCGTCGGCGCAGTCGTCGCGCAGGGCCACGCCGGTGCCGTCCGTGTTGCCGATGGTCCACACCACGACCGGCTCGGGCGTCGGGACGGGCGGCGGCGGGGTGGCGGTG
>VXOS01000038.1:0-6638 GCA_009839925.1 Chloroflexota bacterium
TCGCTGGGGGGGGATCTGAGATGTGTAAAAGACCCCGCCCGCGAGGGGAGAGGGAGCCGGATCGCCCTCGGGACTCTGGTGTGCCCCTCGCCCGTCATTCCGGCGAACGCCGGAATCCAGGCTCGCCGGCGGGACTGCCAGGCTCGATGGGTGGTGCGCCTTCGGGGTTTGCGCCCGGCCGGACTGGCGGGCTGCGCCCGCTCCCCCTCCCCCCCCGCCCTCCCCCGCGAGGGGGGAGGGAGCCGGACTGCGCGCCGTGGCGTGCGAGGATGGCGTAGCGCCGGGTGCGCGAGCGGGAGGATCCGTGGCGAGGCTGATCGTCGACGGCATGAACGTGATCGGGTCGCGGCCGGACGGCTGGTGGCGCGACCGCGCCGCCGCCGCGCGACGGCTCGTGCGACGCCTCGAGACCCTCGCCGGGGCGAGCGGCGACGAACTGACGGTGGTGTTCGACGGGCGGCCGGGCCGCTCCGGGCCGCCGGAGCAGCCCGAGGCCGAGCCGCTGCGCGTGCTCTACGCGCGCCGTGGCGGCAGGAACGCCGCTGACGATCGCATTGTGGAGCTGGTGGCGGATGACGCGGACCCCGCATCGCTGACCGTTGTGACCTCGGACGCCGCGCTGCGCCGCGAGCTCGAGGCGCTGGGCGCGAGCGTTGTCGGCGCGAGCACGCTACTGCGGCGTCTCGACGCGCTCGAGGGCGGGGCGGAGGCGCGTTAGCGGCGCGCCGCGGGGTTCGTAGCAGGGTCGCGCCTATGATGGCGGGGCCGCAGCAACGCAGCCGGGGCGCGCAGCCGGACCGGAGCGACCGGAACAGGGCGAGGAGTCTTCACGGGTGGCGAAGGTCGTCGAGGTAGCGGACGCCGGGGGGAACGGCGCGTCGGGACACGGCCCGGGGACGCCGCCCGGCCCGCCTCGATTCGTCCGCGAGCGCATCTTCTACGGCTGGTGGATCGTCTTCGCCGGCTGGGGCCTGATGGTGGTGGGCGGGGGACTGATGTTCCACGCCTTCGGGGCCTACGTGAAGGTGCTCGAGGAGGAGTTCGGCTGGAGCCGCGCGGAGCTCTCGCTCGCCTTCGCCCTGCAGCGCGTGGAGACGGGCGTCCTCGGGCCGATCCACGGCTGGGCGGTCGATCGCTTCGGTCCACGGCTGATCATGCTGATCGGCGTCGTGCTCTTCGCGCTGGCGCTCGCAGCCTTCAGCCTCGTCAACTCGCTGCTGGGCTTCTACCTGGTGTTCGCGCTGATCGCGATCGGCGCCAGCCTTTCCTCGATGCTCAGCGTCTCGGTGGCGGTCGTGAACTGGTTCCAGCGCCGGCGCGCGCTGGCGCTGGGCGTGATGTCGACGGGCGTGGCGGCGGGCGGGCTGGTGACGCCGGCGGTGGTCATGGCGCTCGAGGGCTGGGGCTGGCGCACCACGGCGCTGGTCTCGGGTTGCGTCGTGCTGGCGATCGGCCTGCCGCTCGCGAGCCTCGTGCGGACCCGGCCCGGGGACCACGGGCGAACGCCCGACGGGCTCCCGCCCGCCGCTGCGGCGGCCGCTGCGGCGGCCATGCCGGAAACGAGCTTCACCGTGCGCGAGGCAATGAGGACGCGCGCGTTCTGGCTGCTCTCGCTCGGGCACGCCTCGGGGCTGGTGACGGTCGGCGCTGTCTCGGTGCATCTCTTCGTCTACGTGACCGGCGACTTCGGCGAGTCCTCGGGGACGGCGGCGCGGCTGATCGCGCTGCTCACGGCGATGCTGGTGGTGGGGATGCTGATCGGCGGCGTCTTCGGCGACCGCATGAACAAGCGCATCATCATCGTCTCGGCCATGTTCGGGCACATGACGGGGATGCTGCTGCTGGCCTGGAGTCCGTCGTTCTGGGTGCTGACCGTCGCCGTGGCCGTGCAGGGCACGGCCTGGGGCGCCCGGGGACCGCTCACCTCGGCGCTGCGCGCCGACTACTTCGGTCCCGGCTCCTACGGGCAGATCCAGGGCTTCTCCTCGCTGATCGTGATGACGGGGATGATGCTCGGTCCGATGATCGCCGGCTTCATCTACGACGCCCAGGGAACCTACACGCCGGCCTTCCTGCTGCTGGCGGTGCTGGCCGGGCTCGGCTCGCTCTGCTTCATCTTCGCGACGCGCCCGAGGCCGCCCGCGACGGCGCTGCAGCGGCTCTGAGCGCTACCCGGCGAACTCCTCGAAGATCAGCAGCAGCTCGCGCAGCTCGGCTTGCGCGGCGTCGAACTCCTCGCGGCCCACGGCCTCGGCGACCTCGCGCGACTGCAGCGCGCTGAAGCGCTCGATCTGCTCGTCCGACATCCCGACCGCGAGCGAGGAGACGCGCAGCCCGGAGCCGCGAATCCGCACCCAGTCGTCGATCTGGCCGCCGAGCGTATTCAGCTCCGTGACGTACTCGCGGCGCAGCATGGCTGCCCGTCCGGCGGCGTCCTCACCGCTCCGCGCCCACTCCCTGAGCGCGTCGAGGAGCTGGCGCATCAGCGGCAGCAGCCGGTCGCGCGTCAGCACGAAGTACTCGAGCTCGCGCTCGTAGCGCGCGAGGAGGGCGTCGATCTCGCGCTGCTCGGCGGTCGGCTCACGCTCGTCCATGGGCGGTATTGTGAAGAGCCCTTCCACAACCGTCATTCCGGCGAAAGCCGGAATCCAGGCTCGCCCACCCACTGCCGAGCCCCCGAGAGCGCCGATGGTGCAACAGGCCCGCTGGTGAACGTGTCCCCGAAGGCGCCCTCTGGAGTTCGCTGCGCCATCGGGGCTCCCCGGGGAGCGTGGGAGTCCTCCCCCTCACCCCCGCCCTCTCCCCAGGGAGAAGAGGCCGGAGGGCACTCGACGCGACTTTCGCACAGGTCCCCAAAGGGAGGGGGTTGGCGCGGGGGTGCTTGCCGAGCTGCCCGTTTGCCGTGCGGTCCTGCGGCGGGCGTGCGATAATCCGCCCCAACAACGACGTGTGACGTCCAACCTCGCGCGCGCTCCCCAGGCTCCGGCCGGAGCGCCGCCCGCGAGGCCGAACAAGACGACACCGCGGGAACGCGGGATCACTGTGGCTACCTCCGCGACGGCATCACTGCCGCTGGCGCATCTCTTGCCCGTCACCGCCGTCCTCGGCGAGTCCGGCGCGCTCTCCGTCGGCGGCTGCGACCTGCCCGCCCTCGCGCGCGAGTACGGCACACCGCTCTACGTCTACGACCTCGCGACGCTGCAACGGCAGGCGCGCGGCTTTCTGCAGGCGTTCCGCGAGGAACACGAGGAGACCACCGCCCTCTACGCCGCGAAGGCCTTCCTCAACCGCCCCTTCGCCCGCCTGATCGCCGCCGAGGGCTTCGGATTCGACGCCGTCTCCGGCGGGGAGCTGGCGGTGATGCTCGCCGCCGGCGTCGACCCCGCGACGATCTACCTGCACGGCAACAACAAGTCGCCCGAGGAGCTGCGCGCCGCCGTCGAGGTTGGCGTGGGCCGCGTCGTGATCGACAACCTCGGCGAGATCGACTTGCTCGAGGAGGCGGCGGCCGGGGCGGGCGTGCGCCAGCCGGTGCTGCTGCGCGTCTCACCGGGCGTCGACGCCTACACGCACGAGAAGACGACGACCGGCATCCTCGACAGCAAGTTCGGCGTGGCGATCGCCACCGGCGATGCCGAGGAGGCGGTGCGGCGCATCGCCGAGGCCGCGCACCTCGATCTGCGTGGGCTGCACATGCACCTCGGCAGTCCGATCTTCGAGCTGACGCCGTACGAGCGCGGCATCGAGGTGGTGGCGGCCTTCCAGGCGGAGGTCTGCCGCGACCGGCTCGGCCTCGACTTCGATGAGCTGTCCGTCGGGGGCGGGTTCGCCATCGGCTACCACGGCGAGCAGGAGCCGCCGCCGCCCGCCGCCTACGCGCGCGTGGTCTGCGGGACCGTCCGCCGCGAGGCGGACGCGCTTGGCCTGCCGCTTCCGCGGCTGGTGATCGAGCCGGGCCGCTCGCTTGTCGGGCGCGCCGGGCTCGCCCTTTACACCGTCGGCGCGCGGAAGGAGATCGAGGGCGTGCGCACCTACGTCTCGGTCGACGGCGGCATGGCGGACAACATCCGCCCGGCGATGTACGGCTCGCGCTACGAGCTGATCTCCGCCGAGCGCCCGCTCGCGCCCGCCGAGGAAACCGTGACGATCGCGGGCAAGTACTGCGAGTCCGGCGACCTGCTGGCGCGCGACATCGAGACGCCGCGGTTGCATGCCGGCGAGGTTGTCGCGATGCCCGCGGCCGGCGCCTACCAGGTCGCGATGGAGTCGAACTACAACCTCGCGCTGCGGCCCGCCGTCGTGCTGGTCGCCGCCGGCGAGGCGCGGCTGCTGCGCCGCCGCCAGACCTTCGAGGATCTGATGGCGCTGGACGTGGACCCGTGAGCGCCGGGATCGGCGGCGAGGCGCGCTGGGGCGTGCGCGGGCTGGAGCAGCCCGTGGCCGAGCTGCGCGCCGCCCTCGCGTCCGATCGCCTCGGGCATGCCTGGCTGTTCAGCGGCCCCGACGGCGTGGGGAAGGCGACGCTGGCGCGACGCCTCGTGCAGGCGCTGCACTGCGAGCGGCGCGACGAGGCGGACGCCGCTGGCGTCGACCCCTGCCTCGAATGCCGCGCCTGCACGCGCATCGAGTCGGGCGAGGCGCCCGACGTCGAGCGCATCACGATTGGCGGGCCCTGCGACGAGGAAGGGCACCGCGACCATGTGGCGGACGGCTCGACGCGGATCCGCATCTGTCAGGCGAGGCGCCTCTCGAAGCTCGCGAACCTTGCTCCGTTCCACGCCTCGCGGCGGATCTTCATCATCGACACCGCCAACGACCTGCAGACCGAGGCGGCGCAGTCGCTGCTCAAGACGCTCGAGGAGCCGCCGGGCAGCGCGCTGCTGATCCTGCTGGCCGTCGACCCTGACGAGCTGCTGCCGACGATCCGCTCGCGCTGCCGCGAGCTGACGCTGCGCCCACTGCCGCGCGCCGCGCTGGCCGAGGCGCTCGTCGAGGATCTCGACGGCCTCGGCGTGGACGAGGCGCGCGAGCTGGCGGCGCAGGGCCGCGGGCGCTACGGGCTGGCGCTGCGGCTGCACCGTGATCCCGCACAGCGCCAGCTGCGCGAGACCGCGATCGAGGATCTGCGCCGGCTCTGTGCGGGCTCGCGCAACGAGCGCTTCGACCATGCGGCGGGGCTGGCCCGCTCGTGGCGCCGCGAGCGCCAGGCGGTGCTCGAGACGCTCGATGTCTGGCGCTGGTGGTGGCGCGACACGCTGGCGGCGGTCGCGGACGCGGAGGGCCGCGGCGAGGCCGCGCCGGCCGGGTGCTCGCCTCGCGAGGCGGTGCTGGCGCTGCGCGCGACGGAGCGGACGCGACGCCACCTGATCGAGAACACCAACCCGCAGCTCGCGCTGGAGGTGCTGATGCTGGACCTCCCGCAACTGCAGTTCGACGAACCGGAGTCAAGCCGAGAGGAGGCCCGTCCGGCCGCCGCGCCGCCCGCATGAGCAGGCTCTCGCCTGTGGGGCAGGGGCAGGCGTCGCGACCGCCGGGACCGCATGGAAGGCATTGTCGGGATCCGTTTCACCGAGGCGGGGCCGCTGACCTGGTGCAGGGCTGACGACCTCGAACCGGCGCTTGGCGACTACGTGGTCGTCAACGTTGGGCAGGGCGAGGAGCTGGGCTGGGTGGTGGTCACACCGGACCAGACACTGGCTGCCGAGCCCGAGGGCCCGCTGCGCGTCATCGAGCGCCTCGCGAGCGGCGAGGACGTGGACGCCTGGCGGGAGAACCGCGAGCGCGCGCTGGAGGACTTACGCCGCGCGCAGGAGCTCGCGACGCGCAATGACCCGCGGGTGCGTGTCGCGAGCCTGACCTACAACCTCGCGGGCTCGCACTGCCGCATCACCTTCTCCGCGCCGGAGCGCATCCAGCACCGCTGGTTCACCGGCATGTGCCGCGATCTGCTCGGCGTCGAGGTCGAGGTGCGGCAGGTTGGGGATCGCGACCGCGCGAAGGCGCTCGGCGACGTGGGCGTGTGCGGCCTCGCGCTCTGCTGCCGCACCTGGCAGACGACCTTCCCCGCGATCTCGATGCGGATGGCGAAGGAGCAGGATCTGCCGCCCAACCCGACGAAGATCTCCGGCGTGTGCGGGCGTCTGCTCTGCTGCCTTTCCTACGAGGTGGACGAGTACCGCCGCCTGCGCGGCACGCTGCCGAAGGTCGGCAAGCGCGTCACCACGCCGGTCGGTCGGGCGCGCGTGATCGCCCACAACACGCTCAAGGGCCAGGTCCGGATGCGCCTCGACGACGGCGGCGAGGTGATCGAGATGACCGCCGAGGAGCTGTCGAGCCAGTACGGCAACGCCGTGCGTCCCGAGGAGCTCGAGGGCCAGATCGAGGAGCCGCTGCGGCGGCAGGCTGAACGCCGCAGCGAGGGGCTGATCGCAACCCTCGAGGCGGTCGACGCGCCCGCGGGTGGTCCCTCGGCGGACGAACCGCCGGCTGAGCAGCGCCCCGAGCACGCCGAGGGCGAGGGCGAGAAGCCCGCACGCCGCCGCCGCCGCGGGCGGGGGGGGGGGGGGGGGGGCGGCCCCCGCGGCGGGGGGGGGGGGGGGGGGGGGGGGGGGGGGGGGGGGGGCGGGGGCGGCGGGGGG
>VXOS01000038.1:6648-7003 GCA_009839925.1 Chloroflexota bacterium
CGCGCCGGGGGTTGGCCCGGCGCCGTACTGCCCGCGGCCGCCGCCGCCCCCCGCCCCGCCGGCGGGCCCGCCCCCCACGCCCGCCCGCCCCCGCCGCCGCGGGCGGCGCGGCGGTCGCAGGCGCCGCCGCGGGTCGGGTGGCGGTGATGGCGGCTCGGGCGGCTCGGGCGGCGGCCAGAACTAGGTCCGACGGTCCGGTCCCTCTCCCCGAGGGAGACGTTTTGCGTAACCGCGGCGGGGCGCTCGGGCTCCCCTCCGGCCCCCGCCGCCGGGGGGGGGGGTGGGGGCGGGGGGGCCCGCCGGCGCCGCCCCCGGCCCGCCGGGCCGTTGCGCCCCCGGGGGCTCGGCGGGGGGG
>VXOS01000185.1 GCA_009839925.1 Chloroflexota bacterium
AGACGCTGCCGGTCGCCGTCGATGGCGCCTCGACGGTCGTCGAGGCGGCCGCGGGACGCGCCGCGCCGCAACTCGTGATGCCGAACCACAACGACCATGCCTTCGTGAAGGTCGCGCTCGACGACCGCTCGCTCGACTACGTGAGCGGACACCTCGAGCGGGTCGGCGACCCGCTGCTGCGGCAGCTGATCGGGCAGGCGCTGTGGAACATGGTGCGCGACCAGCAACTGAAGTCCACCGACTACCTGCCGCTCGTCGCCTCGAAGGTGACGACGGAGACGGACCCGGAGCTGATCGAGAGCGGGCTCGCGACCGTCACCGCCACGATCGCGCGCTACGTCCCCGATGACCAGCGCGATGAGCAAGCACACCGCTCATCCGAGGTCGCGTGGGAGGCGCTTCAGGCCCTGCCCGCAGACGAAGCGGCGAACGATCTGCGGATCATATGGGCACGCACGCTGATCGCGCTGGCGATCACGCCGGAGGACATCGCGCGCGTGATCGCGCTCGCCGACGGCGAGCTGGCGGTGCCCGGCCTGACCATCGACCAGGACATGCGCTGGGAGATCGCGATCCGCGCCGTAGCGCACGGCATCGGCGGCTCCGCCGAACGTATCGCCGCCGAGCGCGAGCGCGATCCCTCGGATCGCGGGGAGCGCGCCGCGCTGCGCGCCGAAGTCGCCGTACCGGACGCTGCGGTGAAGGCGGAGGCGTGGCGGCGTTTCCACGATGAGGGCTACGGCTCGTTGCACCTCACCGCCGCGGCGATGTCCGGCTTCCACTGGCACATCCAGCGCGAAATGCTCGAGCCGTGGACGATGGCGTTCTTCGATCGCGTCCGCGCTGTGTTCGAGACGGGCGAGAACCAGTTCACCCGCTCCTACTTCGCGAGCCTGTTCCCGAACGGTCGCATCGAGCAGGCCGTGCTCGAGCGCTCGCGCGGATTGCTCGGGGAGATCGGGGACGCGGTGCCGCTGCTCGCCCGCTCGCTGCGCGAGGCCAACGACGACCTCGAGCGCGCGATCCGCTGCAGGGAGTTCGCTGCGTCGTGAGGGGCGCAGTGTGACGGCCCGGGGCGCGCGCCGGCCGCGCATCTTCTACGGCTGGTACATCGCCGCCGCGGGGTTCCTCTCGCAGTTCATGTTCGGCGTGCTGATGTTCCACTCGTTCGGCACGTACGTGGCGCTGATGCAGGCCGACTTCGGCTGGAGCCGCACGACCTTCTCGTTTGCCTTCGCCGCGCAACGCATCGAGAGCGGGGTGCTCGGGCCGATCCAGGGCTGGGTGATCGACACCTACGGGCCGCGCAAGGTGATGATCTTCGGGATAGTGCTGTTCTCGGTCGGGTTCGTCCTGCTCAGCCGGGTGGAGTCGCTGCCGCTCTTCTACATCTCCTTCACGCTGATCGCGATTGGCTCCTCGCTCGGGAGCTTCCTCTCCGTGCTCGTGGCGATCGTCAACTGGTTCCGCAGGCGCCGCGTGCTGGCCACGGGCGTGCTCACGATGGGCTTCGCCGTCGGCGGCCTCACCGCCACGCCGATGGCGCTACTGATCGAGGGCATCGGCTGGCGCGACGCCGCCTTCGCCTCGGGCGTCGTCTCGCTCATCGTCGGCATCCCGCTCGCGCTCGTGGTGCGGCACCGCCCGGAGCCCTACGGCATGCTGCCCGACGGCGTCGAATCGGCCGCCTCGGTGGCCGGGGAGCCGGAGCAGATCGAGTGGTCGATGACGGCGCGCGAGGCGCTCACCACCTCCGCGTTCTGGTTCCTCGCGCTCGGTCAGGCCTCGGCGCTGCTCGTCATCGGCGCGCTGATGGTGCACCTCGTGATCTACATCCACGAGGACCTCGGCTACACCCTCGGGCTCGCGGCGCTGGCGGTCACGATCCAGACGTTCGGCCAGATCATCGGTCAGTTGCTCTCAACCGCGTTCGGCGACCGCGTGCCGAAGCGCCCCTTCGTCATCCTCGCTCTGCTCGGTCACTCGGCGGCGATGCTGCTGCTCGCGCTCGCCGACGGGCTGCCGATGATCTACGTCGCCGTGGTGATCAACGGCGTCGCCTGGGGCTCTCGCGGGCCGCTCATGATGGGGCTCCGCGCCGATTACTTCGGACCGAGGCGCTTCGGCACGATCATGGGCTTCTCGTCGCTGGTCATCATGCTCGGCATGATCATCGGGCCGGTGTTCGCCGGCGTGATGTACGACGAGACCGGCAGCTACCGCCTCGGCTTTATCGTGCTCGCGCTCGTCGCCACGCTCGGCTCGGTGATGTTCCTGCTGGTCCGACCGCCCGCGGGGCGCGAGGAGTGGCTCGCCGAGGCGGACCGGATCGCGGCCAGCCGCTCCCCCTGAGGGCGCCCGGGCACCGACGGGCGGCCGCCGCGGGCGGGAACCTCCCCGGCCCGGCGTTCGTCCTCTACACACTGGATCACCGCGCACTGGACTCCACACACCGGATCATCGCGCGCTGTGCACGAGGGGTGTTGATGCGGCTGCTCCCCTGCTCGCTCCTGATCGCCGTCGCGCTCCTCGCCGGTCTCGCGGCCGGCTGCACCGAATCTGTGGCCGAAGCGCCAACCGGGACGGCAGCGCCGACAGCCACGTCGATGCCGACCGCGACGCCCTCGCCCAGCCCCGCGCCCACGGCGACACCCAGCCCGAGCGCCGCGCCCAGGCCGACCGCAACCCCCTCACCCAGCCAAGCGCCCTTGCCGACGCCGGCGGCAACGCCTCCGCCAAGCCCAACACCGTCGCCAACTCCGAGGGCCACGCCCAGCCAAACGCCGACCGCGAGCCCGACGCCTGCCGCAACGCCTCCGCCGACACCAACACCCGAACCTCTCCCCGCGCGGTGCGAGGGGCTGGAGGAGCGCGCCGCGCTCCTCGGGGAGGCCATCGAGGAGAAGATGGCGGGGTACACGGGAGGCTGGGGCGTCGCGCTCGTCGACCTCGACTGCGACGCCACCTTCCTCGTCAACCCCGAGCACAGCCAGTACCCGGCCTCCGCCGGCAAGATCATGGTCGTGATCGCCGCGCTGCGCGCCGTGCAGGACGGCCTGCTCGAGCTCGAGGGCGAGCTGCAGGGGGACATCGAGATCGTGCTCTCGCTCTCCCTTGATGCGCACGCCGACCGGATCAACGGCAAGGTCACGTCCGAGCAGATCGCGGCGGTGCTGGAGCGTGCCGGCGTCTCCGGGGACTCGAGAATCGAGCACAGCTGGCGCTACGCGCACTTCACGCCCTCGGACCTCGCGCGCGTCTGGATCTCGCTCGTGCGCGGCGAGCAGCTCAACGAGGAGTTGACCGCCTACCTGATGGACCTCGCCACGCGGCCGATCCTGGGCGCGTTCGCCTGGCCGTTCCCGCCCGACTTTGGCATCGAGGGCTACGTGTTCGGGCAGAAGGCGGGCTTCTGGACCTCGGAGGCGCCGGTCGCCTACCGCGTCTCCGCGGGGTACCTCCGCCCCGAGGACGGCTCCAGCGAGGGCTACGTCTTCGCCTTCATGGTCCGCGCCGTGTGGGAGGACCTGCGCGGCGAGTGGCGACGCCCGGTCTTCCCGCTCGTGCGCGACTTCATGGTCAGGGAACTAGATTAGCGGTGCTAGGGGCCAAACGCTGCCCCTACCAGTCCATATTGGCCTGAGCGTCCGCGGAGTAGGAGAGCCCTTGGAGGTAAAGGTCGAATGTCTCGTTGCTTGTCATCATTGCACGCGTCTGCGCTATTGACCCGGCATCGTATGCAACGTTGAGTCCACTCTCGACGTACTTCATCCCGAGAGCCGCAGGTCCAGATCGAAGCCATGAGTCTGTCTCGTCTAGCACGGCGGTGATGTCCGCGATATCGGGATCGGCCACTGGAAAGAAGCTCGTGCGCAGCTGATTCCGACGACCACTCAGGGAGGCAGGGACTGGTGGGCCGCCGGGGAAGTGCACAAAGAGAGTCCCTCTTTGCTTGCCGAACCCTCCGTGGGCGTATGTGTTCCGGTACTGTTCGGCAACACCACGGAGACGATCATAGATGCGTTTCGCATCGCCGTCTCCGACGACGTCGAAGACCTTCTTGAACTTCTCAGACCAGCGGTCCTTGATTAGTCCTTCTAAGTCATCACGTCCCGGCTCATACCGCATGAAAGGCCAGAGCAGGACGAGCAGATGTTCGAGCATGCTGAAGTACGCGTTCACCATGGCAACACTTGCGTGGAACCGGTCGCGCTCAGCGTCTATCGCGCTCGTGAGCCCGGACCGAATTTGATCTCTCACTCGCTCAACGGGATCATCGCTCGTGGCCGTAGCAACTCGAGCTTCCTCTTCGGGTTCTTCCAATTGCGATCGAAAGTGCTGGTACATGGTTTCAAACAAGCCGTATTGGTTCTGAATCGTCAGATTCCCCCGGCGAACTTGCTCTTCGGCGTACGCGTCTAGCAACTCGCTCTCCGCGACACGAATGGCCTTGTCGATGCGACCCAGGATCCTGCCAGCTATCGCCTTGAGATCGTCTTTAGAACTCTCGTGATGAACGCTGAGACGTAGCCCAAACTTGAAGAGTCCTAGCGCGCACTCACGCTCGCCGTACTTGAACCGGACAAGCCAAGCCCGCTTCTCGCCCTTTCCGTAATCTGGGGCTCCAAGCCCCCAAGTCAACACCCACTGCGCGAGGCGCGGCACAGGCAGCACCTCAGCCGAGACCGACATCCAGCTCACGTTGGGTACATCAGGCCGGTCGTCATCTGATGGGAGCGAAAAGTCCTTGAGTTCGCCGCGAATCCGCTCGCGGAGCTCGGCGAGCAGTTTCTCTATGCGTTCGGTACTGGGCGCCGAATCTGCCCGACCCATCCTCACGCCAAGTCCTCACCCCGGCCCGAATCCGACAGTGCGCCCCCAACGGAAACCCCAACTACAAAAGGGGCGTCTCGATCCTCGCGTCCCCTACTCCTCCAGCAGCCCCCGCAGCACGTACTGCAGGATCCCGCCGTGGCGGTAGTACTCCGCCTCCACGGGGGTGTCGATGCGGCAGCGGGCGGTGAAGGCGACCTCGCGGCCGTCGGCGGCGACGGCGCGGACGGCGATGTCCTGCCGCGGCTCGACGCCGCCCTCGATGCCGCTGATGTCGAACAGCTCCTCGCCCGTGAGGCCGAGCGAGGCGGCCGATTCGCCCGCGGGGTACTCCAGCGGGAGGATCCCCATGCCGATCAGGTTGCTGCGGTGGATGCGCTCGAACGATTCGGCGATCGCGGCGCGCACGCCGAGCAGCGCCGGCCCCTTCGCCGCCCAGTCACGCGAGGACCCCGACCCGTACTCGCGGCCGGCCAGCACGATCAGCGGGACGCCCTCGGCCCGGTAGCGCTCGGCGGCGTCGTAGATCGGCAGCTCCTCGCCGTCCGGCAGGTGGCGCGTCCAGCCGCCCTCGCGCTCGACCAGCGCATTGCGCAGCCGCACGTTGGCGAAGGCGCCGCGCACCATCACCTCGTGGTTGCCGCGGCGCGACCCGTACGAGTTGAAATCGCGGCGCGGCACCTCGCGCTCGCTGAGGTAGGCGCCTGCCGGGCTGTCCGGGGCGATCGCCCCGGCGGGCGAGATGTGGTCCGTCGTCACCGAGTCGCCGAGCATCGCGAGGACGCGCGCGCCCTCGATGTCCTCCGGCGGGGACGGCTCGCGCTTCAGATCCTGGAAGTACGGCGCGTGCCGCACGTAGGTCGAGTCCTCGTCCCAGCCGAAGCGCCGTCCGCCGCCCGAGTCGAGGGCGGCCCATTGCTCGTCGCCCGTGAAGACGTCGGCGTAGCGCTCGCGGAACATCGACGAGCGGATCGAGGACTGGATGACCTCGGCGACTTCCTGCTCGCTCGGCCAGATCTCGCGCAGGTGGACGGGCTCGCCGTCCGCGCCCGTTCCCAGTGGCTCGGTCGCAAGGTCGACTTCCATGTGCCCGGCGAGCGCGTAGGCGACAACGAGCGGCGGCGAGGCGAGGTAGTTGGAGCGCACCTGGTTGCTGATCCGCGCCTCGAAGTTGCGATTGCCGGAGAGCACGGCGGCGACCGCCAGCGGACCGCCGTCGACCGCCTGCGAGACCGCCTCCGGCAGCGGGCCGGAGTTGCCGATGCAGGTGGTGCAACCGTAGCCCACGAGGTTGAAGCCGAGCGCGTCGAGGTACTCGGTCAGCCCGGCCTCGTCCAGGTACTCCGTGACCACGCGCGAGCCGGGCGCGAGGCTGGTCTTCACCCAGGGCGGCGTGCTCAGCCCGCGCTCCACTGCCTTCTTCGCCAGCAGCCCGGCGGCGACCATCACCTCGGGATTCGAGGTGTTCGTACAGCTGGTGATCGCGGCGATCACGACCGCGCCGTTCGACAGCTCGTAGGAGTGGCCGTTGGCCGCGACCTCGACCGGCGCCGCGCTCGCGCCGCCCTCGATCTCCTCGGCGATCGTCGCTCGCGCCGAGGCCTGCGCCTCGTGCAGCCCGATGCGGTCCTGCGGGCGCTTCGGCCCGGCGAGGCTCGGCTCGATCGAGCCGAGCTCGACCTCCAGCAGGTCGCTGTACTCGGGGTCCGGCGTCGCGTCGGTGCGGAACAGCTGCTGCTCGCGGCAATAGGCCTCGACGAGCGCAACCTGGTCGTCCGAGCGGCCGGTGAAACGCAGGTAGTTGAGCGTCTCGGCATCGACCGGGAAGAAGCCGACGGTCGCGCCGTACTCGGGGCACATGTTGGCGATCGTCGCGCGGGCGGCCAGCGACAGCGCGCCGAGGCCGGGTCCGAAGAACTCGACGAACTTGCCGACGACGTTGCGCTCACGCAGCAGCTCGACGACGCGCAGCACCAGGTCCGTGCCGGTCGCGCCCTCCGGCAGCCGCCCCGTCAGCCGCACGCCGAAGACCTGCGGGATCAGCATCGAGACCGGCTGGCCGAGCATCGCCGCCTCGGCCTCGATGCCGCCGACACCCCAGCCGACCACGCCGAGCCCGTTGATCATCGTCGTGTGCGAGTCGGTCCCGACGAGCGTGTCGG
>VXOS01000063.1 GCA_009839925.1 Chloroflexota bacterium
GCAGGGGGGAGGGGCCGGAGGGGCGCGGTGCCGGGCGGCGTGCCTGCTAGCGCCCCGGGAACTCCGGCTCGCGGCGCTCGGCGAAGGAGCTGATGCCCTCGCGGGCGTCCTCGGTCATGAAGAGGCGGTCCATCGTCAGGCCGAGGAAGTCGTGCGCGCGCTGGAAGGCGTCGTCGTCGCGGAGGTAGACGGTGCGCTTCGCGGCGGCCACGCCGAGCGGGCCGCTCTTCGCGATCTCGCGCGCCAGCGCCTCCGCTTCGTCGAGCAGGCTGTCGGCGGGCACCACCTTCAGCACGAGGCCGATCCGCTCCGCCTCGTCCGCCTCGATCATGCGAGCGGTGAACATCAGCTCCATCGCGCGCTCGGCGCCGATCGCGGCGGGCAGCGAGTGGGCGAGGGCGGTGTCGGCGGTGAGGCCGCGCTTCATCTGCGCCACCTGGAAGCGCGCGTCGTCCGCGGCGATGCGGATGTCGCAGCCCATCGCGATGCCGAGGCCCATGCCCAGCGCGTAGCCGTTGATGGCGGCGATCACCGGCGCGTTGCAGCGGCGCAGCGCCTCGGTGATGTGCGCCTCCGGGTGCGGCGGCCGCCAGGGCGGCCGCTCCCCGCCCTGCCGCGCGGCGAGGTTGCCGACGTCCGCGCCGGAGCAGAAGGCGCGCCCGGAGCCGGTCATCACCACGCAGCGGATACGGTATTCGCCCTCGTTGAGGCCCCAGAGGTACTCGCGAAGCTCGTTGCTCATCTCGAACGTCCAGGCGTTCAGCTTCTCTGGCCGGTTGAACGTCACGAACGCGATCCGGTCGCGCTCCTCGATGATCAGTTGTCCGTCGTCGCTCATCTCTCGTCCTCCTTCGTCGCCGCGCGCCTACGCGAGCAGGCCCGACTCCTCCATCGCCCGCACCTCGGTCTCCGTCAGGCCGAGGTACTCGCCGAGCACCTCGACGTTGTGTCCGCCGAAGGCGGGCGCGGGCCGCCGCAGCCGCGGCGGGGTCTTCGAGAGATGCCAGGCGATGCCGTTCAGCAGCTCGTCCACCGTGAAGTCCGGGTGCAGCTCGAACTCCGCCCGCCGCTCGCGCAGCATCGGGTCCGCAATCACCTCCATCCCCTCGAGGACGGGGAAGGCGGGCACGCCCGCCGCTTGCAGCCGCTCCGCCAGCTCGCGCTTCTCATGGTCGCGCGTCCAGGCGTTGAGCTCCGCGTCGATTGCGTGCCGCGCGGCGCGCCGCGCCGCCGGCGAGGCGAAGTCCTCGCGCTCCAGCCAGTCGGGCCGCCCGGCCACGCCCGCGAGGGCGCGCCACTGCTCGTCGCCGTCGCAGGCGATCGCGATCCAGTCGTCCTCGCCGACCGTGCGGTAGATGCCGTGCGGCGCGAGGAACGCGTGGGTGTTGCCGACGGGGCCGACGTCGCGGCCGTTCCAGGTGTACTCGATCACGCCCTCGGCGAGGCCGGTGAACCCGGCCTGCGCCTGGCCCAACTCGATGTGCTGACCCTCGCCCGTGCGGCAGTGGTGCGTCACCGCCGCGAGGATCGCGAGCGCGCCGTACGCGGCGGCGATCGGGTCCAGCTCGGCGGCCTCCTCGGAGATCGAGCCGTCCTCGGGATAGCCGCTGATCGCCTTCATGCCGTTGAGCCCGGTGAGCGTCGGGCCGTAGGACACGAGGTCCGACCATGGCCCGGTGGAGCCCGCGGGCGGCATCGAGATCATGACGAGCCCGGGGTTGTCCCTCGAGAGCGCCTCGTAGCCGATGCCGATCCGCTCGGCGGTGCCGGAGCCGAAGTTCTCGAGCACCACGTCGGAGACCGCCGCCAGACGGCGCACGAGGGCGGGGCCCTCCGGGTGGCGCAGGTCGATGTTGACGGAGCGGCGGTTGCGCAGGATCCACTCCCACGACATCGGATCCGCGGGGTCGGAGCCGCCGCGCACGCCGGACATCCAGGGGCGCGTGTTGGTGGTGAGCTTGATCACGTCCGCGCCGAAGTCGGCGAGGAAGCGGATCGTCTGCGGCCCGGCCCAGACGATGCCGAGGTCGAGGATGCGCAGGCCGGCGAGCGGTTGGCCCGCGTTGCGCGGCTCGATCACCGCGTCCGCCCGTGCGCGCAGCGGGGCCGGGGGCCGGTGCTCGCCCTGCCATGCGGTCACCGTGGGCTCGTCGAGGCGGGGTGGTGGGCCCGGCTCGCGCCAGGGCGTCTTCGAGAGGTGGTAGGGGCGGCCGGGCACGCGCAGCGGCGGGTGCGGTCCGGGCGCGTCGGTCAGCCAGTCGCGCTCGTTGGGGTGATCGGCCTCGCAGACCTCGGGGATCGTGAGCACGGGCTGGCAGGCGATGCGCTCGCGGCGGCACAGCTCCCACAGCTCGGCGTTGGTCCACTGTCCGAGCAGCTCCGTGAACGGGCCGCGCAGCAGTCGCTGGATCTCCTCGCCCTGCTCGGGCGTGATGTCGCGCCGGAAGCCGGGGTGACCGAGGCCCATGAACAGCGGATTGCGCGCCCACTCCGGGTCGCCGAGGCCGACGATGAAGTCCTCCCAGTGTCGCGGCACCTGCGTCATGATCGCGAAGTGCCCGTCCTTCGTCGGCCACGCCCCCCAGACGCCGCCGCTGATCTGGAAGCCGTTGCGCTCCGGCGTGAGGTAGCCGAGATAGACGATCTGCGCGATGCCGTGGCCCCAGATCGCGAGGTTCGAGGCCTCGAGGCTGCCGACGTCGACGAGTTGCCCTTCGCCGGTCTTCGCCTTGTGCAGCAGCGCGGTCAGCACCGCGCCGGCGAGCTGCACGGCGCCGTGGTGGATGTCGGCCCCGTCGAGGGGGGCGTTGAGCGGCTCGCGCTCCGGGTCGCCGACGCGGTGCGCGACGCTGGAGCCGGCGTAGGCGTGAATCGGGTAGCCGAGCCACTCGGCGTAGGGCCCGGTGAAGCCGTAGATCGTTGCCGTCGCGACCACGAGGCCGGGCCGTTCCGCCAGCAGCACGTCGGGATCGAGGCCCGCCGCCCGCGCCTGCGAGGGGCGCATCCCCAGCAGCAGCACGTCCGCGCCGTCGAGCAGCCGGCCAAGCGCCGCGCGGTCCTCGGGGCGCTCGAGGTCCAGCCGCGCGCCCTGCTTGCCGCCGTTGAAGTAGATGAAGAGGCCGCTCTGCTCCGGGCCGGGCTCGTCGTCCGGGAAGGGGCCGTGGAGGCGCAGTTGATCGCCGTCGGGCGGTTCGACCTTGATCACCTCGGCGCCGAGGTCGCGCAGCAGCTTCCCGCAGTAGGCGAGCTGCTTGCCCCCGCCGACCTCGACGATGCGGATGCCATCGAGCGCGTGCGCCATCGACCCGACCTCGTTCAGTCCGTCCGGAACTCTACGGCCTCAGGGCCCGAACAGCGGAGAGGATAGCCGCCGAGCGGCGCGAGGCGTAGGCGGGCCGGGTCATGCCTGATCGGCGAGCCACTCGGGCAGCAGCCGCTCGAGCACGCCGTCCAGCTCCTCGTCGCTGTGAAAGTGGATCGTGAGCGTGCCGCGTCCACCGCGTCCGCGCCGCAGCCCAACCCTCGTGCCGAGCTGGAGCCGCAGCGCGTCCTCAAGCGCCTCGAGGTCCGGGTCGCGCGCGTGGCCGGCGACGGCGGGGGTTGCCGTCGCAACCGACTGCGCGGCGCGCGCGAGGCGTTCCGTCTGGCGAACGCTCAGCCCCTCGCGCTCGATCCGCACGAGAATCGCGAGGCGGGCCGCGGTCGAGGGAGCGCCGAGCAGCGCGCGGCCGTGGCCCTCGCTGATCCGCGCATCCTGCAGCGCCTCGAGGGCCTCCGCGGGCAGCTCCAGCAGCCGCAGCCGGTTCGCCACCTTCGCTCGCGAGCAGCCGACGCGCTCCGCGGTCTGCTGCTGCGTCAGGCCGAACTCGTCGATCAGGCGGCGGTAGGCGCCTGCCTCCTCGATCGGGTTCAGGTCCTCGCGCTGGACGTTCTCGATCAGCGCCAGCTCCAGCTGGTCGCGGTCGGTTGTCTCGCGCACGGTGACCGGCACGCGCGTCAGGCCGGCGGCGGCCGCGGCGCGCAGGCGCCGCTCGCCGGCGATCAGCCTGTAACGCATGCCACCGGGCGCGCCGCGAGGCAGCTCCGTGACGATCAGCGGCTGGATCACGCCGTGCTCCCGCACGGACTGCGTCAGCTCGTCGAGCGCCTCGTCGTCCATCATCAGCCGGGGCTGGTGCGGATTCGCCTCGATCTCCGCGATCGCGATCTCGGTGACGGGCCGCCCGGCCAGGTCGCCGGGCGCGTCGCCGCCGGGAATGAGTGCTCCGAGGCCGCGTCCGAGGCCCCGCGCCTGTCCTCGATCAGTGGTCACCGGGAACCTCCGCTCCGGGGAGTGCAAGCCGCTCAATCAGCTCGTCGGCGAGCCGCCGGTAGGCCTCGGCGCCGGCCGAGGCGGGGTCGTACTGCTCGATCGCCTGCCCGTGGCTCGGCGCCTCGGAGAGCCGTACCGAGCGCGGTATCACGGACGTAAAGGTGTTGTCGAAGTGGCGGCGCACCTCCTCCTCGACCTGGCGGGCGAGGTTGGTGCGGCCGTCGAACATCGTGAGCACGATGCCGAGCACGCGCAGCTCCGGGTTCAGGTTGTGCTGCACCAGGCTGATCGTCTGCGAGAGGTGCAGCAGCCCCTCGAGCGCCAGGTACTCCGCCTGAACGGGCGCGAGCGCCCAGTCGGCGGCGGCCAGCGCGTTCACCGTGAGCAGTCCGAGCGAGGGCGGACAGTCGATCAGGATCAGGTCGAAGCGGTCCTGCAGCGGCGCGAGCGCGCGCCGCATCCGGAACTCGCGCGCCATGACCGGCACCAGCTCCACCTCGGCGCCCGCGAGGTCCAGCGTGGCGGGGGCGAGCGAGAGCCCTCGTGAGCCGGTCTCGACCAGCGAACCGTCGAGCGGGCGCTCGCCGACGAGCGCGTCGTAGAGGCCGCCGTCCTCGTTGCGCGGCTGCCCGAGCGCCGAGGTCGCGTTCGCCTGCGGGTCGGCATCGACGAGCAGGACGCGCTGCTTGCGATCGCCGAGCGCCGCGCCGAGGGAGATCGCCGTCGTCGTCTTGCCGACGCCGCCCTTCTGGTTCACGACCGCGATCACGGCGCCCACGTCACACCCCGGCGTGCGCTTCGCTGCGGAGGTCGCTGCGGATCCGCGGGAGGGGCTGCGCGCCGCGCAGTCCGAGGGCCGCCGAGGCGAGTTCCGCGCCGGTCGCCGCCGCCTGAGCGTCGTCTGCTCCCTGGGCGAGCGCAATCATGTACGCGATCGAAAAAATGTCGCCACAGCCGGTGGAATCGACCGCCTCGGCGGCGCGCGCCGAGGTCTCGATGCGCGTCTCTCCTCGCAGGATCGTGGCCCCGCGCGCCCCGCGCGTGACGACGACCCGCTCGGCCGCCGCGGCGAGCGAGGCGAGCGCGCCCGGCGCCCAGCCTGCCATCTCGTCCTCGGAGAGGAAGACGCTGGTCCTCGCGTCGATGGCGGCGCGCAGCGCCGGCGGAGGTTCGTCCGCGTGCCCGACGAGGCCGTCCGCGCCGACCTCGCGCAGCAGGCCCTGCGCGAGCAGGGCACGCCGCCGCGCGCGGACGCCGGCGAACGAGGCGATGTCGAGATCGTCGGGGAGCAGCGGGGTGAGCACGAGCAGGTCGAGCTCGTCCTGGTCCTCGTGTGTGGCCGGGAGGTCTGACGCGCTGAGTACGCGCCCCGGCCGCGCTACGACGCGCAGCTTGCGAGTAGAGACGCTCTCGGTAGAGAACATATGTACGAACGTGAGCGTATGAGGAGACGCGACGAGGGTGACGTCATGCCCCCCGAGGGCCTCGAGGTCCGCGTCGGGGCCGGCGAGCGCGAGGATCCGCGCACGCAGTCCGAGGGCTGCCGCCGCGCGGGCGGCGTAGAGCACCGCCCCGCCCGGGCGCCGCTCGTCGGCGAAGCGATCCCGGGTGACGGCGCCCGCGATCAGCAGGGACGGCGCACGCGCGGGCTCGCGGTCCGCCGCGCCCTGGCTGGGATGCCGCTCCCGCACGTTCGAGGTGCTCCCTACCTGTTCGGCCCCTCGTCGTCTTCGTCGTCCTCGTCGTCGTAGTCGTCGACGGGTCCGGCGTCGTCTTCGTCGTCCTCGCCGGCGTAGTCCTCGACCGGGCCGGCTTCGTCCTCATCGGCCTCGTCGTCGACGGGTCCGGCGGCGGCTTCGTTGTCCTCGCCGTCGTACTCCTCGACCGACTCGACATCGTCCTCGTCGTGCTCGGCAACGGGTTCGTCGCCAGCGTACTCCCCCCCCTCATCATAATCGTCGTAGTCGTCCCCGTAGTCGTCGTAGTCGGTGGGGAGCACCTCGACCTGGCGCTCGTTCCCGGAGCCGACGCTCTCCGTGGTGACGCCGGGCTCGTCGCTGAGGGTGAGGTGCACGATGCGGCGCTCGGCCGGCTTCATCGGCTCGAGGGTGATCACGTCGCCAGTGTCGCGCACCTCGGCGGCCACGCGGCGCGCCATCTCGACGAGCGAGCGCTCGCGGCGGCGCTTGTAGCCCTCCACATCGACGGAGAAGACGTGGTTGGCCTCTCCGTAGTGGTGGCGGGTGACCACGTTGAGCAGGTACTGGAGCGCGCCCAGGGTCTCGCCGCGGCGGCCGATCAGCAGCCCGAGCTCGTCCGAGGCATCCTCCGTCTCGCCGAAGATCTCGAAGACCTGGGCGGTGCGGCCGACCCCGTCGCCGGGGGTCTCCGGGTCGCGCGCCTCGATCTGCGTGTCCATCAGCCCGAGCAGCGTGAGCACCTCGCGCAACGTGCTGCCGGCGAAGTCGATCTCGTCCTCGGCGGCGGCGGTCGGGGCCGCGGGCAGGTCGTCGGGCGCGCCCGGGACGAGCGGCAGCTCGCCCTCGAATGGGATGCGCTCGCGGTCGCGGTCGCGGTTCCGGGCGTCGCCGCGCTCGCGGCCGCGCTCTCCGCCGCGCCGCCGTCCCCGGCCGCCGCGCCCGCCGCGCCGTCCGCGCC
>VXOS01000062.1 GCA_009839925.1 Chloroflexota bacterium
TCTCCGGCTGGGGGGCTCGGAGATGTGTAAAAGCCACCGGCCTTCCAGCCCGGCCTCGTCCGGTTCGCGCCCTCGCCGCTGGTGGCGGCGGTGCGGCTAGATGAAGAGCGGACCGAAGACGACCGCGACGATCGCCATCAGCTTCAACAGGATGTTGAGCGACGGGCCCGAGGTGTCCTTGAACGGGTCGCCCACGGTGTCGCCGATGACGGCGGCGGCGTGGGCCTCGGAGCCCTTCCCGCCGTGCGCGCCGGCCTCGATGTACTTCTTGGCGTTGTCCCAGGCGCCGCCCGCGTTCGCCATCATCAGCGCGAGCAGCGCGCCCGCGGCGATCGAGCCGGCGAGCAGCCCGCCGAGCGCCTGCGGTCCGATGAAGATACCGACCGCGACGGGCACCACCACGGCGATCGTGCCGGGGATGACCATCTCGCGGATCGCGCCGTTGGTCGCGATCGTGACCGCGAGCGCCGAGTCCGGCTGCTCCGAGCCGTCCATGATGCCGGGGTGTTCGCGGAACTGGCGGCGCACCTCGTTGACCATCGCCATGGCCGCCCGGCCGACCGCGGCCATCGTCAGCGCGGCGAACAGGAACGGCATCAGCGCGCCAATCAGCGCGCCGACCAGCACCGTCACGTCGAGCAGGTCGAAGGAGAGCGTCTCGCCGTCGCTGCTGATCACCTGCTGGTAGGTGAACATCAGCGCCATCGCCGTCAGCACGGCGGAGCCGATCGCGAAGCCCTTGCCCGTCGCCGCCGTCGTGTTGCCGAGGCTGTCGAGGGCGTCCGTGCGCTCGCGCACCTCGGGCGGCAGCGACGACTGCTCGGCGATACCGCCGGCGTTGTCGGCGACGGGGCCGTAGGCGTCGCTGGCGAGGGTGACCCCGAGGGTGGAGAGCATGCCGACCGCGGCGAGCGCGATGCCGTAGAGCCCGGCCAGCTCGAAGGTGATGCCGATCGCCACGACGATTGTCAGCAGCGGGATCGCCGTGGAGAGCATGCCCAAGCCGAGGCCGCCGATGATCACCGTGCCGGCGCCGGTCTCAGCCTGCTCCGCCAGCTTCTTCGTCGGCGAGAACTCGAACGCCGTGTAGTACTCGGTCGCCGTGCCGATGATCTGCCCGGCGACGAGACCGACGAGCACGACCCAGAACAGGTCGTACTTGAGCTCCATCACGGTCACGGCGATGAACGTGCCGATCAACACCAGGCCGCCGGCCGAGAAGATCCCGGTACGCAGCGCCCAGAGCAGCCGGCCCATCGTCGCGTTCTCGCTCGTGCGCACGAGGAACGTGCCGATGATCGAGGAAGCGATGCCGATCGCCATGACGAGGAACGGCAGCACGAACGCTTCGCCGGCGTAGTCGGCGGTCGCGCTCGCGTCGAACACGTCGCGCTGGCCCATGCCGACGATCGCGATCGTCGCGAGCGACATCGTCGCGACGACTGAGCCCGTGTAGGACTCGAAGAGGTCGGCGCCCATGCCCGCGACATCCCCGACGTTGTCGCCGACGTTGTCGGCGATGGTCGCCGGGTTGCGTGGGTCGTCCTCGGGGATGCCCGCCTCGACCTTGCCGACGAGGTCGGCGCCCACATCGGCGGCCTTCGTGTAGATGCCGCCGCCGACGCGAGCGAACAGCGCGATCGAGGAGGCGCCGAAGGCGAAGCCGGTCAACGGACCGACGTCCTGGAAGATCAGGTAGAGCACGGCGAGGCAGACCAGGCTGATGCCGACGACGGTCATGCCCATCACCGAGCCCGACGAGAACGCGACGCGCAGCGCGGGGTTCAGCCCCTCGCGCGCCTTCGCGGTCGTGCGCACGTTGGCGCGGACCGCGATGAACATCCCGATGTAGCCCGCCGCAGCCGATGCAATCGCGCCGACGATGTAGGCAATCGCGAAGCGAGGAGCGTCCGTGAGCTGCCCCTCGCCTCCCGGAAGCTTGTCGAGCACATCGAGGTCACGGAAGAGCAGCAGCACCACCCCGACGACGACGACAAAGACGGCGATGAAGGAGTATTCCCGCCGCAGGAACGCCGCCGCGCCAAGCTGAATCTGCTCGGCGATCGAGCGCATCGTCTCGTCGCCCTCGTCCTCGCCCAGAATTCGCTGAGCCGCCACGACTGCGAATACAAGCGAGATCAGCGCTGCCGCAATCGCGATCCAGAGGATCTCCATGTCGCCCCCACTCAGTGCGTACAGAACCCGTCAGCCGGGCATGCTGGCGCACACACGTCGCACGCGCCACCCTCGGGGATGCTAGCACCACGGTTGCTAGTGTGCGAAGCGCATACGCACTCTAGCAATAGCAGCGCCCGGGCCGCTGCGATCCACCGCCTACGGCGGTCCGCCCGTCACCCGCCCCTCGAGGGCGTCGAGCCGGCTCGCGAGCCGTTGCTGCTGCGCCGCCAGCGTGAGGTCGCCGCGCGTGCGCTCGATGATGCCGCGCGTCACGTCGGTCGCGCGGCGCAGGTTCGAGGTCATCGCGTCCGGGTAGTCGATCGTCACGAGCAGCGATTGCATCTCGTCCATCCGCTCGAGCATCGCCTCGCAGCGCTCGAGGTTTTCGGCGCGCAGCGAGTCGAGCACGTGGCGGCGCAGTTCGCCGATCGCGTCGGCGATCCCGTGCAGGTAGGAGACACCGCGCACGCCGAGCGAGTGCGGCGTCGGCAACGCGCCGCCGGCGATCAGCGCGAGCGTGATCGCCGCTTCGGCATACTCCTTCTGCGCGTCGTGGACGAAGCCGGCGTGGGCGATCTGCGGGAAGCCCTCGGTCGCCGACGCGGCCTCGGCGAGGGCGCTTCGCGCCTCCTCGAGGAGCCGCGCCGCCTCCTGCGTGTCGCCGCGGTGCACGGCGCGGATGCAGTTCGCCGACGAGCGAACCGCGCCGCGGCAGAGCGGCAATGCCGCCTCGCGCGCGGCGTTCGTCGCCTCGAGGTCGCTGCGGATCCCCTCGACGGCGCCCGCCAGCTCGGCGCCGAAGCCTGTTCCCTCGTCGCTCACGATGCTCAAGCCTCCTGCGCGGGGCCGGGCAGCTCGCCCTCGCGGGCCGCGTCGATCATCTCGCGGGTCTCGTCGGGCAGGTCCATGCCGTACTCCTCGAAGCGCTGTTCGACCCAGCGTCCGATCTGGCGCGGGTCACGGTACTCCCCGCCCGCGCCGGGCGCGCCGTGCTCGTCGATCACGTCCTGGTCCGTCTTGAGCCGGGCGACGGAGGAGATCCGGCGCGCGGTGCGGCCGGAGCCGCAGTGCTCACAGTCGGGGGCCTCGGGATCCTGGCGCATCGAGCGGACGAAGAGGCTGGTCAGGTACTCGCAGTCGTCGCAGCTGTACTCGTAGATGGGCAGGCGGCTAGTCCGGGTTCCCGAGGTTCTTCTTCGCCTTCGCCTCGTTGACCTTGTGGCGGAAGGTGTAGCCGGCGTCGATCCGCTCGACGGGGTCCTCGCCGGCCTCGGCCTGCTCGGCGAGCTCGCGATAGTTGGAGCCGAGCACCTCGTCGTACTCGGCGCTGGCCTGGCGGGCCCACTTCGCGAAGCCGCGCTCGTCGCCGCGTTCGAGGGCGGCCTCGTGCTCGGTGAAGTCCACGTCGGCGAGGCGCTGTGCGTCGCTGCGCACGCGGGCGAACTGGGACACCCGCCGGGTCAGGCGCGAGCTGCCGCACTCCGGGCACTTCGGATCGCTCGCCGCCGAGACAGAGCGGAAGAAGACCTCGATGGGGTCGGCGCAGTCGGCGCAGTCGTACTGGTAGATCGGCATGGTGCTGAAAGTGTAGCGGCCCGCGCCGTCCTCGCAACAGCGCGCAGCGCCCCCCTTACCCCTCAACCGCGCTACGGATGTGCTGGAACGAGGCGACCGCGCCGTCCGCCGCCAGATCGATCGCCACGAGGTCGATGCGCTGGTCTGCGGGCAGCTCCGGGTGCTCCATGCCGTAGGCCGCCGCCAGCTTGCGCAGGCGGCGCTGCTTGCGCGCGCTCAGCTGCTCGATGGCGCGACCTGCCTGGCGCGGCCGCCGCAGCTTCACCTCGACGAAGACCAGCGTGCCACCCTGCAGCGCGACCAGATCCACCTCGCCCTCGCGGCGGCGCACGTTGCGATCGACCAGCCGGTAGCCGCGGGCCTTCAGATAGTCGGCGGCCAGGCGCTCGCCGGAGCGTCCGAGCCGATCGGTCGCCCTCGACATCAGCGCGGGCGGCTCTCCAGCGCCTCGCGCACCGGGGCGAAGAGCAGGCGGTGCACGCTCGAGTGGCCGAGGCGGCGCAGCGCCTCGCGGTGCCCGGCGGTGGCGTAGCCCTTGTTGCGCGCGAAGCCGTAGCCGGGGAAGCGCCGCTCCAGCTCGTCCATCATGCGGTCGCGCGCCACCTTCGCAACGATGCTCGCCGCGGCCACCGAGGGGCAGAGCGCGTCGCCGTCGATCACCGCGTGCTGCCTCGTCTCGCACTCGACGACCTCGCGGCCGTCGACGATCAGTGCGTCCGGCGGGCGGTCGAGCTGCTCGACCGCGCGGCGCATGGCCAGCCGGGTTGCTGCCGTCATGCCGAGCTGGTCGATGACGTGCGAGGAGACGACGCCGATGCCGTAGTCGCAGTGGCGACGGATCCGGGCGGCGAGCTCCTCGCGGGAGGCGGCGTCGAGCTGCTTGGAGTCGCGCAGCCGGCGCACCCAGCCGGCGCGCGAGTAGCGCAGCACGACAGCGCCGGCGACGACCGGACCTGCAAGCGGCCCGCGCCCCACCTCGTCCACGCCCGCGACGCGCTCGCAGCCCTCGCGCCAGAGGGCGTTCTCCACCTGCCACGTGGGCTTCGAGGTGCGGCGCGGTCGTTCGAGTACGGCAACCACGGCCGCATGCTAGGCGCGGCGATACCGATCAGGCAAATGAGCGGTTCCTACGCGATGGCGAGTGCTGCCATGACTCGACCGAGGTCGGTCTCCTCGTCGAGCTGCCACAGGCGGTCCAGCGCCGCCTGCTGACGGGGCGCGTCGAGCAGGCCGGTCGTGAGGCGGCGGAACTTGTCCTCGATGTCGCCGTCGCTCATCGGCCGCTTGAAGTGCCCGCGGTAGTAGGGGACGGCGGCCGTGTGCTCGCGGCCATCCGAGGTCCGGACCGTCAGGATGTTGAGGATGGCCTCCGGCCAGGCGGCGTCGCACTCCGGATCCCGCACGACCTCGATGCGCTGCATCAGGTCCAGCAGCACCGGGTCGCGCAGGACGTCGTCCTCGAAGTGCGCCGGCTCGAGCGTGCCGAAGCGGAGGGCGCAGGCAACGACGTAGGGGAGGCTGTGGTCGGCGGTCTCTCTCGTCTCCGGGCGCCAGCGGGTGGGATCGCCCGCCATGACTCGTTTGCCGCTCTCGAACGTGCGGAGGTGGACGTGCTCGACATCGCCCGCGTCGGCGATGCCCAGTACCTCCCTCGCCTCGATCGCGCCCTCGATCGCCGTCTGGGAGAAGAAGCCCGCCGGGTAGCGCTTGAAGCGCGACTCCATGAGGCGGAACGCGCGGTCGTTGCCATCCTCGCGCGCGAGGGGGGCAAGCTCGACGGGGGCGCCCGTCACTCCCGCGAAGAAGCCGTGCGTACCGGAGAACACCTCGGGCGGCCCGGTCATCCCGCGCCGGGCGAGCGTCGCGGCGAAGAGGCCGTTGCGGCCCGCGTTCGGGACGGCCGCCGCCTTCCAGTGCGAGATGGTCCCGCGCCGCGCCTCGCCGAGCGTCATGCTGCTGACCACGGAGATGCGCAGCGCCTCCGCGAGCTGCCCCGCCGTGAGGCCGAGCACCTTGCCCGCTCCGAGCGGCGCGGAGATGGCAGCATAGGCGGCCTGATCCCAGACACCACCCGAGGCGAGCTGGAAGCTGTCCGCCCAGGCAGCCTGCACTTCGTAGGCGAGGGCGACAGCCGTGATCAGCTCCCGGCCCGACGCTGCATGCGCCTCGGCGGCGGCCAACACCGCGGGGATGTTGTCCGAGGGGTGGGCGGCGTCCTTGCCGTTGTAGGTGTCGTTGAAGTCCAGGTAGCGGACCATGACGCCGTTCACGAAGGCGGCCAGCTCCGGCGTGGTCGTGTCGGTGGTCCCCAGCAGCGTGGCCGGTGAGGAGCCATGCACCTCGAGGGCCACGTCCCGGGCCGCGCGCACCGGCGCGGCGGCGCTCGCCCCCAAGCCGCAACCGAGCGAGTCGATGACGAGCCGCTTGACCTGGTGCACGACCTCGTCCGGCAGGTCCGCGTATTCGAGGCTGCTCACGTAACCCGCGAGGCGCTCGACGACGGGGTCGGTCATGCTCCCGCGTCCAGCGGGTCGTCGGGCCCGATCGCCTCGAGGCGGGCCTTGAGGGCGGCCATGAAGGCGCCCGCCTCGGCGCCGTCGAGGGCGCGGTGATCGAAGCTGATCGCGAGGTTCATGACCGAGCGCGGCGCGAAGGCGTCGCCGCCGTCGACCCCGGAGACGATGCGCAGTTCGCGGCGGATCGCCTCGGTGGTGACGATCGCGACCTGGCCGACGGGGACGATCGGCTGCGAGATCAGCGAGCCGAAAGCGCCCGTGTTGTCGATCGTGAGCGTGGCGTCGATCAGCTCGTCGCGGGTGAGTGTGCGGGCGCGAGCGCGCTCGCCGAGGTCCTGCAGCTCGCCGGCGAGCTGGGCGAGGGACTTCGTGTCGGCCGCCCGCAGCACGGGCACGAGCAGCCCGGAGTCGGTCGCCACCGCGATGCCCATGTCGAAACGCTCGTGGCGCAGCACGCCGTCCTCGGAGTAGCTGGCGTTGAGCGCCGGGTGCTCGCGCAACGTCAGCGCGATTGCGCGCACGAGGAACGGCATGAAGGTGAGCCGCACCCCGTGCGCCTCCTCGAAGGCGTCGCGGGCGCGGCGGCGCAGCTCGACGAGGCCGCTCACGTCGGCCTCGACTGCCAACCAGGCGACCGGGATCGTCGACTGCCCCACGCTCAAATGCCGCCCCCTCGCACGCCGCCACGCG
>VXOS01000147.1 GCA_009839925.1 Chloroflexota bacterium
CCCGACCCCCGCCCCCCCCTCCCCCCCCCGCGGCCGGCGCCCGCCCCCCGGGCGCCGCCCCGCGCCGGGCGCGGGCGGGACGACCGCGCTAGTCGTCCTCGAGCGTGGAGGTGTCGCCCTCCGGCAATCCGAGCTCGCGCGCCTTGAGCAGCCGCCGCATGATCTTGCCGGAGCGTGTCTTCGGCAGGATCTCGATCACCTGGATCTCGCGCGGCGCAACCGCCGGACCCAGGCGCTCGCGGCAGTGCCGGTTGAGGTCGCGCATCAGCTCGCGCGTCTCCTCGCGACCCTCGTTGAGGGTGACGAACGCCTTCACGACCTCCATCGCGAGGTCGTCCGGCTTGCCGATCACGCCCGCCTCGGCGACCGCCTCGTGCTCGATCAGGGCGCTCTCGACCTCGAACGGGCTGACCAGGTGGCCGGCCGTGTTGATCACGTCGTCGTCGCGCCCGACGAACCAGAAGTAGCCGTCTGCGTCGCGCTTCGCCTTGTCGCCGGTCAGATACCAGCCCATCTGGAAGCGAGAGTCGTAGCGCTCCTGATCGTTCCAGTAGGTACGGAACATCGAGGGCCAGCCGGGGCGAACGGCGAGCTGGCCCTCCGCCATCGGCTCCGTCATCTCGTTGCCCTCGTCGTCGATGATCGCGGCGTGGATGCCGGGGAACGGGCGGCCCATCGAGCCGGGGCGGATCGGCATCGACGGGTAGTTGGCGATCATGATCGCGCCGGTCTCCGTCTGCCACCAGTTGTCGTGGATCGGCAGGTCGAAGGCGTCGAGGCCCCAGACCACGCCCTCGGGGTTGAGCGGCTCGCCGACGGACATCACGTAGCGCAGCGAGCTCAGGTCGTGTTCGCGCGCGGTGTCCGCGCCGGAGCGCATCAGCAGCCGGATCGCCGTCGGAGCGGTGTACCAGACAGTGACCTTGAAGCGAGTGATCGTCTCGTACCAGCGGCGTGCGCCGAAGCCGCCCTCGTCGATCACTTGCGTGACGCCGTTGCTCCAGGGGGCGAACATCCCGTACGAGGTGCCCGTCACCCAGCCGGGGTCGGCGGTGCACCAGTAGATGTCCTCCTCCTGGAAGTCCATTACGTACTTGCCGGTCGCGTAGTGGCTGACGACGGTGTTGTGCACGTGCGCCGCGCCCTTGGGCAGCCCGGTCGTGCCGCTCGTGAAGTGCATGACCGACCAGTCCTCGGAACCGGTCTTCTCGATCTCGAAGTCGTCCGAGGCGTCGGCGATGAGCGCGCTCCAGGAGATGTCGCGATCGGCGAGCTCGTGCTCCTCGCGGCCGTCCATGATGATCACGGTCTCGAGGCTGGGCAGGTCGTCGCGGATCGCGTCCACCTTGGACAGCAGCTTCGGAGTGGTGACCATCGCCTTGCCGTCGGCGCGCCCGACGCGCTCGGCGATCGGCTCGGGGCCGAAGGCGGAGAAGAGCGGCGCCGCCAGCGCGCCCAGCTTGAGCGCGCCGAAGAACGCGAAGTAGAGCTCCGGGATGCGGTCGCTGAGGAAGAAGACGCGGTCGCCCTTCTCGATGCCAACGCTGCGAAGCGCGTTGGCGGCGCGGTCCGTCTCCCGCTTGAGGTCCGCGAAGGTGTACTCCTCGACAGCGAGGTCCTGGCTCTGCCAGATCATCGCGAGCTTGTTGGCGCGCGCGCCGGTGGCGTGGCGGTCGATGCACTCGTGGCCCTGGTTGACGAGGCCGTCCGGCGTGTCGAGTTCGGCCCAGATCTCGTCCCAGTTCCACGAGGAGCGCAGGTCGGCGTAGTCAGCGAGGTTCGGCGGAGCCTTGAGTGCGGAGACGTCCTTTGCGATCTCGGCGTAGTCCGTGGCCATGACGAGTCCCTCCCCCGTTGGGCGTGTCGGCGGCGCCGAGTATATCGCAGCCTCTGGCGATAGGCCGCGACGCACTCGAGGCTGCCCCGAGGCTGCGTGCTTCGTCTCCCGCCGCGACCGCGTTGAGGGCCGCGCGCGGCCCTACGCGCCGGGCGGGCGGTACTCGACGGACGTCCCGACGGCCGCGTCGATCTCCTCGGGCGTCAGCAGCACGGTCGTGCTCCAGCTGATCGCCCCGGCGCCGCCGATGGCGAGGCCGACCGCAGCCGCGGAGACCTGGTCCGGCAAGTCCATGATGATGTAGAGGTCGTCGTCACCGAAGGCGTAGTAGAAGGACTCCACGGTCCCCCCAACGGAGGCGATCGCGGCGCTGACGGCGTCGCGACGGGATGTCCCGCCCTCCGCGAGCAGGCCTCCGACTCCCTCCACGCTGTACGACGCGCTGGCCAGGTACTTGGGCATGTGCTCCTCCTCCGGGCGGCCCGGGAACAGTCGACGGGCGTAACCGTACTACACGGGTGGTCCGTTTGGCCTACGCGGCGCGGAGCTGGTCGACCGCCCTCGCGGCGGCCGCGAAGCCGCGCTCGATCCACTGGCGCGGATCGCCCGGGCCGATCGGCAGCACCAACAGCTCGCCGAGGCCGGTGCCGGCCAGCTCCGCCAGCCGATCGGCGACCTGCTGCTCACTGCCGGCGACGATCAGCGCATCGACCAGCGCCTCCTCGATGTTCGAGGCGGCGTCCGGGTAGCCGGCGGCGGCGAGCATTCCCGCGTAGAACGGCAGCTGCGCGGACCGGCCGAGGTGGCCCTTGCCCGCGGCCAGGACCAGCTCGCGGTCCTCGCTGAGGCAGACCGGGACGTGCGCGATCAGCGGGGGCGGCTCGCGGCCAGCCTCGGCGGCGCCCTCTTGTAGTGCGGGCAGCGCCCGCTCCAGCAGGTATGCGGCCGGCGAGTTCCAGGAGATCGCCCCGTCCGCCAGCTCGCCGCAGAGCCGGTAGGAGCGCAGTTGCAGCGCCGACGCCATCACCGGCGTCGAGAGCGGCGCATCGAGGCGCCCTCGGGCGGTGACGTGGCTGCCCTCGAACTCCACCTCGCCCTCGTGCAGCAGCGTGGTCAGCACGTGCAGGTACTCGCGCAGGTGCGTCAGCGGTGTGCGCCACTCGACGCCGAAGGTGTGCACCATCCCCGGCTCGTGGCCGGGCCCGATGCCGAGCCGGAAGCGGCCCGGCGAGATCTCCTCGAGCGCCCGCGTCTGCTGCGCCAGCAGCACCGGGTGCCGCGGCCAGGTGGGCACGATGCAGCTCCCGAGGATGATCCGTTCCGTCCGCGCGAGCGCCGCGCCGAAGATCGTCAGCGCGTCCGCCCTCGTGCCGCCCGTGGTCATCCAGGCGGCCGGAATCCCGAGGCGCTCGGCCTCCTCGATCTGGGCGAGGGCGTCCCCCGCTTCCGCGGCGGAGGCGACGACACCGATCGGCGGTCTGGCGGCGCTCATCGGGAGTCTCCGAAGATGATCGCGGGCTTGATCTCGTCCCAACTCTGCATGCGCACCATCGCCTCGTTGATCCCTTCGATCGGGTAGCGGTTCGAGATCATGTCCATCCAGGTGAAGCGCTCCCAGTTGTGGGCGATGAACTGCAGCGCGCGGTGGTAGTGCGCCACGCTCGCCGAGATCGAGCCGATGATGCGCACGTGCTTACGCGTGACCTCACCCGGCCTGATCGGGACTTCCTCGTTGTGGAGCTGGCCAATGATCAGGTAGCGGCCGCCACGGCGGATCATCGAGAAGCCCTCGGGGAAGGCGGCGACCACGCCGGAGACCTCGATCACCACGTCCGGGCCGCGGCCGTCCGTCCACTCGCGGATCTGCGCCTCGCGGTCGGCGGCGGCGGGGATGTCGGCGATGTCGATCGTGTGCGTCGCGCCCCAGCGGCGCGCGACCTCGAGGCGCGCGGCCGGTCCGCCGATCACGATGATCTTCGAGGGCCCGCTGCGCGCGGCCACCGCGGTCGAGAACAGCCCCAGCGGTCCGGAGCCCTGGATCACCAGCGCGTGGCGGTCGTCGAGCCGTCCGAGGCGGTCGAAGCCGTGCACCACCGTGCGCAGCGCGCAGGCCGCCGCCGAGGCGAGCTCGTCGGGGACGATGTCGGGCACTTTCACACGCCCGGAGCTGGGGTAGACGTAGCCGTACTCGGCGAACCCGCCGGTCAGGTACGGATACTCGGTGGCGAGGCCCCGCATGTAGCCGCGGCGGTCGTCGCAGAGCGTCTGCTCGTGCTCGATCACGCAGTTCGTGCACTGCCCGCAGAAGCCGTGCGTCCAGATGATGCGGTCGCCGATGCGCAGCGGCTCGCCGAGCGAGTCACGCTCCGCGCCCTCTCCGATGGCGGCGACCCGCCCCGTCATCTCGTGGCCGAGGATGCGCGGGAACAGGTCCGTCGAGGAGCCCGACTCGCCCTCCCAGAGGTGCACGTCGCTGGCGCAGATCGTGGCGGCGGTATTGCGCACCAGCAGCGCGCCCGGCTCCAGCTCCTGCGGGATCGGCACCTCGGCGACGTCCATCGGTTGCTGATGGCCGACCAGCAGTGCGGCACGGCACGTCGCGGGTATGTTCGCCATCCGGACCTCCTCGCGCACCCTCGGAGGGCGCAGTCGCGCCGGAACTGTAGCGCATGAGGCCGGAGGACGCGGCGCGGCGCTCCGCGCTCGCGCTACTGGAGGCGGCGCAGCGTGGGGAAGGCGGGGAAGAGCGCCAGCGCGACGACGAGCAGGAAGGCGGCCGCGCCGCCGATCGCGACTTGCAGGCCGACCACCTCGGCGATCGCGCCGACGGCGAAGACGCCGAGGGCGACGAGGCCGAACTCCATCATGTAGATCGAGAGCACGCGGCCGCGGTACTCGGCAGCGACATAGGTCTGCAGCAGGACCGTGCTGAGCGACATCCGCCCGGCATGGCCGACCCCGATCACGGCGGTCAGCAGCGCGGCGATCCAGAACGCCTCGAAAGCCGTGAACGCCAGCACGCCGCTCGCAAGCAGCACGGCGCTGAGCAGGTAGAGCAGCCCGCGATGGCGCGGCGGCAGCGAGGCGATCACGAGCGAGCCGAACAGCGACCCGATGCCCATCACGCTGAGCAGCAGCCCGAGGTGGAAGCCGCCGAGGCCGAGCACGTCCTCCACCCAGCCGGGCAGCAGGAACATCCAGGGCATCGAGGCGCAGACGATCAGCAGGTTGACGGCGAGCACCTGCAGGATCGCGGGCTGCTGCATCGTGTAGCGGATCCCGTCGCGCACGCCCGCCCAGCCCTGCGCATCCCGGGCCGGCGCACTCGCCGCGTGCGGGTGCGCCAGGCGCATCGGGACGATCGCGCCGATGGCGATGACGTAGTAGACGACGACCGCGCTGTAGAGCCAGGCACTGTTCGCGATCACCAGCAGCGCGCCGCCGATGGCGGGCGCGATCAGCCGCATCGTGGTCATGCCGGCGGCGCCGAGCGAGATCGCGTTCATCAGGCGCTCCTCGCCGGCGATCTCGTGAATCATCGCCTGCCGCGCCGGCATCATCAGTGACATCCCCGCGCCCTGGAAGAAGACGATCACGATCAGGTGCTCGTAGCGCAGCACGCCGAGGAAGAGGAGCGCGGCCACGATACCCGCGAGCAGCGCCTGGAACGTCTGCCCCACCTGCAGCACGAGCCGCCTCGGCACACGGTCCGCGAGCATCCCCCCGTAGAGGGAGAAGGCGAGCGAAGGGATCGCGTTGACGAGCGCCACGAGGCCGAGCCGCCCGGGCGAACCGGTCAGCTCGTAGACGATGAAGCCCATCGCCAGCATCTGCGTCTGGATGCCCCCGAACTGCCCCAGCGTCGAGATGAAGAACCAGCGGAAGTTGCGGTCGCCGAGCGACTCGAAGGTGCGCAGCTCGCCCGCGCGCCCGGCGAAGGGGAGGCGCGGCCCGCGGCCGCCGTTGGCCTCGGCAGGCTCGTCTCGAGGGCTCTCGGGAGCGGAGCTGGGCGCGACGCTCATGGCCGTCCATTCGCGCGTGCGAGCACGTCCCGCGCCTCGGAGGCGGCGCGCCCGGACGCTCACGCACGGGGAGTGCGAGCGTAGCATGGGCCCCCGCTGCAAGCCCGCGCCCGGCGCACTGGCAGCGCCCTCTGGACGAATCCGCTAGGCTTAAGCGACAGCGGAGGAGCAATCGTGACGATCGACTTTGACCTCGACACCGACGTTGACGAGTACGGCCCCGAGATCTCAATGACCGATGAGGCGATCGCTCGCCTCATGCACCTCATGCAGAGCGCCGGCGACCCGCCCGTCGCCGGCATCCGCCTGCAGGTGGCGCGCCGCAGCAAGGACGGCATCGAGCACCTGCTGACGATGGTCGACGCGGGGCGCGAGCCGGAGGACGACTTCGAGCTGGACTTCGACGGGCTCGCGCTTTATGTCGACAGCGACCACGCGGACTACCTCGACGGGCTGGCCGTGCACTGGGCGTACAAGGGCGAGGGCGTCAACGGCTTTGAGTTCGAAAACCCAAACCCGCGCTGGCGCGACCCGCTGGCCGAGCGCATCCAGGTGTTGTTCGACGAGCAGGTCAACCCGGCGATCGCCGCGCACGGCGGCGCCGTCGACCTCCTCGGCGTGGAGGACAAGGTGGCCTTCATCCGCATGGGCGGTGGCTGCCAGGGTTGCGGGATGGCGAACGTGACGCTGCGCGAGGGCATCGAGGGCATGATCAAGGAGACCGCGCCCGAGATCGAGGAGATCATGGACGCCACGGATCACGCCTCGGGCCGCAACCCGTACTACCAGCCCTCACCCGGCCACTCGCACGGCTAACCGCGCCGCAACTGCCTGTGGGGGGGGGGGGGGGGGGGGGGGGGGCGGCCGCCCGCGAGCGCGGCGGCGCCGCCCACCGACAGCGAGGAGAACAACCCCGCAGACACCAAACAA
>VXOS01000006.1:0-43187 GCA_009839925.1 Chloroflexota bacterium
GCTGGTGGTTTTCCCCTGCGGGCTGGGGTGGGGTCGCGGGCTGGGCGCCCCTCTCCCTTAACACCGCCGCCTGCTCCTCGGGAGACTGGACGCGGGCTGAGCCCTGACCTTCCTCTATCCGGGCGCGCGCGGCCGCGCGCAGCCACGCGCTGAGCGTCAAGCCTTCGCGGCGCGCTTGATGGACGAAACGGTCGCGGTCTTCGTCCGGGATGACCAGCTGCACTCTCGCCATGATGAGCGCCTCACTCGCTATGTGTATGTGTATGCATCATACATACGCCACGGCGCTCCCGCGAGCGGTGCTCACGCCCCCTCGAGGTAGCTCCCGAACGTGAGCGCGAAGATCGCGAAGTTGTCGGAGTTCGATGCGAGCTTCAGCTCGTGCTCGCCCCACTCCGGCAGCTCGACGATCGCGTAGTGGCGCGGCTCGTCGACCTCGATCAGGCTGCGCCCCTCCGCGTCGAAGACCACGTCGGCGCCGGCCTCCTCCGGCCGCAGCGGCCGGCCGTCGATCTCGATGTAGACCTCGAACGGCTCGTCGCGAGGCGGGTTGAGCACCACGTTGACGCTGCGCGCGCGGAAGACGAACGCGAAGTAGTCCTCCAGCTGCTCCGTCTCGCGCGCGTGGACGATCGCCTCCCGCTCGTTGCGCCAGAGGCCGTGGACGTACCAGCGATGGTGCATCCGCGGCTCCTCGGACGTGTCGATGTCCGTGTAGATCCGCTCCTCGTCGGGGGCGTCGTAGTACTGGACCTGGGCGGCGTAGAGGCCCACGCGGGTGTAGTTGCGGGCGTAGCCGCCGTAGAGCTCGCGGGTCTGGTCGCTCGCCTCGGGGTCGCGCTCCGGCGCCGGCTCCGGCAGGCCGGGGGTGATGTCGTTCACGTCGTGGCCGGCCGCGACCAGGGCGGCGCGGATGATGCGCTCGGTCTCCTCGTACGCCCCCTCGCCGAAGTGGCGGTAGACGATCTCGCCGCGCGGACCGAACAGGTACTTGGCCGGCCAGTAGCGGTTCTCGAACTCGCGCCACGTCGCGAAGGCGTTGTCCTGCGCCACCGGCCAGGCCACGCCGAGCCGCTCGATCGCCTCGGCGACGTTTTCCGCGTCGTACTCGAAGTCGAACTCCGGGGTGTGCACACCGAGGATCACGAGTCCCCGCTCGGCGTACTTCTCGTGCCAGTCGCGCAGGTAGGGCAGCGTGCGCACGCAGTTGATGCAGGTGTAGGTCCAGAAGTCGACGAGGACGATGTTGCCGGCCTCGAGCTGCTCCGCGATCGTGAACGGCTCCGAGTTGAACCATGTGCCGAGGCCCGTGAGTTCGTGGTCCGGAACGACGGTCGGCCGCGGTGTGGACTGAGCGGCAGCGCCTGCGTCGCCCGCGTCGCCGGAGCCGGCGCACGCCGCCGCGACGAGCAGCAGCACGAGCAGCGCAAGACCGGCGAGTGGGCGGCTGCGCGGAGCGAAGCGCACGACGCCCTCGCGGCGCTAGCGGGCGATGGGGCGGCGGTCGCGGACCTGGTAGGGCAGGAACTCGGCGTGGCAGCGGTGGCAGACGAAGCCCATCGCCTTCGAGTCGTCGTCCATCACTTCGGGGCCGCGCCAGCGGGGGGTGAGGTTCTCGCAAGCGCAGTCCGCCGGGTCGGGCACGTTGCCGGACGGCTCGGGTGTCGTGAACAGCCTGCCGAGGCCTGCCATTGCCTGCTCCTCCCGCTCGTCCGTCCAGCCTAGCCCGCGCGTCCGCTGGACGCGACCGGAGGGCGACACAGCATATAGCAAGTATGCTACAATACGCCCGTGCCTGACGTCCTCAACTACGAAGACCGGCGCGGCCGGGAGCCGGTTGACGAATACGTCGTTGGGCTGCTGAGAACCGGACAACGCACCGCGGCGGCGACGCTTGCCCGGCACGTGGCGCTGTTGGAGGAGCATGGAGCGAATCTCGGTATGCCTCACGCGAGGCTAATCGATCGCAGATCGAGACTCTGGGAGCTGCGTCCGGGAAGCCATCGCGTGGCCTACGCCGAGCACGGAGACCACATCGTCTTGCTACACGCTTGGCGCAAGCGCTCGCAGAAGCTCGACACGCGGGAGTTGCAACAGGCGCGCAGCCGACTCGCGGATTGGATGGAGCGGCACTGATGGCCAGATTCATGGAGCGCTTCGAGGAGCACATGGAGGCCGATCCCGAGTTGCGGGCGGAATACGAGAGCCTGGAGCCACGCTTCCGGGCAATCAGCGCCTTGATCAAGGCGCGCGGCGATGTCTCGCAGAGCGAACTCGCCCGGCGGATGCAAGTCAGTCCCGGTGTGATCAGCAGACTCGAGTCCGCCCAACACGATCCGCGACTGGGAACGCTGGCCGGAGCTGCCCGCGCGCTTGGCTACGACCTGGAGATCAACTTCCGACGACGCGACCAGTCCGCCTCCACCTAGCCCCCGCCCTGCCCCGCCAGCCCCGCCTCGATGCGCCGCTCCGGACGCCCGAGCAGCACCGTGGCGATCGAGAGCAGCGGCAGCGCGGCCATCACCAGCACGCCCACGTCGTAGCTGCCCGTCAGGTCGCGGAACAGCGCGAGCGGCAGCGGGCCGCCCGCCGCGCCGGTGATGCCCGCCATCATCGCGGCGCCCTGTACCCGGCCCAGCCCGAAGCGCCCGTAGTAGTGCGCCCAGATCACGCCCTGCACGATCCGCTGCGATCCGCCGGTGACGCCCATCGCGGCCACGTACAGCACCGCCATCCAGACCGAGGTCACCACCAGCGCCAGCAGACAGACCGTGAACAGCGCGCACATCGAGAACACGAACAGCCGCAGCGGGCCCGTTCGCTCCACCACGAACCCGACCACCAGCGAGGTCGCGGCGGAAGAAACCGCGAAGACCACGAACACCGCCGCCGCGAGCGTCGCGCTCAGCCCGTGCTGCTCGAAGATCGAGGTCTGGTGGAAGACCAGCGCCGTCACCACCAGCCCCGGCGTGGCCAGCGGGGCGGCCAGCATCCAGAACGCCAGCGAGCGCATGACCGGCCTCGATGCAGCCGCGGCCGGACTGAACGCGGGGGTCTGCTCGATCAGCGGCGGGTGGTCCGCGCCGTCCGGGAACAGGCCGACGTCCTCGGGCCGGTTGCGGATCAGGAAGACGGCGGCGGGAATGATCAGCAGGAGCACCAGCACCCCGAGCAGCGCGTAGGCCTCGCGCCAGCCGTAGGCGTCGATCAGGAAGCGGCTGAGCGGAGGCAGCACGGCGTTGGAGAGCGGGAAGCCCAGGCCCATCAGCGCGATCGCCCGGCCCCGGCGCGTCACGAACCACTGGTTGACGAGCAGCGTCGCGTTGATCGAGAGCGAGCCCTGGCCCAGCGCCCGCAGCCCGGCGAACGAGAGGTAGAACGCCACGAGGCCGACCGAGAACGCCATCCCGAAGCAGGCCGCGCCGAACGCGACGCCCACCATGATCAGGTTCAGGCGGGCGCCCCAGCGGTCCGCCAGCCGGCTCACCAGCACCACCATCAGCGCGCTCAGCCCGGTGCTGACCGCGTACAGCGCGGAGATGGTCGAGCGCGAGAACCCCGTGTCCTCGATCATCGAATCGACGAAGATCGAGAAGACGAACGACTGGCCCGGACCGGTGCTGAACACGACCATCGCGCTGGTAACGACGATCACCCAGCCGTAGAAGAAGCGGCGGGGCCCGATGACCTGTGGCGTCGCGTCTGGCGGCACGCGGCTTCATTCCCGTTGCTGCTCCCGAGGAAGCGCCGAGCCTAGCCGCGCCCGCGATGGCGCGCGAACCGATCGGCGGCGGCGCACGGCCGCTACAAGACATAGGGAGCCTCGCCTTCACGCGCACGTGGGCGTAGACTCGCGCTGGTGACATCCCTCCCGAGGACCGGTATGTGGCAGGCAGGCCCCCGTTCCGGCCGCCGCAAGCCCGTGCTGGTCCGGCTCGTCGAACGCTCCCTGCCCTACAAGGGCGCGATCGCGCTGTCCTTCCTCGTGCTCGCCGGGGCAGCCGGCCTCGACGTGCTCGCCCCGTACCTCGTGGGCGTCGCCATCGACGTCGGGCTGGACATCGCCACGGAGCGCGGGGTCGGGGGCGTCGAGCAGACCGTCGCGCGAGGCACGATCGCGACGTTGCTCTTCGCCGTGGGCTTGCTGCTGCTGGCCGGCGTCGGCCGCGGGCTCTTCAAGTACGGCCAGGCCTACCTCGGCGAGCGTATCTCGCAGGACATCGCCTACGACTTCCGCAACGACATCTACGATCGATTGCAGCGGCTCAGCTACGCCTATCACGACCAGGCGCAGATCGGTCAGATCATGTCGCGCGCCACCGGCGACGTGGAGGGCGTGCGCATGTTCGTGAGCATGGGCGTGCTGCGCTTCCTCTACGTGATCGTGCTCTGCGTCGCCGTCTACGCACTGATGATCTCGACCAACGCCAAGGTCGGCCTCGCGGCCCTGGTCTTCACGCCGGTAATCGCCATCCAGGGCACGTGGACCTCGGCCAAGCTGCGTCCAATCTGGCTCTACGTGCAGGACCTGCAGGGCCAGATGGCCAACGTGTTGCAGGAGAACCTGACCGGCCAGCGCGTCGTTAAGGCCTTCTCGCGCACCGAGTTCGAGCAGGAGAAGTTCGACGACAAAGTCGAGGAGCTATTCGAGCACTCCTACTCCACCAGCAAGTTCCAGGCCTTCAATGAGCCGTTCCTGCAGTCGCTGTGGCTGCTCTCGCTCGCCGTCGTCTTCTGGCTCGGCGTCATCGAGGTGCAGGCGGGCCGCATGGACACCGGCCAGCTCGCTGCGTTCCTGCTCTGGCTCACGCTGCTGCAGGTGCCGGTCCGCTCGATCGGCTGGATCATCATGATGTTCGCGCGCGCCCACTCCACGGGCAGCCGCATCTTCGAGATCCTCGACGCCGAGTCCGCCGTCCAGGAGGATCCCGACGCCGTCCCCATCGAGGTCGAGCGCGGCGACGTGCGCTTCGAGGGCGTCACCTTCCAGTACGACGCCTCCTCGCCCGTCCTGCGCGACATCACGGTCACGGCCAGCCCCGGCGAGACGATCGCCCTGCTCGGGCGCACGGGCTCCGGCAAGTCGACCGTCGTCAACCTGCTGCCGCGCTTCTACGATGTGAGCGAGGGGCGGATCACGATCGACGACCAGGACGTGCGCCACGTGACCCTGGAGTCGCTGCGCGACGCGATTGGGATCGTGCAGCAGGACCTCTTCCTCTTCGTCGGCACCATCCGCGACAACATCCGCTACGGCCAGCTCGACGCCACCGACGAGGAAGTGATCGAGGCCGCGAAGGCCGCGCGCATCCACGAGTTCATCGAGGAGATGCCGGAGGGCTACGACACCTGGGTCGGCGAGCGCGGCGTCACGCTCTCCGGCGGCCAGCGCCAGCGCATCTCGATCGCGCGCACGCTGCTGCGCAACCCGCGCGTGCTGATCCTCGACGACTCGACGGCCTCGGTGGACATGCGCACCGAGTTCGAGATCCACGGTGCGCTGGATGCGTTGATCGAGAACCGCACGACCTTCGTGATCGCCCAGCGGCTGCGCACCGTGAAGGAGGCCGACCAGATCCTCGTCCTTGAGGACGGCGTGATCGTCGAGCGCGGCCGCCACGACGAGCTACTCGAGCGGGACGGCTTCTACCGCCAGATCTACGACCTCGAACTGCGCGACCAGGAAGAGGCCCAGGCCGCCTCCGCGGAGCCGTTCGGCGACGCCGCGGAGCATGAGCACGCGGCGGCGGCCGGGGGCGGCGGCTAATGGCGTACTGGGGCGGCGGACAGGCAGGCGGCTGGAGCGGCGACATGCGCGGCATCCGGCAGGGCCGCGCCGTCGACGGCTGGGACTACGAGGAGCTGGGCCGCGTCTACGACCCCATCCTGGTTCGACGCATCGTCCCGATGCTCGGTCCCTACAAGCTGCAGGCCATCATCGCAGTCATCGCGATGGCGGTCTTCGCGATCGCCTCCTACGCACAGCCCTACGTGATGGCGGCCGCCACCACGTCGATCGTCGACAAGCTGCGCTCCGGCGATGCGGCCTCGCTGGCGGCGGTGGACTCGGAGATCGTCGAGTTCGGCCTGCTGCTCGTCGGACTCGCCCTCGTCTCGTTCGTCTCCGCCGCGGTGCAGCGGCTGATGACGGGCTACGTCGGGCACCGCATCCTGCGCGACATGCGCAGCAACATGTTCGCGCACCTCAACCGCCTCTCGCTCAGCTTCTACGACCGCGAGGAGGTCGGGCGGATCATGTCGCGCGTCACCTCGGACGTGGTGACGCTGCAGGAGCTGATCACCACCGGGTTCCTGAACATCCTCGCGGACGCGGTCGGGCTGGCGCTGATCGTCGGCTTCCTGTTCTGGCTGGACCCGCTGCTGGCCGTGGTGGCGCTGTCCGTGATCCCGCTGCTGCTGATCTTCATGGCCTGGTGGCAGACGCCCGCCGCCCGCGCCTTCATCCGCGTGCGACAGGCGATCTCGATCGTCAACGGGGCGATCAACGAGAACGTCTCCGGCGTCCGCATCGTGCAGTCGCTCAACCGCGAGGAAGAGAACCTCAAGCGCTTCGAGCTGCTCAACCGCCGTCACCGCGACTCCAACATGCAGGCCGTGAGGCTGCAGGCGAGCGTCATCCCCACCGTCGAAGTGCTCGCCACGATGGCCACCGGCATGGTGCTGATCGTGATCGGCATCCGCGTCTTCAACGGCAACCTCGGGGCCGGCGAGGCGCTCGGCTTCACCGTCGGCTTCCTGCTCTACATCCAGCGCTTCTTCAATCCCGTCCGCGACATCGTCCTGCAGTACACGATGCTGCAGCGCGCCATGGCCGGCGCGCACCGCATCTTCGAGGTGCTCGACACCGAGCCCGAGATCGTCGACCCGCCGGACGCCGTCTCGCTTCCCGACGTCGAGGGCCGCATCGACTTCAACAAGGTCGACTTCAGCTACGTCGAGGGCGTTCCGGTGCTGCGCGGCTTCGACCTGCAGATCGCCGCGGGCGAGACCGTCGCCTTCGTCGGCCACACCGGGGCGGGCAAGACGACGGTGACCGCCCTGGTCAACCGCTCCTATGACATCCAGGACGGCGAGATCCTGATTGACGGGCACGACCTGCGGACGATCGAGCGCGCCTCGCTGACGCGGCGCATGAGCGTGGTGCTGCAGGAGCCCTACCTCTTCTCCGGCACGATCGCAGACAACATTCGCTACGGCCGCCTCGACGCGACCGATGGGGATATCGAGGAAGCCGCACGCGCGGTCGGCGCCAGCGAGTTCATCGAGCGACTGCCGGAGCGCTACGACACCGAGCTGCACGAGCGCGGGCTCAACCTCTCGGTGGGGCAGCGCCAGCTGATCGCGTTCGCGCGCGCAGTCGTGGCCGAGCCGCGCATCCTGATCCTCGACGAGGCGACGGCGAACATCGACACACACTCGGAGCGGTTGATTCAGCAGGCGCTGCGCACGATCCTGCGCGACCGCACCTCGCTGGTGATTGCCCACCGGCTCTCGACGATCCGCAGCGCCGACCGCATCGTCGTGATGCGCGACGGCGAGATCGTGGAGATCGGCCCGCACGAGGAACTGATGGCCCTCGACGGCGTGTACGCGGACCTCTACCGCATGACCTACCAGCGCTCCGCGGATGGCGACGCGCCCGTTGGGGAGGCGGCCGGGACCGAGGCCTAGCCTTTTTACCTCCCGCCAACTATTGTGAGACCCCGTACCGTTCGCTCCGCGCGCAGAGGGCGGCTACAATGCCGCCGCAGCCGGACCGAGCGCGGATCGCAGGAGGCTAGCGCATGCCGCACACGCTGCTGCTCGCCGAGCCGCGAGGCTTCTGTGCGGGCGTGGTGCGCGCGATCGATGTCCTCGACGCGGTGCTCGACCGCGAGCCGCCGCCGGTCTACGTCTTCCACGAGATCGTGCACAACCGCCACGTCGTCGACGGCTTCCGCGCCCGTGGCGCCATCTTCGTCGACGACGTCGCCGAGGTGCCCGAGGGCTCGCGCATCGTCTTCAGCGCGCACGGCGTCTCGCCCGCCGTCGTCGAGGAGGCCGAGCGCCGGCGCCTGCGCGTGATCGACACCACCTGCCCGCTGGTGACCAAGGTGCACCTCGAAACGAAGAACGCAGTCAAGCTGGGCTACGACGTACTGCTGGTCGGCCACCGCGGCCACGACGAGACCGTCGGCACCTACGGCGAGGCGCCGGAACGCACGCAGATCGTGGAGGACGCCGGCGAGGTCGCCGACATCGAGGTCGAGCGCCCCGTTTTCGTCGTCACGCAGACCACCCTCTCCGTGAACGACACTGCGGATGTCATCGACGAGATCCGCGACCGCTACCCTGACGCCGAGGTGCGCAACGACATCTGCTACGCCACCACCAACCGCCAGTTCGCGGTGCGCAAGGTTGCCGAGCGAGCCGACCTCCTGCTCGTCGTCGGCTCCCGGAACTCAAGCAACTCCGTGCGCCTGCGCGAGGTCGCCGAGGACGCCGGCGTGACCGCGTACCGCGTGGACGGCGTCGACGAGATCGACCCCGCCTGGTACGAGGGCGTCGACGTCGTCGGCCTCACCTCGGGCGCCTCCGTGCCCGACGAGCTGCTCGAGCCGATCATCGAGGACCTCAAGGCGCGCGGCGTGACGCGCGTCGAGCCCGTCGTCGTCGCCGAGGAGAACGTCGAGTTCCGCCTGCCGCAGGGGCTGGAAGAGTAGCGGCCCTCACGCGAGAACGAGTTCGTCTCACGAGCTGGGAGCCGGACCGCGGGTGGTCCCTAACCGGACCGTGAGGGGTCATCTCGCCCGACACTTGTCGCCCCTCGCGCAGCCGCGGTCGGCTGAGCCGCCCGTGCTACGATGGCAGTGTGACCGGGCTTCATCCGCGACCGGTCCAGGGAGGGCTCAGCCCGATGCCGCACACCCTCCTGCTCGCCGAGCCGCGCGGCTTCTGCGCCGGCGTCGTGCGCGCGATCGACGTCCTCGACTCCGTGCTCGACCGCGAGCCGCCGCCCGTCTACGCCTTCCACGAGATCGTGCACAACCGCCACGTCGTCGACGGCTTCCGCGCACGCGGCGCCATCTTCGTCGACGATGTCACCGAGGTGCCCGAGGGCTCGCGCATCGTGTTCAGCGCCCACGGCGTCTCGCCCGCCGTGGTCGACGAGGCGAAGCGCCGTCGCCTGCGCATCATCGACGCCACCTGCCCCCTGGTGACCCGTGTTCACCTCGAGACACGCAAGGCTGTCAATGACGGCTACGACGTCCTCCTCGTCGGCCATCGCGGCCACGACGAGACCGCCGGCACGCTCGGCCAGGCGCCCGATCGCATGCGGATCGTCGAGGACGCCGACGAGGTCGCCAGGATCGATCCCATCGAACGCCCGGTGTTCGTCGTCACCCAGACCACGCTGTCAATGGACGACACGGCGAGCGCCATCGACGGGATCAGGGAGATCTACCCCGACGCCGAGGTGCGCAACGACATCTGCTACGCCACCACCAACCGCCAGCTCGCAGTGCGCACGATCGCCGAGCGGGTCGACCTCCTGCTCGTCGTCGGCTCGGCGAACTCGAGCAACTCCGTGCGGCTGCGCGAGGTCGCCGAGGCGGCCGGCGTGACCGCCTACCGCATCGACGGGATCGACGAGATCGACCCCGCCTGGTACGAGGGTGTCGACATCGTGGGCCTCACCGCCGGGGCCTCCGTTCCCGACGAGCTCCTCGACCCGATCATCGAGGACCTCAAGGCCCGCGGCGTCACCTCGATCGAACCGATCGTTGTGGCCGAGGAGACCGTGGAGTTCCGGCTGCCGGACGAGCTGGAGGTCTAGCGACATGAACTGGGAGATTTGCAGCGCAGTCGAACGCCACGCTGACACTATGGGCGGGGCATGGGTGTTCCGCGGTACCCGCGTGCCAGTCTCCACACTCTTCGAGAACCTCAAGGATGGCGCCTCGACGGAAGAGTTCCTGGAGTGGTTCCCCGGCGTCGCTCGAAGCCACGTGGAGGCCGTCCTCGACCACGAAGTTAAAGGCCTGATTGCCCCGACTCGCTTGTGAGGATCCTGTTCGACCAGGGTGTACCCGCACCGGGGCAGTCACGATGAGATCACGAGCCGCGATCTTCACCGGCACCGAAGAACCCATCCTCGTCGAGGAGGTGGAACTCGGAGAGCCGGCGCCGGGCGACGTGCTCGTGCAGATGACGGCGACCGGCGTCTGCCACTCCGACCTGCACTACCTGCGCGGCTATCGCCAGATCACAAGGCCGACGCTGATGGGCCACGAGGGCACGGGCGAGGTGATCGCCGTCGGCGAGGGCGTCTCGCACGTCGCGCCGGGCGATCGCGTCATCACCGCGCTGGTACGGCGCGATGGCGACCCCAGCGGCGATCACCGGCCGTCGTCGGCCAGCTCGGTGAGCTGGCGCGGCGAGGAGCTCGACGGCCACCAGACCAGCATCTACACCTGGGCCGAGCACGCGCTGCTCAACGCCGACTACGTGGTGAAAGTCCCGGCGGAGACGCCCACGGACGTGGCCGCGCCGCTCGGTTGCGGCGCACTCACCGGAGCCGGGACGGTGCTCAACGCGCTGGACGCGCAGCCGGGCCGTTCGAGCGCCGTGTTCGGCGCCGGCGGCGTCGGCCTCTCGGCGATCGCCGCGCTGCGGGTGCGCGAGAGCGATCCGATCATCGCCGTCGACCTCTCGGACGAGAAGCTCGAGTTCGCGCGCCGCTTCGGGGCGACCGAGGTGGTCAACGCGAGCGACGGAGACCCTGTCGAGCAGATTCGCGAGATCAGTGGCGGCGGCGTGGACTACGCGATCGACGCGATCGGCGCGCGAGGGACCACACAGCAGATCGTGCAGGCGCTGAAGGCGCGCGGCGGAGCGAATCGCGGAGGCGTCGCCGCGATGCTCGCCACCGGCAACATGGTGCGCGTGCCGACCGGCGAGATGGTGATGGGCCAGAAGACGCTGATCGGCGTCCTGATCGGCTCGGCCGTGCCGGAGCGCGACGTGCCCGAGCTGCTGCGCTGGCACCGCGAGGGCATGTTCGACCTCGACGCGCTCGTGACGGAGCGCTACGCGCTCGACGAGATCAACGAGGCGACAAGCCGCCTCGATCGCGGCGAGGTCTTCGGGCGCGGGATCGTCGTCTTCTAGCCACCCGGCGGCGGCGCGACGCGCACCGAGGCGCGGCTCACCTCGGCCCCGTTGATCACGAGGTGGAAGGAGTGATCGCCGTAAGCGGGGAAGTTCACGCCGACGAGGTTCACGAGCACGCGCGCGGTGCCGCTCGTGCCGCCGCTCACCGGCGGCAGCGGCATCTCGCCCTCGATGCGGTCGATGATCTGCTGGCCGTCGGCGTCGTAGCCGCCGACCTCGAGGCGGTGCGTGCCCGCCTCGGCGACCGAGTAGCGGATCTGCGCGACCATCGTGAGCAGCGGGTGGCGCGTCGGCACCTCGGCGGCGTGGATCGTGTCGACGCCGATGCCGAGCGCGTGCAGCTTCCCGCCGGACTCCTCGGCGAAGTCACTGAGGAACGCGAACTCCAGGTCCATCGCCGTCAGCTCCTCTCGTGGCCGCGCCGCCGCCCGATGTAGTCCGGGCTGCGGCCGTAGAAGGCCGCGGCCGCGTTCATCAGCGTCTCGCCGAGCGTCGGATGCGGGTGAATTGTCAGCTCGAGGTCCTGCACCACCGCCCCCATCTCGATCGCCAGCGCCGCCTCCGAGATCAGGTCGCCCGCACCGACGCCGACGATGCCGACGCCGAGCACGCGATCGGTGTGCGGCTCGACCACCAGCTTCGTCGCGCCGTCGGTGCGGCCGAGCGTCGTCGCGCGACCGGAGGCGGCCCACGGCAGCGTCGAGGTCTGCACCTCGATGCGCTGGTCCGCGGCCTCCGTCTCCGTCAGGCCGACCCAGGCGATCTCCGGGTCCGTGTAGACCACCGCCGGGATCGCGCGCGCGTCCCAGGCCAGCGGCTTCCCGGCGATCGCCTCGACGGCAATGCTCGCCTCGTGCGTGGCCTTGTGCGCGAGCATCGGTTCCCCGGCCACGTCGCCGATCGCGAAGATCGCCGGGTCCGCGCTGCGGCGCTGCGCGTCGACCTCGACGAAGCCGCGCGCGTCCAGCTGCACGCCCGTCTGCTCCAGGCCGAGGCCGGCGCTGTTCGGGCGGCGTCCCACAGCGACCAGCACCTGCTCGAACAGCTCCTCCGAGGGCTCGCCGTCCGCCCCGCCGAGGCGGGCCAGCACGCCGCCCTCGGCCTCCTCCATCGAGAGCACGGTCGTCTCCAGGCGGATCGCCTCGAAGTTGCGGCGCAAGCGGCGCTGCAGCGTGCGCACGAGGTCGCGATCGACGCCCGGCAGCAGCCCGTTCGTCATCTCGACGACGGTCACGCGCGAGCCGAGCGCGGCGTAGACGCTGCCCAACTCGAGCCCGATGTAGCCGCCGCCGATGACGAGCAGCGTCTCCGGTACGCGCTCCAGCTCCAGCGCCGAGGTGGAATCCAGCACCAGCGGCGAGTCCAGCGCGAGCGAGGGGATCGTCGCCGGAACGGATCCGGTCGCGACGATCGAGTACTCGAAGCCGATCGTGCGCGACTCGCCCTCGGCCGGGGTCACCTCGACGGAGCCCGGGCCGTTGAAGCGGGCGCGCCCGCTCACGAACTCGACACCGTGCTGCTTCGTCAGCTGGCCGAGCCCGCCGGTCAGGCGGTTGACCACGCCCTGCTTCCACTGGCGCAGCTTGTCGAGGTCGATCGAGGGGTCGCCGTAGCTGACGCCCCAGTCCTCGGCATGCTTCGCCTCCTCGAGCTGCGCGGCCACGTGCAGCAGCGCCTTGGAGGGGATGCAGCCGCGGTAGAGGCAGACGCCGCCGGGGTTCGGCGCGTCGTCGATCAGCGTGACCTTCATGCCCATGTCGGCGGCGAGGAAGGCCGCCGGATAGCCGCCCGGCCCGCCGCCGATCACCACCAGATCGCTGCCGCCGTCGGTCACCATCAGTCCTCCGCTCCTGTCTCGCTCTCCGGGAACTCCTCGAGCATGTAGGGCTGCGGCTGCTCCAGCGTCTCGCAGATCCAGGCGAGGGCGCGCGCGCCGTCGGCGCCGTCGATCAGCCGGTGGTCGAAGTTGATCGCCAGCGGCATCCGCAGCCGCGGCTCGAACTCGCTGCCGGTCCAGACCGGCTCCTGCTCCGCCCGCCCGACGGCGAGGATCCCGACCTGCGGCGGCAGCAGCACGGCGTTGAAGAAGCCGATCCCCATCCCCCCGAGGTTCGAGATCGTGAAGGTGCCGCCGCGCAGATCCTCGAGCGTGCTCTTGCGATCGCGCGCCCGGCCGACCAGCTCGCCGATCTCGATCGAGAGCTGGGTGATGCTCTTCTCGTCGGCGTTGCGCACGACGGGGACGATCAGGCCGTGGTCGGTGTCGGTGGCGACGCCGACGTGCACGTAGCGGCGGTAGACGATCTCCTCGCTCGCCACGTCGATCGAGGCGTTGAGGCGCGGGAACTCGCGCAGCGCCCCGGCGACGACCTTCAGCAGGATCGGCATCATCGTCAGCTGGCCGCCGGCCGCGGCGACGCGCTCGCGGTTGGCGCGGCGGATCGCCTCAAGCTCGGTGACGTCGGCCTTGCGCTGCAGCATCACGTGCGGGCTCTGCGCCCAGGACTGGCTGAGCGTGCGCGCGGTGGTGCGGCGCACGCCGCTCATCCGCTCGCGCTCCACCTCGCCGAATTGCGAGAGGTCGGGCAGCGCGGACGGCGCGGGCGCGGCGCCCCGTCGAGGCGCCTCGGGGGCCTCGGCTGGCGCTGCGGCGCTGCGCATCAGCCGCGCGTGCGCCTTCACATCGTCGATCGAGACGCGCCCGCCGGGCCCCGTGCCCGCCACCTCGCCGAGCGCCACGCCGATCTCGCGCGCGAACATCCGCACCGAGGGCGAGGCGGGCACCAGGCCGCCGTCGGAAGGCAGCACGGGCGTGGCCGCGCCCGGCGGCCTCGCGGCGGCGGCCGGCGGCGGAGCCGGGGCAGCGGCGGGAGGCGCGGGCGGCGCTGCGTCCGGCTCGATGGCGGGCGGCGCGCTCGCGGCGGGCGGCGTCATGGAGACGGCCGGGGAGGAGGGCTTCACGCCCTCCTCGGCCTCGATCGCGACGATCGCCTGGCCCGGCCGGATCGTGTCGCCGACGCTGACGTGGACGGCGGTGATCGCGCCCGCGTAGGGCGCGGGTACGTCGAGGTTCGCCTTCTCCGTCTCCACCTCGATCACGGCTTGGTCACGCTCGACGCGGTCGCCCGCGTGGACGTGCACCGCGATCACCTCGGCCTCTTCGATGTCCTCGCCGAGGTCGGGGAGCAGGTAGTCCGTTGCCATGCGTCCTCCTGCTGCCCGTCGGGCGGCGCGTCGCTCAGACGAGCCGCGGGTTGACCTTCTCCGGGTCGATGTCGAGTTCCTCGATCGCCTGCTTCGCCACGCCGGCGGGAATCACGCCGTCGAGGGCGAGCGCGTGCAGCGCGGCCAGCGCGATGTGCTTCGCGTCCACTTCGAAGAAGTCACGCAGCACCTCGCGCGTCTCGCTGCGCCCGAAGCCGTCCGTCCCGAGCGAGACGAGGCGGCCGGGCAGCCACTTGGCGACGGCGTCCGGCAGCGACTTGAGGTAGTCCGTGGCAGCGACGAATGGGCCCTCCGCGTCCGCGGTCACCTCGGAGAGGTAGGAGCGGCGGGGTGGCTCGCCGGGATGCAGCATGTTCCAGCGATCGGCGTCCATCGCGTCGCGGCGCAGCTCGCTGTAGCTGGTCACGGACCAGACGTCGGCCGCGACGCCGTAGCGCTCGCCGAGCAGCTCCTGCGCGGCCACGACCTCGTTGAGGATCGCGCCGCTCCCGAACAGCTGCACGCGCGGGCCGCGTCCCTCGGAGCGGCTCAGCCGGTAGATGCCGCGGAGCACGCCCTCGGCGGCATCCTCCGGCAGCGGAGGCTGCGGGTAGGCCTCGTTGGTGACGGTCAGGTAGTAGAAGACCGGGTCTTGCTGCTCGTGCATGCGGCGGATGCCCTCGCGCACGATCAGCGCCAGCTCGTAGGCATAGGCCGGGTCGTAGCTGAGCAGGTTCGGGACCACCGAGGACAGCACGTGGCTGTGCCCGTCCTGGTGCTGGAGACCCTCGCCCTGCAGCGTCGTGCGGCCGGCGGTCGCGCCCACGAGGAAGCCGCGCGTGCGTGAGTCGGCGGCCGCCCAGATCAGATCGCCGACACGCTGAAAACCGAACATCGAGTAGAAGATGAAGAACGGCAGCGTGCACGCGCCGTGCACCGCCGAGGCCGTCCCGGCGGCGATGAACGAGGCCAGCGACCCCGCCTCGGTGATGCCTTCCTCGAGGATCTGACCGTCGGTCGTCTCCTTGTAGTAGATCAGGCTGTCGGCATCGACGGGCTCGTAGAGCTGGCCGACGTGCGAGTAGATGCCGGCCTCGCGGAACAGCGTCTCCATGCCGAACGTGCGCGCCTCGTCGGGGACGATCGGCACGATCAGGTCGCCCATCGTCTCGTCGCGCAGCAGCCGCGAGAGCAGCCGCACGAAGGCGAGCGTCGTCGAGACGTCGCGGCCGCCCGAGCCGCCGATGAACTCCTCGAAGACCGACTCCGCCGGCGACACCCCGGCGCAGGAGATGGTGCGCCGCAGCGGCAGGAAGCCGCCGAGGGCCTGGCGGCGCTGCTGCAGATAGCGCGCCTCCGGGCTGTCCTCGTCCGGGCGGTAGAGCGGCGCGTGCACGACCTCCTCGTCGCTCAGCGGGATCGCGAAGCGGTCGCGGAAGTGCATCAGCTCGTCTTCGTTGAGCTTCTTCTGCTGGTGGGTGATGTTCTTGCCCTCGCCGGCCTCGCCCAGGCCGTAGCCCTTGATCGTGCGCGCGAGGATGACGGTCGGTCCGCCCTCGTGCCGCACCGCGGCGTGGTAGGCGGCGTGGACCTTGGCCGGGTCGTGGCCGCCGAGGCGCATCGACCACAGCTCGTCGTCGCTCATGTGCTGCACCATGCGCAGTAGGCGCGGGTCCACGCCGTAGAAGTGCTCGCGGATGTAGGCGCCGCCGGCGACCGTGTACTTCTGGTACTCGCCGTCGACGACCTCGCCCATGCGCTTGGCCAGCAGGCCATCGTGGTCGCGGGCCAGCAGCTCGTCCCACTCGGCGCCCCACAGCACCTTGATCACGTTCCAGCCGGCGCCGCGGAAGACGGCCTCCAGCTCCTGGATGATCTGGCCGTTGCCGCGCACCGGGCCGTCGAGGCGTTGCAGGTTGCAGTTGATCACGAAGATCAGGTTGTCGAGCTGCTCGCGCGCCGCCAGCGAGATCGCGCCCAGCGCCTCCGGCTCGTCCGTCTCGCCGTCGCCGAGGAAGACCCAGACCTTCGCGTCCGTCGGCTCCTTCAGCCCGCGATCTACGAGGTAGCGCATGAACCGCGCCTGGTAGATCCCCATCAGCGGCGCGAGGCCCATCGAGACGGTCGGGAACTTCCAGAAGTCCTCCATCAGCCAGGGGTGCGGGTACGAGGGCAGCCCGCCGCCCTCGGCCAGCTCGCGGCGGAAGTTGCGCATCAGCTCCTCGCTGATCCGCCCCTCCAGGTAGGCGCGCCCGTAGATGCCGGGCGAGGCGTGGCCCTGGATGTAGACCAGGTCCCCGCCGCTCGGGTCGTTCGCGCCGCGGAAGAAGTGGTGGAAGCCCACCTCGTAGAGCGTGGCCGCCGAGGCGTAGGTGGAGATGTGACCGCCGATGCCGTCCGCCTTGTTGTTGGCGTCGACGACCATCGCCATCGCGTTCCAGCGTACGAAGCTCTTGATGCGCTGCTCGAGGCGCCGGTTGCCGGGGTAGGCCGGCTCGCGCTCGACCGGGATCGTGTTGACGTAGGGCGTGCGCGAGGTGACCGGCAGCGGCGCCATCTCCTTCTGCGCCTCCAGCTGCAGATCCTGCAGCAGCTCGGCGACGCGCTCCGGCCCGCGCCGGAAGAAGACCTCGTGCAGCGACTGCCGCCACTCCTCGGTCTCGATCGCGTCGAGTTCGGCGTTGAGCTCGGCGCGCGCGGCCTCGAGGTCCGCGCCGTTGCCGTCGGCCGGGAGCTGGCCGTCGGCCTGGGCGGACGGCATGGCTTCGATGGTCATGGCGTGCTTCCGTTCCCCGCCGGCGCGGCCTCGGAGGCCTGCTCGGCGGCGTGGTAGGAGCTGCGCACCAGCGGTCCGCACTCGGCGTGGCGGAAGCCGATCGCGTGCGCGTAGTCCGCGATCTCGGCGAACTCGTCGGGATGCCAAAAGCGATCGATCGGCAGGTGCTTCAGCGAGGGCCGCAGGTACTGCCCCACGGTCAGCAGGTCGCAACCGTGCGCGCGCAGGTCGTCGAGCACCTGCTTCACCTCGTCCAGCGTCTCCCCGAGGCCGACCATGATGCCGGACTTGGTCGTCATCTCCGGGTCGATCTCCTTGACGCGGCGGATCAGCTCCAGCGAGCGCCGGTAGCGCGCCTTCGGGCGCACCCGCCGGTAGAGCCGCGGGACCGTCTCCGTGTTGTGGTTGAGCACCACCGGCTGCGCTTCGATCACGGTTGCGAGGGCGTCCCAGTTGCCCTCGAAGTCCGGGATCAGCACCTCCACCTGCGTCTCCGGCAGGCGTCGCCGGATCGCGCGGATGCAGCCCGCGAAGATCTCCGCACCGCCGTCGGGCAGGTCGTCGCGGTTGACCGAGGTGATCACGACGTAGTCAAGGCCCAGCCGCTCGACGGCCTGTGCGAGGCGGAACGGCTCAAGCAGATCGAGCCCCTCCGGCCGGCCGGAGGTGACATCGCAGAAGCCGCAGGCCCGCGTGCAGACGTCGCCGAGAATCATGAAGGTGGCGGTGCCCGCGTTGAAGCACTCGCCGATGTTCGGGCAGCGCGCCTCCTCGCAGACGGAGTGCAGATCGTTCTCGCGCAGCAACGACTTGATCTCGGAGAAGCGCTCGCCCGCGGGGAAGCGCGCCTTCAGCCAGCGCGGCTTGCGCGGGAACGGCTTTTCCATCAGCGGCGCCACCACGCCGCGCGAGCTCACGACGCGGCTCCGGCCAGCGCCGCCGGCGCGGGCGCGTCCCACGACGCGGCGACCAGCGTGCAGCCGAACTCACGCGCGAAGGCCTCGGCAAGCGCGTCCTCGACCTCCTCCATCGCGGGCGCTTCGCCGAGCAGCCGCGCCAGCGAGGTCGCCTCGATGTCCGGGATGCCGCAGGGCACGATCCGCGCGAACCACTCGAGGTCGGTCGAGACGTTGAGGGCGAGGCCGTGGCGGCTGACGCCGCGGCTGACGCGCACGCCGACCGCGCCGAGCTTCGCGCCGTCGACCCAGACGCCGGGGCGCCCGCGCACGCGCTCGGCCTGCACGCCGAACCGCGCGACGGCCTCGAGCATCACGGCCTCGAGCATCCGCACGTAGCGGGCGGCCCCGATGCCGCGGCCGCGCAGGTCGAGAATCGGGTAGGCGACGAGCTGGCCCGGTCCGTGGAAGGTCACGTCGCCGCCGCGGTCGGTGTGCACCACCTGCGCCCCGAAGGCGGCCAGCGCCCGTGGGGTGGCAAGCAGGTTCGAGTCGTTGCCGCGCGCGCCGAGCGTGTAGACGGGCGGATGCTCAAGCAGGACCAGCGCCTCGCCCTCGCTCCCCGCGTGCAGGCCCGCAGCCCGCGCGTGCTGCCACTCCAGCGCGCGCCCGTACTCGACGAGGCCGGGACGCCACAGCCGCACGACGCCCTCGGGGCATTCGTCGCTTGTCGTCCGGGCGTCTGCCTGGAGGGTCATGGGCTCCCCCGCGCTCATTTCGCCCGCCCCGCGGCGGCGCGCCGCGGGCCGCTCAGGCCAACGTATCCAGTATATGAAGCGACCGCTGCCGGTGGGGCCACATCGTGCAGCGGGATGCGCAGGCGGCGTCGGGCCGTCGCGCTGTCCGCTATGCTCCGGGCGGATCGCGGCCCCGACGGGCGCCCCGAACGTGAGGCGAGGAAGCGATGCAGATCAGCCCATCCGTGCGCGCCGCCATGGTGCCGGACGAGAACGTGATGCACCCCGACTTCACCTCGATCTATCTCGTCGGCGCGCCGGGCGGCCAGTCGCTGACGATCGACTCCGGCGAGGCGATCGAGCGCTACCAGTGGTTCCTGCGGGGCTACCTGGCGGCGACCGAGCACGCCGAGATCGGCGTCGCCACGATCACCCACCACCACGCCGATCACTCAGGCAACCTCAAGTGGGCCAAGGAGTTCCTCGACGCCGAGATCTCGATCCCGGAAGGGGGGCGGCGTCTGCTCAAGGGCCGCATCCCCCGCAAGGTCAACCAGCTGGCCGACGGCGACGTGCTGGACATGGGCGGCGGCGTCCGCCTGCAGGTGCTGGCGACGCCCGGCCACAGCGTCGACTCGCTCTGCTACTACCTGGAGGACGAGGGCGTGCTGTTCACCGGCGACACGCTGCTCGGTTCCTCGACGACGACGGTCGGGAATCTCGGGGACTACCGGCGCAGCCTCGAGCGGCTGCTGGAGCTGCCGAACCTGCGGGTGATCTGCCCCGGCCACGGCAAGGTCGTGAACGACCCGCGCGAGCGCCTCCAGATGTACGTCGACCACCGCAACCTGCGCGAGCAGCAGATCCTCGCGGCGCTCAAGGGCGGGGAGCAGCTCAGCAGCTGGGAGATCATGCTGCGCGTCTACGGCGACTCGATCGACACCCGCCTGCGCCGCGCCGCCGACGGGAACGTGCGCAGCCACCTCGATCAGCTCCGCGAGGAAGGCCGCATCACCGAGTACGAGGGCAAACCGAAGCGCGCCCGCAGCAAGCGGGCAGTGGAGCGCGAGCACGAACACGAGCGCGAGCGAGACCGCATCCTCCGCGAGGCCAAACGCATCAGGGCAGCCCGCAGCCGCGAGGAGATTCGCCGCCAGGAGAACCCGCCGAGCGAGCAGTGGTCCAAGCCCCCGCTCTACGAACTCGCCTAGCCGCGCGACGGGCTATCGAGGGCCTCCCGGCGTCGTGCACGAAACGCCCGGGGACTCGCGGGGGTCACGCCCTCTGATAGCCGTTCCCTGATCGCCGGCGGCACGTAGCGGAACGTGCCAGACGGTGCCCGTAACGTGCCTAATCCGTATCATTCTGGAGTCCGCACGATCCTGCTGTTGAATGGCGCTACTCCCACCGGTGCAGACACTCGGCGCGGACCCCACGCGCGCGGACGAGGATGGCAATGCTCGTACGAATCGCCCGCTGGTGCTTCCAGAACCCCCGCAAGACCGTCGCCGCCTGGATCGCGGTCGTCCTCGCCACATTCGCGGCGGCCGGCGTCATCGGCCCCTCGTTCTTCGCGCAGCTCGAGGCCCCCGAGTCGGACAGCCGCAACGGCTTCGAGGTGCTCGAGGAGCACTTCGGCGGTTTCGGGAGCGGCCTCAGCGGCTCGATCGTCTTCCGCTCCGAGTCCGGCATCGACGACCCGGCGGTGCGCGGGGCGATGGAGGCGATGTTCGAGCAGGTCGACGCGTTCGAGGGCGTGAGCGTCACCAGCCCGTACCTCGCGGCGATCCCGGTCCCGGACACCGGACAGCAGACCCGGAACCTGCCTCACGCGCCCGGCCGCCCCCAGGTCAGCACGGACGGGCTGGTCGCCTTCGCCAGCATCGACCTCGCGCCGGAGCTGGACTTCAACGAGACGTCCGCACTGGGCGGGGAGTTCGCCGACCTCGTGCCCGAGCTGCCGGGGCTGACGGTCGAGATCGGAGGCGAGGCGCTCAGCGAGTTCGAGCCGCCGCAGTCGGAGTTCATCGGGCTGGCGTTCGCCGTCGTGGTGCTGATTCTCGCCTTCGGCTCCGTGATGGCGATGGGGCTGCCGCTCGCCATCGCGGCGGCCGGCGTCGGGTTCGGCCTCGGCGTGGCCGTGATCCTCTCCAACGTGCTGTCGATCCCCGAGTTCGCGACGACGATCGGCGCGATGATCGGCATCGGGGTGGGCATCGACTACGCGCTGTTCATCGTGACCCGCTACCGCGACGGGCTCGCCGAGGACGGCGCCGTCGAGCCCTCGATCTTCCTCGCCATGGACACCGCCGGGCGGGCGGTGATCTTCGCGGGGCTGACGGTGGTGATCTCGCTGCTCGGCATGCTCTTTATCGGCCTGCCGTTCATCAGCGGGCTCGCTGTGGCCGCGGCGATCCCGGTCGCCGCCACGATGATCGCCTCCGTCACGCTGCTGCCAGCGCTGCTCGCGTTCGTGCGCGACCGGATCGAGGTGACGCGCTGGCGCGGGCTGATCGCCGCCGGGCTGGTCGCGCTGGCGCTGCTCGGCGTCGGCCTCGGGTTCCGGCCGCTGCTGCTCGGCGCCCCGCTCGCCCTCGTCGTGCTCCTCGCCGGGTTCGTGGCGCCTCCGCTGCGCGCGATCGTCCCGAGGCGCCCTCGCGCGCCCATGGAGCAGACCTTCGCGTGGCGCTGGAGCCGCCTGGTGCAGCGCCACCCGTGGTTCGCGCTGGCCGCCGGCGTCGCGATGCTGCTCGCGATGGCGTCGCCGGCGCTCTCGCTGCAGCTCGGCTTCGCCGACGAGGGCAACTACCCGGAGGAGACCACGACGCGTCGCGCCTACGACCTCCTCGGCGAGGGCTTCGGGCCGGGCTTCAACGGGCCGCTCCTCGTCACAGCCGAACCGCGGACCGAGGGTGATCGCGCCGTCATCGAGCCGCTGGTCGCGACCCTCTCGGCCACCGACGGCATCGCCTCCGTGAACGGTCCGCTGCCCAGCGACTTCGCGAATCCCGCGAACGCAGCCGCGTACATCGTGCAGGTCTACCCGGAAACCGCTCCACAGGATCCGGCCACCGCCGATCTCGTCGACCGCCTGCGTTCCGAGGTGATTGCCGCCGCCATCGAGGGCAGCACGCTGGCGGTCAACGTCACCGGGTTCGTCCCGCTGGGCGTGGACTTCACCGACTACCTGGCCACGCGCACGCCGGTGTTCTTCGCGGCGGTCCTCGTGCTCTCGTTCCTGCTGCTGCTGATCGTCTTCCGCTCGATCCTGGTGCCGATCAAGGCCGTGATCATGAACCTGCTCTCGATCGCCGCCGCCTACGGAGTGGTAGCCGCCGTCTTCCAGCACGGCTGGATGGGCGCCCCGATCGGCGTCGCCGCGGGCCCGATCGAGCCGTTCATCCCGATGATGCTGTTCGCCATCGTCTTCGGACTCTCGATGGACTACGAGGTGTTCCTGCTCTCGCGGGTGCGCGAGGAGTACGACCGCACCGGCGACGCGGTTGCCTCGGTTGCGGACGGCCTCGCCTCGACGGCGCGGGTGATCACGGCCGCGGCGGCGATCATGGTCGTCGTCTTCGCCAGCTTCGTGTTCGAGGACAACCGCAGCATCAAGATGTTCGGCCTCGGCCTCGCGGTCGCCGTCTTCCTCGACGCGACCGTGGTGCGGCTGCTGCTGGTGCCCGCGGCGATGGAGCTGCTGGGCGCGCGCAACTGGTGGGTGCCGGGCTGGCTCGACCGGCTGCTGCCACGGCTCACTATCGAGCACGGGGCGCAGCCCGATCCGGCCGCCGTGACGACCGGCGGAGACGCCAGCGACTGAGTGACAGCGGAGCGGCTCGCGCGCCTGCCTCGCCGCCCCTTACCCCAGCCGCCGCAGCTTCTTGATACTGCGCAGCTCCCGAGGCGGATCGAGGTGCTGGCCGCGGATCGTGTAGGCCGCCTCGGCGACGTAGATGTCGCCCCGTGAATCGACCGCGATGCCGTGCGGGGCGATGAAGCGGCCCGCCTCCTCGCCCTCCTCCGGGTGGCCGAGGCGCGCGAGCAGCTCGCCCTCGCGGCTGAGGATGCTGACGCGATGGCCGACGCCGAGCGCGCCCTCCAGGCGCGCGAAGCCGTTCAGCTCGCCGATGTAGATCAGGCCGTCGCCGCCCATCGTCATGCCGCAGGGGCGGTGGATGTTGTTCCACATCGCCAGCGGATCGCCTTCGCGGTCGAAGACCTGCACGCGATGGCTCTCGCGGTCCGCGACGTACAGCCGGTCCTGCTCGTCGATCGCGAGGTTGTGCGGCACCATGAACTGCCCGACATCGATGCCCGCCTCGCCCCAGGACAGCTCGTACTCGCCCTCGGCGGAGTAGCGGTGGATGCGCGCGTTGCCGTAGCCGTCGCTGATGAAGATCGAGCCGTCGTGCGAGGAGACGGCGGCGTCGGTGGGGCGGTTGAAGGGATCGCCGCTGTAGGCCTCGGCGGAGACGCCCGGCTCGCCGATGGTCAGCACCAGCTCGCCCTCGCGGGTCCACTTCGTGATCGTGTGGGAGCCGTCGTCGGCGCAGTAGAGGAAGCCGTCCGGCCCAACGCTGATCGCGTGCGTGCGGTCCGTGAACACGCCCTCGCCGAAGGCGCGCACGAAGCCCCCATCCGGATCGAGGACGACGACGGGGTTCGCGGGCTGCCTCGTGAGCAGGTAGACCAGATCCTCGGCGTCGACGGCGACGCCGGCGCACTCGACGAGGTTCATGCCCGCGGGCAGTCGCTCCCACGCCGCGAGCGCCACGTAGCGGAACGCCCCGGTCCCGAGCTCGACCGAGTCTGTCGCGACCATGGCGCACCCCCTCGCCTGCAGCGCGAGTATGGCACGCCGGCGAGGCGGGGCGCGGGCGCGCTGCCCTCGAGGCTCAGTCGCCGCTCACGCTCCAGAGGTGGCGGCCGACGGCGAGGGCAACGACGACGAAGAGCGAGTCGACGAGCGGGAAGTAGATGACGTGCGAGGTCACCGCCTCGCCGGTCTCGCTGTCCGGGTTGAGCGTCCAGATCCAGCCCCAGAAGAACAGCGTCGTGAGCACGATCGAGCCGTAGAAGAGGACGCTGACCCCGACGGACTCGAGCGTTGCGGGCTCGCCGCTCCCGAGGTCGCGCCACCGTAGAGAGCTCACCACGAGCGCCACCAGCGTCGAGGCCGCCATGAACCAGTTGATCACCTCCCACACCGGGTAGTCCGGCGAGCCGTCGTGGTAGACGGGCGTGAGAATCAGGTTCACCGCCACGGCAACCGCCGTCGCCACGAGCAGCACCGCCAGCAGCCGCTTCACCATGTCCATCCTCGTGCCTTCCTTCCCCCGACTCAAGGATGGTAGCGCGCTTTCGCGAGTCCGGGCGCGGGCGTTGTCGCCTGCACGGGCGTGATACAATGCTGTCATCACGTTGCAGTGCCCAACGAGCGGAGGACTCCCAATTCGGGAATCCCGGCAGAGTCCTTGCTGCGAACGGCTGACAACGAGTGGTGTAGCCCATGAACCGACTCCTCAGAGACTCTGGTGAAGGTCGCGCGCTGACATCGGCGCGTTTTCTGACTCCTGTGGTTGGGTTCATAGTAGGGCTGCTATTCGCGCTGATTCTGCTTCAAGTAACGATACCCAACCTGCCGTGGCTACAAGGGTTGCCGCCTGGTGATCGGGAAGTCGGCGGGGATTTGCCAGTCCTGTTCTGGCCTGTCTCATCGGAACTGGGGTCGGACCCTCTAGGCCGGCCGATCATGGATGAGGTGTGGTCCCACTTCTCGACTACGCTGGAGCGCACAATCTGGGGATGGGCCCTGGCGGTGCTCCTGGCCTGGGGGCTTGGCCTTCTGCGGCGGAGTCGACATCCGGGAATTCCCGCAGGGAGGCTCGTAGTGGCCGCCATGGGCGCGATGCCACCGCTTGGGCTGCTAGTACATTACGCATGGGCGCCTCCGTCAGTGAACTCTGACCCACTCCTCTCTGTCTCGCTGGTGGTCGGGGTAACCGGCGGCCTCTGGACTGCGCTGGAGCTGCCGAGCCGGAACGACGTGTCCCCGCGGGTCGCGCTGGCACGTGCGGCTGGTCTGGTGCTGCGCCACGGGGGCATGTTGCTGGGCGGCGTAATCCTGTTGGAGGCACTCGTTGCTGGCTCTGGTCTGGGGACCATTTTCCCGAGTCGTGGGTCCGGGTATCCGGCACTCCTTGGGCCGTCAGCTGCTCTCTTCATCTGGCTGACCTTATGGTCTCGCTTCCTGGGGAATCTCGTGCTTGCAGCGGTGGGTGGGATCGCTCCAGCCAGGACTGCGACTCGCAGGGGAGCGGTACACGGCACTCACCTCGCGATCGGCGGAGGGGTTGCCCTCGTCCTAGTGGCCCTGCTGTTCGTGGCGCCCATCGCGGCCGCCCACGATCCACTCGGCATCAACCTGCTGGAGCGGACCATTGGTCCAGGCGGCGCTTACTGGCTCGGCACCGATGCGCAAGGCCAAGATGTCTTTAGTCGTGTAGTTCACGGAGGCCGTTCGGCTGCCGAGCTGTGCGTCCCGATGGTGTTGCTGGCGCTCATAGCGTGCATCCCGATGGCAGTCGCCCGGATCGTGCTCGACGGCGCCGGCATGCCGAAGCTCCTCCACGGAGTCGAGGGCGTACTGGAGGGATTGATAAGCGTCCCCTGGCTGATGTTGGGAATCCTGATCCAAGTGCACGTGCTGGGGGAATGGCCACTCTGGGCGGGGTTGGCTGTAGTGCTCGTACCTCGGGCTCTGCGCGTGGGATGGGCGCTCGGAGCAAACGAACGCCTGCAACGAGACCACCTGGCCCTTGTGGCCCTGCAGGCCGGGACGCTCCTCCTTGCTGCGGCCCTGACTGCGGTCGTCGCGCTTGGTTTCCTGGGCCTCGTGTCCGGGCCCCCTGAGGCAGACCTGGGACTGATGCTCAGGGACTACCGATTGCTGGTGTGCGTAGCTCCGTGGACCATCATCTCTCCCGGTGCTCTTGTCGCCCTGGTCACCGCCGCCTGGCTGGTGGTGGCCACGCTGTTTTCTCAATCAGACTCGGAGTACCGACCCGCGGGTTGTGTCCACGCTCTGTCGTAGTAGGACGATCTGGTCTGCGGACCCTGATGAGCGGCAGAGGGCACGCCGATTGCTCCGGCTCCGGGCGAGTCCTTAGGGCAAGCGAGGCGGGCGGGCGGGTCAGCCCGCAGACGGCCCCTCGCGTCAACCGCCCGTCTCGAAACGGTCGAGGCGGAAGAGGGAGATGTCGTGGTCGGTCTCGCCGCGCATGGCGAGGTCGGCCATGATCTCGCCGACGACGCTGCAGAACTTGAAGCCGTGGCCGGAGAACCCCGCCGCCACGAAGACGTTCGGCATGCCGGGCAACGCGTCGATGATGAAGTGCTCGTCTGGCGTGTTCGTGAACATGCAGACCTTGAGCGACAGCGTCGGCCCGTTCGCGTCCGGGAAGTAGCGCGCCAGGCCCAACCGCAGCAACGCCTCGTCCTCCTCGTGGAACTCGCGATCGAGGCCGTCGGCGGTCGTCGCCTCGCCGAGGTGGTGGTACCTGCCGATCTTGACCCCCGGAACGCCGAAGACAGGAAGCGCGTAGTACAGCCCTTCCTCGAACTCGCCGATCACCACCGGGCAGACCTCCGGCGCGTACAGCTCCGGGCGCAGTGGCTGGAACCAGGCGATGACCTGCCGCTCCGGTTGCAGCAAGCCGTCCAGCGGTGACGCCACCGGCCCCGCCCATGCGCCCGAGGTGATCACGAGCGCCCCAGCCTCGTACGCGCCTCGGGTGGTCTCGACGCGCACGCGGTCGCCCGTACTCTCCCACTCCAGCACCGCCTCGCGGGCGCGCACCTCGCCGCCTCGCTCCTGCGCGGCGAAGACGTGGTTGACGATGCAGCGCTCGGACAGCAGGAAGCCGCCGTCGGGCTGATGGAGGCCCATCCAGCCCTCGGGCGCACGCAGGCCCGGGAAGCGCCGGGTCAGTTCGGCGCCTGTCAGCACCTCGTGCGGCAGATCGTGCTCCTCGCAGGATTGCAGCGAGCCGGGGAAGACTCGGCCGTCCTCGCTGCCGATGTCCAGCCCACCGGTGATGTGCAGCAGCTGCTCGCCGCTCGCCGCCTCCAGCTCGCGCCAGCGCTCGTAGGCGCGGCGCAGCAGCGGCACGTACGAGGGGTGCTCGAAGTAGGCGAGCCGGATGATGCGGCTCACCCCGTGCGACGAGCCCATTTCGTGCGGCACGTCGTAGCGCTCGATGCCGAGCACGCGCAGGCCGCGGCTCGCGAGCTCATGGACCGTCGCCGAGCCCATCCCCCCGACGCCGATCACGATCACGTCGTACGTGCCGTTCGCGCTCATGCGGCTCCGTCCTCGACCGTGGCCGGCCCCTGCTCCTCAACAATAGGCGCTCGCGCCAGGCGGCCCGAGGGGCAAAGATGGCACGAGCAATGATCACGCTCAGCGACCTCACCATGCGCTTCGGTGGCCAACTCCTCTACGAGGGCGTCAACTGGCAACTGAACCCCGGCGGCCACTACGGCCTGGTCGGGGCGAACGGCTCCGGCAAGTCCACGCTGATTCGCCTCATGGCCGGCGAGCTCAGCGCCGACGCCGGGTCCGTCGCGCGCCCGGCGGCGCTCCGCCTCGGCACGCTCGGCCAGGATCAGTTCCGCTTCGACGATATGCGCCTGCTCGATGTCGTGCTCATGGGCCGCCCGCAGCTCTGGGCCGCCCTCGAGGAGCAGCGCCGCCTGCTCGGCGAGAACGGCGACGCGATCAGCGCGGAGGCCGGTGAGCGCCTCGCCGACCTCGAACTCACGATCGCCGGGCTGGACGGCTACGGGGCGGAGCCGCAGGCCGCCGCCCTGCTCGCCGGCCTCGGCATCGAGCACGCACGCCACGACCGGCCGATGCGCGAGCTCTCGGGCGGCTTCCGGCTGCGCGTCCTGCTCGCCCAGGTGCTCTTCGGACAACCCGACTTGCTGCTGCTCGACGAGCCCACGAACCACCTCGACATCGCCTCGATCCAGTGGCTCGAGGGCTACCTGCGCGAGTTCCCGGGGGCGTTCGTCGTCGTCTCGCACGACCGCCACTTCCTCAACGCCGTCTGCGACACGATCGCCGACCTCGACTACTCCGAGCTCCGGCTCTACACGGGCGACTACGACGCCTTCGAGCGCGCCAAGGAGCTCGCGGTCACGCAGAAGGACGCCGAGATCGCGCGGACCGAGTCGCGCATCGAGGAGATGCAGCAGTTCATCGATCGCTTCCGCGCGAAGGCCACCAAGGCCCGCCAGGCCAGCGCCCGCAAGAAGCAGGTCGAGAAGCTGGAGCTGCCGGAGATCCGCCGCAGCTCGCGGCGCACGCCCGGCTTCGAGTTCGGACAGATCCGCCCCTCGGGCCGCACGCCGCTGCGCGTCGACGGCCTCAGCAAGCGCTACGGCGAGCAGACCGTGCTGCGCGACATCTCGTTCGAGCTGGAGCGCGGCGACCGGCTGGCCGTCGTCGGCCCGAACGGCGTCGGCAAGTCGACGCTGATCAAGATCATCAGCGGCATCATCGAGGCCGACGAGGGCACGGCGGAGCTCGGCTACGAGACGCAGCTCGGCTACTTCGCGCAGGACGTCGACGCCGAGTTGCGCGGCGCGCAGAGCGCCTTCGCCTGGCTGGGCAGCGCCACCGGCGAGTCCGACCACGGCACGCTCCGCGCGGTGCTCGGCCGGATGCTGTTCAGCGGCGACGACGTGCACAAGCGGATCGGCAGCCTCAGCGGCGGCGAGTCCGCGCGCCTCCTGCTGGCCGCGCTGATGCTGCGCCGGCCCAACCTGCTCGTGCTCGACGAGCCGACCAACCACCTCGACCTCGAGGGTCGCGCGGCGCTGATGCGCGCGCTCCGCGACTACCCCGGCACGCTCGTCTTCGTCAGCCACGACCGCCACTTCGTCTCGGGCGTCGGCACGCGCGTGCTCGTGCTGCGCCCCGACGGCTTCGAGGACGTCGCCGGCAGCTACGAGCAGTACCTCGAGCGGCGCGGCGACGACTTCCTCTCCGGCGGCATCGCCGCGCCGCGCCAGCGTCGCCGCGCGCCATCCCGCAGCGGCGCGCGAGGCTACGCCGCGGGCAAGGAGCAGCGCCGCCGCCACGAGCGGCTCACGCGCCGCGTCGAGCAGCTGGAACGCGAGATCGCCGAGGTCGAGGCGCAGCTCGCCCCGATCGCCGCCCGCTTCGCCGACAACGACTACTACTCGCGCGTCACGCTCGACGAGATCCGCGCCGACGAGGACCGCCAGCGGGAGCTGCAGACGCAGCTCGAGGCCGCGCTGCGCGGCTGGGAGAAGGCCGCGCACGAACTCGAGGCACTCGCGGGGTCGTGAACAAGGTGAGACGCGCGAGGAGAGGCAGCCGGTGACGGAACGGGACAGCGTCCGCATCGGCGCTACGGTCATCGAGTACGAGATTCGCCGCAGCGAGCGGCGCAGGAAGACGGTGCAGATCAGGATCGATGGCGGCGCCGTGCGGGTCGCGGCGCCCTCGGCAACGCCCGACGGCGAGCTGCGCGCCATCGTCCGCAAGCGGGCGTCCTGGATCCTCAAACGCCTCGCCGAGGCAGCCCCGGAGGCTGCCGAGAAGCGATTCGTCAGCGGTGAGACGCTCCCGTACCTCGGCGAGCAGGTCTCGCTGGTCGTCGATTGCGGGGAGGCGCCCTCGCCGCAGATCCGGCTCGACCGGGGGCGCCTCCGGATCGTCGCGCCCGGAGACCTCGAGGACGGTGAGCGCGAGGAGCAGATTCGAGGCGCCGTTGTCGCATGGTATAGGGCTCGGGCGGCGGAGCGCTTCCCGGCCGCCGTCGATCGCTGGTGGCCGCGGCTGGGTTGCGGCGAGCCGTCGCGAGTGCTGATCCGCGACCAGCGCCGGCGCTGGGGAAGCTGCGCCTCGGACGGCACGCTGCGCTTCAGCTGGCGCGGCATGATGCTGGAGCCCGCGCTGATCGACTACATCGTCGTTCACGAGCTGGCGCACCTCGCGCAGCAGAACCACTCGCCGGACTTCTGGGAGCTCGTCACCAACGCGCTGCCCGACGCGCGGGAACGGCGCACGCGGCTGCGGGAGGCCGGACGCACGCTCCCTCTCTGACGCCCGCCGCCGCGCGCGCGGCGCTAGACTGCGCGCGATGCGCCTCGTGCGGCGGGGCGCGAGCGAAGGGGGGCCACCGTGCAGGCCGTCGTGTTCCATGAGCTGGGCAAGCCACCGGCCATCGAGGAGGTCGATCTCGCACCGCCGAAGGCGCGCGAGGTGCGCGTGAAGGTGGTTGCCAGCGGGCTCTGCCACTCCGACATCCACCGTCTCCACGGCCACCTGCCCTCGGCGACCCCGATGGTGATGGGCCACGAGGGCTCCGGCGTCGTCGAGGAGATCGGCGAGGCCGTCAGCGACGTGGCGCCCGGCGATCACGTCGTGATCAGCTTCGGGCCCTACTGCGGCGGCTGCCGCTCGTGCAGCGACGGGCGCTTCAGCAACTGCGAGCGCAAGCTCGCCAACGCCCAGCGCGGCAACCTGCTGGACGGCACCAGCCGGCTCAGCCTGGACGGGCGGCGGATTAGCCACCAGTCCTCGGTCTCCTCGTTCGCGCAGGAGGCGGTCGTCCACGAGTCGAGCGCAGTCAAGGTGCGCGAGGACGCGCCGCTGGAGACGGTCGCGCTGCTGGGTTGCGGCGCCACCTCCGGCCTCGCGCCGGTCTTCAACGATGCGCAGGTCGAGGCCGGGAGCACCGTCGCCGTGATTGGCACCGGCGGGCTGGGGCTCAACACCGTGCAGGCCTCGGCGCTCTCGGGCGCGCTCACGATCATCGCCATTGACCTGCTCGACCATCGCCTTGACCAGGCGCGCGAGTTCGGCGCGACGCACGCGATCAACGCCTCGCAGCACGACCCGATCGCCGAGGTGCAGCGCATCAGCGGCGGAGGCGTGGACTACGCCTTCGAGGTGATCGGCTACCCGGAGACCGTGCTGCAGGCGATCCAGATGGTGCGCCCGGGCGGGGAGACGATCGTGATCGGCGCGCTCGCCGGCGACGCCGTGGTCTCGATCCCCTGGATGGGCATGCTGCGCGGTCCGCTGCGGCGCAGCGGCTTCGGCGCCTCGCGGCCGAACGTGGACATCCCGCGCTACGTGGACCTCTACATGGCCGGCAAGCTGCGCTTCGACGAGCTGGTGACGGGCCGCTACCCGCTGAGCGGCTTCCACGACGCCGTGGAGGTGATGGAACGCGGCGAGGGCGTGCGGAACATCATCCACCCCAACGGGTAGGGGTTGGCCCGCGACCGCCCAGGCTCACGGCTCCACGCGCTGTACCTCCACGAGCAGGTCGAAGTCCCTGTCGTAGCTCACGATTTCCGACACGCCTTGCCGCTCCATGTGTGCCACTACCAAGGCGTCCTCGAAGTCAAGGAACGGAGCTGAGGCGTAGAGGTCCAGCGCCCGGATGTAGACGCGCTTCTGAGGCAGCCTGAGACCCCGGAGCGTCAGAATCGGGACCAGCCGGGCCCGGATCTCCTCGTGGGTCAGCCTGTACGGGGCGCGCTGCGAGGACAGCACGTAGACAACCTCCGTGACGATGGCCTCGCAGGTGAGGAGTTCTTCCTCACCGCGTTGCACCTGCTGGAACAGTTCGTAGCAGGCCTCGGCCTTGGCCTCGTCATCCCGGGTGAGGTAGCGGAGGATGACATTCGTGTCGAGGAACCTCACGCCTCAGCCAGTTCTCGCGCAGTCTGCTCGGCCTTGTCGTCCTTGGCGTCATGGACGGCCTGGTCAAGGTCTATGGAGTCCGCCACTGGCTTCACGGAGCCGTAAGCCGACTCCAGGCTGAACGAGGCCGCGGCAAGGCGGACCTCGCCGTCGTCTTCGATCGTGAACGCGACCTTGTCCCTGGGCTTCAGGCCGAGGAGCCGCCGCACCTCGGCGGGGATGGTGACCTGGTTGCGCTGTGTGGTCGTCGCCGAGATCTCTCTCACTTGGTCCCCAATGTTCCTGTGCCCTTACAATGTAGCTGTACGTTGCCATTGTTACACCACTATACCAAGGCTATTCCAGTTCCTCAACGGACGCCTCCGCCGCAAACGACCAGCGCCCCACCCCTCGCCTGCAACCGGCGCTCTGGTAGGCTGGCGTCCCGCGCCGCGGCCACCGAGGCCGGCGAGCGACACACCCGGCAACACGACAGACGGAGAGGGCAACAGATGACGACCACCGAGCGGCGCTACCCGAAGATCACCGATGAGGGCGTCGCGGCGATGCGCGCGCGCGTCGGCATTCCCGCGAAGCGCGACGACCGCGGCAAGTACACCCAGATCAACGCCGACGCCGCTCGCGGCTACTCGATCGCCACCGGCGACCTCAACCCGCTCTACGTCGACGCCGACCACGCCCGCGCAAGCCGCTGGGGCGACACCGTCGCGCCTCCCGGCATCCTGCTCGCCACCGGCGAGCCGGAGGGCCGCGACATCACTCCCGAGGAGCGCGAGGCCGGCCGTGGCGGCGCCCTGCCCGGCGTCCACGGCATGTTCGCCGGCCGCGACTTCGAGTGGTACGCGCCCATGCTCGCCGGCGACACCATCCACAAGGTCACCTACGAAGCCGGCTTCTACGAGAAGGACGGCAAGTTCACCGGCAGCCGCCAGATCCTGCAGATGGTCGAGACGCTGTTCCGCAACCAGCGCCACGAGGTCGTCGCGAAGATGCTCGGCTGGCGCATGCGCACCGAGCGCGACGCCGCGCGCGAGCGCAAGTCCGTCTTCCGCGAGTCCCGCGTCTGGAGCGACGAGGAGCTGGCCGAGATCGACGAGGCCTACGCGCGCGAGACCTGGCGCGGACCGGAGCCCCGCTACTGGGAGGACGTGCAGATCGGCGACAGCCTCGGCGAGATGGTGCGCGGCCCCTTCCGCGTCACCGACGGCGTCGCCTGGGAGATGGGCTGGGGCGGCCCCTACGCGCGCACCGGCAAGTCCGATCACGCCTTCCGCATGCGCCACCCCGGCGCCTACACGCAGGACCCGCGAGGCGTCTGGGACGTCGTCGAGCGCGTCCACTGGGACGACGACTTCGCACGCGAGATCGGCGTGCCTGCCGCCTACGACTACGGTGCGCAGCGCGTCGGCTGGACCTGCAACTTCCTCACCAACTGGATGGGCGACGACGCCTGGCTGAAGCGCATGTGGGTCCAGATCCGCAAGTTCAACATCCTCGGCGACCTCCAGACCTTCACCGGCGAGGTGATCGACAAGCGCATCGAGGACGGCGAGTACCAGGTCGTCTGCGACTTCCAGGCGATCAACCAGCTCAACGAGATCACCACGCCGGGCCAGGCGATCATCCTGCTGCCCTCGCGCGAGACCGGGAACCCGCAGCTGCCGACCGGCAACCAGCCGCCCTACCCGACGTGGGAAGGCGACAAGAAGGTCGTGCCCGTCGGTCCCTCGCCGTTCCAGCCGGTTTCGTCGACGCATGGCTTCCGCATGGTCGGGCTGCAGGAGTAGGAGCCGGGGCGTGAGCGAGCAGCTCGTCCCCGCGCCCGCCCTCCTCGAGGGCGTCACCGCCGTCGAGTACGGCGAGAGCGCCGCGATCGGCTTCGCCGGGCGGCTGCTTGCCGACCTCGGCGCGACGGTCACCAACATCGAGCCGCCCGGGGGCGATCGCACCCGCTTCGAGGGCTACAGCGCCCCGGGCGCGGAAGCTTCCGCGCTCTTCGCCTACGCCAACGCCGGCAAGCGCAGCGTCGTCGTCGACGAGACGACGGCGGAGGGGCGGGACGAGCTGGCGCGGCTGCTGGCGAGCGCCGAGATCGTGATCGACGCGCACGCGGCGAGCCACTGGCGCGAGCTGGGGCTGGACTTCGACGCGCTGCCGGGCAGCGGGCGCTGCCGCCTCGCGGTCTCCGTGACGCCGTTCGGGCGCTTCGGCGAGCGCGCCGAGTGGGCGGCCACGCACCTCACCGCGCACCACACGGGCGGCGAGTCCTACGCCTTCCCCGGCGGCCTCAGCTGGCTGCGCTACCCGGACCGCGAGCCGGTGCGCGTGCCCGGCCGCGTCGCCGAGTTCGACGCGGGCACGGCGGCCGGCCTCACGATGCTCGGCTGGCTCGCCGGCGACCGCGAGCCGGCCGTGGTGGAGCTGAGCTGGCAGGAAGCGGCGATCGCGCTGAGCCGCCAGGACATCGTGAAGTGGCCCAACGACGGCTTCATCGACAACCGCGCGACACGCCAGATCCCCGTGCTCGGCCTCGTCGAGTGCCGCGACGGCTGGGTGGAGATCTACCCGTCCGAGCAGCACATGTGGGAGCGCCTCGTCCTCGCCGTCGGCGACCCGGAGTGGGCGCACACGCTCGGCGAGACCGCCGACGACCGCATCAAGCACACCGGCGAGCTCAACGACCTCTTCGCCGTCTGGCTCAAGGAGCGCACCAAGGCCGAGGTCTACGAGGCCCTGCGCAAGCACGGCGTGCCCGGCGGACCGGTGCGCACGATGCAGGACATCTACGAGTCCGATCAGATGCGCTTCCGTGACTTCTTCCACGGCGTCGCCTACCCCGACGACGAGCCTCGGGACGTGCCCGGCCACCCCTACATCGTGCGCGAGGCGCACGGCGGGGCCGACGACCGCGCCTGGCGGCCGGGTCCGCGTGGCGCGGCGGCGCCCCGGCTCGGCGCGGACACCGCCGAGACGCTTGCGGCCCTCGACGGCGAACGCGCTCCGGCGGTCCGCTCCGGCGTACCCGCGCCCGAGCAGACCGAAACCCCGGCGCGGCCGATCGACTGGCTCAAGGGCAAGCGCATCGTCGACCTCACCTGGTACCAGGCGGGGCCCTACGGAAACATGATCCTCGCCTCGCTCGGCGCCGAGGTCGTGAAGGTCGAGAGCCTCGGCCGCACCGACCCGTTCCGCAAGGCGCGCCGCCTCAAGACCGTCATGCTCGACGAGTTGAAGCACGGCGACTGGGTCGACACCGGCTACCGCTTCAACGAGGTCAACATGGGCAAGCAGAGCGTCCAGGTGGACCTCGCCCACGAGCGCGGGCGCGAGATCGTGCGCGAGCTGGTCGCCGGCGCGGACGTGATCATCGAGAGCTTCCGGCCGGGCGCGGTGACGCGCCTCGGCCTCGGCTTCGACCGGCTGATCGAGGTCAACCCGCGCATCGTCATGCTTTCGCTCTCGGCCAACGGCGAGACGGGGCCGGACGGGCACATGCCCGGCTACGCCGCCGTCTTCGGCGCGACCTCCGGCATGTCCGGCCTCAGCGGCTACGACGTGAGCACCCCGAGCGAGTACCGCGGCCCGCTCGACCAGCGCGTCGGCACCTCGGTCGCCCTCGCGGCGATCGTCGGGCTGATGGCGCGCGACCACTCGGACAGCGCCGTGCTGATCGACTTCGCCGCCTCCGAGGTGGGGACGACGCTGGTCGGCGACCAGCTCATGGAGTGGCAGCTGCGGGGGACGGTCGACGAGCCGATGGGCAACCACCACCCGGTGCTCGCGCCGCACAACTCCTACGAGTGCGAGGACAGCGATCGGCCGGGCTGGGTGGTGCTCGCCGTCGAGCATGACGAGCAGTGGCGGCGGCTCGCCGCGCACATCGGCGACTGGCGGCTCGACGCCAGCTGGGACCAGCAGGCGCGCAAGGCGCAGGAGCCCGCGATCGACGCGGCGATCGCCGACTGGGCGCGCGGCCGCAAGCGCGAGGAGCTGGTCGCCGAGCTGCAGTCGCTCGGCGTCGCGGCCTCGCCGAGCATGAACGTGCGCGACCTCTACGAAGACGCGCACGTCCGCCAGCGCGGCATGTGGACCCGCGTCGACCACGCCCGCCTCGGCGACATCGAGGTGCTCTCGATGCCCTGGCTCGTCAACGGCGCGCGCCCGGTGATGCACCCGGCACCGGCGCTCGGCCAACACAACGACTACGTCTACCGCGAGATCCTCGGCCTCAGCGCGGAGGAGCAGGCCACCCTCGCCGCCTCCGGGGTGGCGTACTAGGGGCTGACTGCATAGCCCCGCTGGACTATGGCCGGGGCCGCCTATACCTTGGACCGCGCTCGGCACGAGCAAGTCACGGAAGCCGATTCTGAGCCGGGGGCCCGCGCGCCTCCCTGCGGCTCGACTTCCGTGTCCTCTCGTGCCGAGCGGGCCAGCCGGTCTGCCGTAGGGGGGCATCAGCATGCGGAAGTTTCTCAAGTGGATCGCGATCGGCTTCGGCGGGCTGGTTGTCCTCGCCATCGTCCTCGCCGCAGTCTCGCCGCCGCCTGAGGACTCGCCGCCCGCTCAGGGCGCGCAGCCCACTGTAGCGCCGACCTCGAAACCGACCCCGAGGCCAACGCCGCGTCGCACGCCAACGCCTACGGTCGAGGACTGCTTCAACGCGTGGGACGGCAACCTAGACGCGCTGGAGGATCTGGTGCGCCCGCTGCTCAACGACGAGGGCTCGATGCAGACGCACGAGACGCGCTTCAGCTCCGAGCCCGACGCGGCTGGCTATCACAGCGTGCGGATGGAGTACAGCGCGCACAACGCCTTCGGGGCGCGGATCAAGACCTACGCCTACGGGCGCGTCCACTGGCGGACGTGCCACGTGGTCCTCGTCGATCCAGGCTTCTGAGCCACCGCAGGGGTCGTACGCCTTGTCCGCGATCAGCCCCTAGGCTCCTGGCATGAGGAACACACCGCGCGACGAGGACGGCTACCTGCGCGCCATCGCCGCGACGCTGACGGAGTGGAACTCGCCCGAGGACGAGGACGCCTGGGGCGATGAAGCGCTGGATGAGCAGCGCTCAGCATCGGAGCAGGAGCCTGCGCCGAGCGGGAACCTCGCGCCCCTCGGTGTCGATCCGGAGCTGCCGGGCCGCAGGCCGCCACAGTAGGCCCGCCTGCAAGACGCTCGCGCCCTCGCCATCAATCCTTCGTTCGGGTGCCCTCCGGTTGCATCTCGTACGGACTGAACGTGTAGACGTGAACGTTATCGTCGCGCTCTTCCTGCATGTGGACCAAGAACATGTTCGGATTGTCGAGAACACGCACGGTGTGTGAGTTGAGCAGATTGATGATCTGGTCCATCCACTGATGCGCCATCGACATGTGCTCGTCGTAGTCGACCGGGCTCGCCAACGGATTGCTAGCGTGCAGTATCCCTCCCAAGCGACCGTACACCTCCCCAAAGGCGTCCTCTGTCAGGAAGTCGCCGGCGCGGTCCTTGATCTCCGACTTGACGATGCCTTCTCCGGGGATCTCGACAACTGGCCTCGGATAGAAGTCAGGGTTTATCCTTCCCAACTCCTTGAGTATGTCCCCGGCGTTCCAAGCGCTCCTCAAGGCACGCAGCGACTTCGACCAGCGATCTTTGTTCGCCACCAGAGAACCGAGGGCGACGAGTTCGAGAATCATGCGTATCTGCAAACACGCGGACTCAACCGCAGTCGGCTTGTAGAGTGCCCGCTGTGGCTCCCGCAGGAATAGCTGCGCCACGTCCGTGCGCCGCTTTACCTCCATCATCAGTTCCGTGTACTTGTCAATGTCTAGATCGGACATCCTGGACTTCCCTCAACCATCGCTTCGAGACGACGCTGTCTCACGACCAACTGATCAAGTCTACCGCCCCGTCACGTCCGGCGCGCTGCGGATGCGCTCGATGTAGTCCGCCAGGCCGGTCTCGATGGTGTAGCGGGGGGCAAAGCCCAGCTCCTCGCGGATCAGGGTGTTGTCCATCAGCTGGCCGACGTGCGCCGGGCGCTCGCTGACCTCGATGCGGGCGTCCGGGAGGAGACGGCGCAGCTCGGCGGTGTAGTCGCCGATCGGGCGCTGCTCGGCGCGCATGTTGTAGGCGCGGTGCGGCGGGTTCACGGCCATGACAGCCAGCCACCACGCCTCTGCCGCGTCGGCGGCGTAGCACCAGTCCGCCAGCTGCGAGCCCGGCGGCATCGTGATCGGCTCGCCGCGCACCGCCAGCTCGGTCAGCGCCATGTAGTGCGGCAGATCGCGCACGTGCACCAGCCCCGAGGCGAACGATCCTCGCCAGGCCCGCCCCAGCCCGAACACGGAGCAGGGCCGCAGGCTCACGATCTCCATGCCGTGCTCGTCGTTGTACACGTCGGCCAGGTGCTCGCTCCACAGCTTGCAGGCCCCGTAGAGGCTGTCCGGCCGCTTCGGGTCGTCCTCGTGCAGCGAGGTGGACTCGTGCGGGCCGTAGACGGCGAGCGAGCTGGCGTTGACGACGCGCACGATGCCGTGCAGCCGCGCCGTCTCGAAGACGTTCGCCGTGCCCATCGTCTGCACCCGTGCGTAGGGCACGATCTTCTCGGGCTCCGGTCCGCCCACCCCGAAGGCGAGGTGCACCACCCGCTCGACGCGATGGCGGTCCAGCGCCGCCAGCAGCTCCTGCGGCTCCAGCACGTCGCCCTCGACAACGCTGACGCGGTCCTCGATGCCCTGCAGCTTGCGCGGGTCCGGGTAGCGGTCGAAGAGCACGACGTCCTCGACGCCCTTCTCGAGCAGCAGGTGGCGCGCGAGGTAGGAGCCCAGGAAGCCGGTCCCGCCGGTGATCATGATCGACATCGCGCACCTCCGCTCCGGGCCGTCTCGTCACTAGCCTGCGAGGCGCTAAGATACCGGCGCGCCGCGCCACACGCCGCGCGGCGCCCTCGCTGCCCGACGCAACCGCTGGAGGAACGATGGACTGGGAAGACACGACCGAGCAGGCCGCGTTCCGCGCCGAGGTGCGCCAGCTGATCGACGAGCGCCTCCCCGAGTGGTACCGCGAGCGCACGCGCCTCGGCATCGAGCACGGCCCCGAGGGCGGCTGGGTCGCGGATCGCGCCTCCGGCGAGCCGGAGCGCGTGGCCGCGGCCACCGAGTGGACCGAGGCGCTCGCCGAGCGCGGCTGGTTCGCGCCGCACTGGCCGGAGGAGTACGGCGGCGGCGGCCTCAGCTCGATGGAGCAGTTCATCTTCAAGCAGGAGGTCGCCGAGGCGGCAGCGCCCGACGTCGGCGGGCAGGGCGTCAGCATGCTCGGCCCGACGATCATCGTGCACGGTTCCGAGGAGCAGAAGTCGGCCTACCTGCCCGGCATCCTCAGCGGCGAGTTCCTCTGGGCGCAGGGCTACTCCGAGCCGGGCGCCGGCTCCGACCTCGCCTCGCTCGCCACGCGCGCCGTGCGCGACGGCGACGAGTTCGTGATCAACGGGCAGAAGATCTGGACCTCCAACGCACACCACGCCGACGCGCTGTTCGCGCTCGTGCGCACCGACCCGGACGCGCCGAAGCACCGAGGCATCAGCTTCATGCTGATCGACGACATCCACACGCCGGGCCTCAGCGTGCGGCCGCTGATCAACATGGCCTGGGAGCACGGCTTCAACGAGACCTTCTTCGAGAACGTGCGCGTCCCCGCCAGCAACGTCCTCGGCGAGGAGAACCGCGGCTGGTACGTCGGCATGACGCTGCTGGACTTCGAGCGCTCGAACATCTCAGAGGCCGTGCGCATCCGCCGCTACATCCGCCGCCTGGTGCGCGACGCCACCTCGGGCCCGGCCAGCGCCTACGCGCGCCGCGTCGGCACGCTGCGCCACGAGGTCGCCGACCGCTTCATCGAGACGGAGGTCTGCCAGAACTTCTCGTTCCGCGTGATCTCGATCCAGAACGCGGGGATGATCCCGAACTACGAGGCCTCGACCTCGCGCATGTTCATGGTCGAGCTGGACCAGCGCACGGCGCGCACCGGGGCGAAGGTGTTCGGGCTCTACTCGAACCTCTGGGATCCCGAGGACGAGCGAACGCCCTCGATGGGCCTGTTCACGCTGCGCTACGTGACGACGATCTCGCGCACGATCGCCGGCGGCTCGTCGGAGATCCAGCGCACGATCATCGCCACGCGCGGCCTCGGCCTGCCGCGCAGCTAGGAGGCGCATGCCGTTCGTCGAGCGCCCCGATGGCGCACGCATCCACTACCAGACCTGGGGGCCGGAGGACGGCGCCACGCCGCTGCTGCTGATCGCGCCGGGCGGGGTGCGCTCCGAGATCGGCTTCTGGCACCGCGGCGAGATCGACCCGACGCGTGAGTTCGCGGACGAGCGCATGGTGATCGGCATGGACCAGCGCCACGCCGGGGAGAGCTGGGACGCACCGCTCGAGTTCTCCTACGAGCTCGCACTCGGCGACCAGCTCGCCGTCCTCGACGCGCTCGGCGTCGAGCGCGCGCACGTGATGGGCGGCTGCATCGGCGTCGCCTACCTGCTGCGCATGGTCCGCGATGCGCCCGAGCGCGTCGCCTCGGGGATCGGGCAGAACCCGGTGGGCATCGACCACACGAACTCGCGCGAGACGTTCATGGACATGTTCCGCCCGACGGTCGCACTCGCGCGCGCCGAGGGCATGGCGGCCGTGGTCGCGAGCGCCCTCGAGGATCCGCAGTTCGTCACCAACAACGACGGCGGGCCGTTCTCCCGCCGCATCGAGGCCGACCCCGGCTTCCGCGACGCGCTCACGGCGATGCCGCCCGAGGACTACGTCGCGACGGTCGAGCGGGTCGGCGACGCCTACTGGCCGGACGACCCGCCTTACTTCACGGTCCGCGAGGAGTGGCTGCGCGGCTGCCCGGCGCCGCTGCTGATCCTGCCCGGCAGCGACCCGTTCCACCCCACCTCGATCGCCGAGCGGATCTGCGACGAGGCCCCCCACGCCCATTGCCTCGCCGTCGACTGCCGCGCCCCGGCCAACCTCCCGGCCACCCTCGAGGAGATCCGCGCCTTCCTCCGCGCGCACTCGTAGCGGCCGGCGGGCGCGCAGCGCATGCGCCTCCTGACCGCTCCCGCCCGCCACCCGCTCGTCGCCAACACGCTCGAGTCGCTGCTCGCCTACCCGGACTTTCGGGCGCTGTGGTTGAGCACTCTCTTCGCCTGGAGCGCGTGGTGGGGGCAGAACGTCGTGCTGATCTGGCTGGCCTTCGACATCACGCGCTCGGAGTTCGCGGTTTCAGCGGCGGCGGCGGCCGGGTTGACGCCGATGCTGCTCGGTCCGGTCGGCGGCCTGCTCGCGGACCGCCTCCACCGTCCGCGCCTGCTCATCGGCGCGCAGTCGCTCGGGCTCGCCACCGGGGTGGTGATCGCCTCGCTCGTGACGCTGGATCGGGCGGAGTACTGGCACATCGTCGTGGCCACGGCGCTCCTCGGCCTGACCACGCAGCCGCTGATGCCGACACGGTTCACGCTCACGATCGACCTCGTGGGCGAGCGACGGGTCTCGAGCGCGAACGCGGTCACGACCGCGGGGATGCTGGGCAGCCGCATGGTCGTTCCCGCGGCGGCGGGTGCGCTGATCGCGACGTTCGGCGCGGATGTCGCGCTCTGGTTCTGCCTCGCCTGGTACCTGCCCGCATCGTGGCCCCTGCTCCGCGTGCAGGACGCTCGCCGCGGCCCTCGCTCCGCCGTGACCGCGGCGCCGGCCGAGATCGCGCACGGGTTCCGTTACGCCGTCACGAACCCCGCGCTGCGCGCCCTGCTGCTGGTCACGGTGCTGGCCAACATGCTCGGCTGGCCGGTAGTCCTCGGATTCCTGCCCGTCTTCGCGGAGGAGGTCTTCGACGTCGGCGCGGCGGGGCTGGGACTGATCGTCGGCGTCCACGGGCTGGGGGCGCTGACCGCCGCCCTCGCGATCGCCTCGTGGGGCGACTTCCACTGGAAGGGCATGCTCTACCTGATGGCGACGGTGCTGTTCGGGCTGGGGCTCGCCGCGTTCGCGGTCAGTGGGGGGTTCGCACTCGCGCTGCTGCTGATCTTCTTCGCCGGTCTGGGGGGTTCGGGATTCGGCGTGATGCAGAGCACGGTGACGATGCTGCTCTCGCCGCCCGAGGCGCGCGGGCGGCTGCTGGGCGTGCTCATGATTTCGATCGGCGTCCTGCCGGGCGCGACGCTCGTGCAGGGCGCCGCTGCCTCGTCGCTGGGCGTCGTGACGACCACGGCCATCTCGGGCCTGCTGCTCGCCGCCCTGACGATCGCCATCACCGCCGTCTCGCCCGAGCTGCGCCGAGCGCGCTGAGGGCTGACCGCGAGCGCTATCGCTGGCGGCCCCCCGCTACCCGATCGAGTCGCCCCAGCGGTCGACCGAGGCGACCTCGGCGAGTGGCTTGCGCGTGACGGGGCCAAAGGCGCCCTTCGGGTAGCCGAGCGGCACGGCGTAGACGATCTGGGCCTCCCCGGGGATTCCGAGCAGCTCCTTCGCACGCTCATCAACCACGGCGTGCAGCGTCGTGATCGTGCCGCCGATGCCGAGCGCGCGGGCGGCGAGCAGCAGGTTCTGCGCCGAGGGAATCACCGACCCCATCGCGTTCGCTCCCTGCTCGGTCGCGCAGACCAGCACGACGACGGGCGCCTCGCCGAACTCGTCGGCGAGCCGCATCGCCGAGACCATGGTCCGGTTCGAGCGGTCGATGTCCTCGGGGCCGTGGATGCCCTGATCGGCGCGCTTCGCCCACCACGCCTCGCGGTAGAGCTCCCCGAGGCGCGCGCGGGTGCCGGAGTCGCGCACGACGAGGAAGTGCCAGGGCTGGGCGTTGCCGCCGTTGGGCGCCTGTATCGCCGCAGTGAGGATGTCGCGCAGGTCGGCCTCGGGGATCGGATCGGGCCTGACGCGGCGGATCGCCCGCAGCGAGAAGATCGCCTCGCCGAGGCTGATCGGGAATCGTTCGCTCGCATCCATCTCCGGCCTCCTGCCTCGTCGCGATCTCACTCCGCGCCCAGCGCCGCCGCATCCAGCCCGGCGAACGCGGCAATCGAGGGCAGACGCACGTCCGGCGGCTCGCCCTCGGCGGCCTCGAGGGCGTACGGGCCCTGCTCCACCAGCACCGTCGTCACCGTGTCGCCGAGGGCGGACTTCACCGCCGTGAGGATGCCGGGCTTGTCGTCGATCAGCGCGTAGCGGCGCGCGGGGTAGCGCGCGCGGATCGTCTCCAGCTCCTGCTCCTTGTGCTCGAAGATCAGCACCCTGCCCTCGAACGCGGCCTCGAGGCCGGAGGTCTGGATCTTGTGGTGCTGGTAGCGCTCGTCGCCGTCCGAGGCGATCACCGGCAGGCCCAGGCCCCCCGCGTGCTCGACGGCCTCGAGCGCGCCGGGGAAGAGGCAGCCCGCGTAGTCCAGGCCCAGCACCGCGCCGGTCAGTACCGCGCCGAGCGAGGCTTCACCGGACTCGCGTGCGAGGCGCTCGATCGTCTCGGGCAGGTCGACGTAGCCGAGGTCGGCGCGGACGGCCTCGTACGCCTCCCAGAAGCGCCGCGCGCCGGCGGCGCCGGCCCCCGCGCCCGGCGCCCCGGCCCCCCCCGCCCACCCCCCCGCCCCGGGGGGCGGGGGGTGGTGGGGGTGGGAGAG
>VXOS01000006.1:43197-46228 GCA_009839925.1 Chloroflexota bacterium
TTATCCGGCCCCCACCCTCATCTACCCTCTTAATTTGGTCGCATTCGTTATATTTTTATATCAGACCGGCCCATCACTCCCCCCCGGCGGGCGGCGCGCCGGGGGCGCCGACGGCCGCCTCAATCGCCGCGTCCAGCCCGGCCTTCACCGCGGCGCCGTCGATCAGCGTGTGGTCGACGTCGAAGAGCAGGACGAGGTCCGCCGAGGACGCGGTCACCGGGGACTCCCCTCGCGACTGCCGCCGCTCGCGTCAGGCCGCGAGCGTGTCCTTGTGCACCCGGCCGCCCTGCATGATCAGCCGCAGCCGCTCCGTGTCCTGCAGCAGCGTGACGTCCTCGAGCGGGTCGCCGTCGACGACGATCAGGTCGGCGAGCTTGCCCGCCTCGAGCGTGCCGATCTCGTCCGCCATGTGGATGCACTCGGAGGCGGTCTTCGTCGTCGCGACGATCGACTCCATGGGCGTCATGCCGTGCTGCGTCATCAGCTCCAGCTCCCAGGCGTTCGTGCCGTGCACGCCGACGCCGACGTCCGTGCCCATCGCGATCCGCACGCCCGCCTCGTGCGCCGCACGGAAGCTCTCCGCGTTCGCGTCGATCACCTCGTGGGCCTTGCGCAGCGACTGCGGCAGCACGGACTCCGGCGTCGCCTCCTCGCGCAGCACGATGCTGCGAGGCGCATGGATCGTCGGCACCAGGAAGGCGTCCCGCTCGATCATCATCGCGATCGCCTCGTCGTCGAGGTAGAAGCCGTGCTCGATCGACTCGACGCCGGCGCGGACGGCGTTCTTGATGCCCTCGGTGGCCTGTGCGTGCGCCATGCAGGTCTTCCCGACCATGCGCGCCTCGTAGACCATCACGGCGATCTCCTCCTCGGTGAACTGCGGCGAGCCCGGCTCGTCCGAGGGCGACATGACGCCGCCGGTGGCGTGCAGCTTGACGAAGTCCGCGCCGAGGCGGAGCACGCCGCGCACGGTCTTGCGCACCTCCTCGGGGCCGTCGCAGATCGTCTCGATCCACTCCGGGCCCCACTGCCGCCAGAAGCGCACCCCGCTCGGCAGCCGACCGTCGCCGTGCCCGCCGGTCTGCGAGAGCGCGGCGACGGCGATGCGCATGCGCGGCCCGGGGATCAGCCCGCGCTCGATCGCGAGCTTGAAGCCCGCAGGCGATCCGGACGCCTCGCGCACGGCGGTGAACCCCGCGTCGAGGGTGGCGAGGGCGTTCTGCGCCGCCTCGAAGGTCGCGAGGGTCGGCGGCGTCAGCGCGCGCTGCTGCATCGACTTCCAGGAGCTGTAGAGGTGCACGTGCGAGTCGATCAGTCCCGGCAGCAGCGTCGCCCCGGAGGCGTCGATCACCTCGGCGTCCCGCGGCAGTGTGTCGAGGCAGCCGACGCTTGCGATCCGCCCGTCCTCGACCACGAGGCTCGCGCCGGGCAGCGGGTCGGCGCCCGTGCCGTCGATCAGCGTGACGCCGGTGATCGCGGTCGTGCCGGGGGCGGGGGCGGTCACGCGTCGATGCCCTGGTCGCGCAGCACTTGCTTGGCGATGCGCATCGCCTCGAGTGCGGCGGGGGCGCCGCAGTAGACCGCGACCTGCCGGATAATCTCGGAGATCTCCGCCGGCGTGAGGCCGTTGCCGAGGCCCGCGCGGATGTGCGTCGCCAGCTCGGTCGTCTTGCCGGCGGCGGCGAGCATCCCGAGGTTGAGCAGGCTGCGGTCGCGGCGGCTCAGCCCGTCGCGCGTCCAGACCTGGCCCCAGGCGACCGCGGTCACGAACTCCTGGAACTCGCGATCGAAGTCCGTGACGCCCTCGAATGCGCGGTCCACGTACTCGTCGCCCAGCACCTCGCGCCGCACCTTGAGCCCGGCCTCGAACCCGTCAATCGGCATGTCAGTCCCTCCCCGCATCCTCTCCCGAAGTCGCCCGAATCATACGGCGCGCCGCCGCAGGAACGAGGAGCGGCTACGATGCCCTCGCGAGCGGAGGAGCACGGCATGGCGATAATCCCGACCCTGCGCGGCGAGCTGGAGACGAGCGCCCTCGGCTTCACGCTCATGCACGAGCACCTCTTCCTCCAGACGCCCGCGCTCTACGACAACTACCCGCAGCTCTTCGACCGGGAGGCCGAGGTCGCCGCCGCCGCGGCCTTCTGCGAGGAGGCGCGCGCGGCCGGCGTAGACACAATCGTGGACGTCACGACCTTCGACCTCGCGCGTGACATCCGCCTGATGGCCGAGGTCGCCGAGCGCACGGAGCTGCAGGTGATCGCCGCCACCGGTGTGCACCTGCGGGTGCCGAACTACTTCCGCCGCAAGACGCCGGACCGGGTCGTCGAGCTGTACCTGCACGACATCAACGTCGGTATCGCCGGCACCTCGATCCGCGCGGGCGCGCTCAAGATCGCCACCGAGGAGTACGAACCGGACGACGAGCTGCAGCTGCGTGCGATCGCCCTCGCGCACCGCGCGAGCGGCGTCCCGATCATGACGCACAGCAACCCGTTCGCCGGATCCGGCAACGACCAGCAGCGCGTCTTCGCCGCCGAGGGCGTCGACCTCTCTCGCGTCGTGGTCGGTCACTCCGGCGACTCGACAGACCTCGATTATCTGAGCGGCCTGATGGAACGCGGCAGCACGATCGGAATGGACCGCTTCGGATCCGGCCTCAACGCAACCACCGAGGAGCGGATCGAGACGATCGCGAAGCTCTGCGAGCGCGGCTACGCCGACCGCATGGTGCTCAGCCACGACACCTCGCCGCACATGCAGGGCGTGCCTCGAGAGATCCTCGACCAGGCGCTGCCGGAGGCGAACTTCCTCACCATCCCCAACGTCGTGGTCCCCGGCCTGCGCCGCCTCGGCGTCCCCGAGGAGCAGATCGAGACGATGACCATCGGCAACCCCCGCCGCATCTTCGAGGCGCAGGGGGCGTACTAGGCCTCCGCCCCCGCTCCCCCGGTCGCGTATAAACAAAGACGACCCCACGCGACGGTGAGGAAAGGGGGGTGGGGGGGGGGGGGGGGGAAAAAAAAGGGGT
>VXOS01000136.1 GCA_009839925.1 Chloroflexota bacterium
GGTGGGGAGAGCGGCGCGCAGCGCCCGCTCGTCCGGAATGGCGTGGCAGGTGCTTCCGGGCGGCTCGCTACGCGAGCGGGGTGCAGACCAGGTCGTAGGGGAGGGCGGTGTCGACGCGCACGCGCACGAACTCGCCGGAGGCGTACTCGCCCCGCACGAAGGCGAGGCCATCGACCTCGGGCGCGTCGCGGTAGCTGCGACCGACGACGAAGCGCGAGCCGTCCTCCTGCTCGCTCGGCTCGTCCGACTCGATCAGCACCTCCAGCTCGCTGCCGACGAGCTCGCGGTTGCGCTCCATCGAGATCTGCTGGGCGAGCTCCATGAGCCGGCCGTAGCGTTCCGCCGCGAGCTCGTGCGGCACGGGCTCGCCGAGCTCCGCCGCCGGCGTGCCGGTCTGCGGCGAGTAGGTGAACGCGCCGACGTGGTCGAAGCGCTGCTCCTCGACGAAGTCGAACAGCTCCTCGAACTCCTCCTCCGTCTCGCCGGGGAAGCCGACGATGAAGGTCGTGCGCAGCGCGGCGTCGGGCATCGCCTCGCGCAGCGTCGCCAGGCTGCGCCGGGCGACGCGCAGGCTCGGCCGCCGCATGCGGCGCAGCACGCTCGGCGATCCGTGCTGCAGCGGCATGTCGAGGTAGGGGGTGACGTTCGGCAATCGCGCCATCGTCTCCGCGAGGCGCGGCGTGACGCGGCCGGGGTAGGCGTACATCAGGCGCAACCAGCGCACCTCCGGGACCGCCTCGGCGAGCCGCTCCAGCAGCGCGGCCAGCCCGTCGCGTTGCGCGCGGTCCTCGCCGTACGCCGTCGAGTCCTGCGCGACCAGCACCAGCTCGCGCACGCCCGATGCTGCAAGGGCCCGCGCCTCCGCGATCAGCCAGTCGTCCGGCTCCGAGTGCATGCGACCCTTGATCGTCGGGATGATGCAGAAGGTGCAGGGCCGGTCGCAGCCGTCCGAGATCTTCAGGTAGGCGCTCGGCCCCGTTGCCAGCAGCGCCGGCTGCGGGATGTCGAAGCCCGGCGACCCCGGACCGAGCGAGGCGGCGACTGCGTCCCAGGCCTCGACGCCGAACGTGGCGTCGACGGCGGGCACGGCGCGGCGCACCTCCTGCTCCGCGATCTGCGTGAGGCAGCCGAGCACGTAGAGCTGCTGGTCCGGTCGCCGCTCCGCGTCCAGCTCGGCGATCACCTCGAGCGATTCGTCCTTCGCGTCGTCGATGAAGCCGCAGGTGTTGACGAGCAGCAGCTCGGCCTCGTCTACGGACGCCGTCGCCTGGTGCCGGGCGTGGCGCAGCGCGCGCTCGAGCCGCATCGAGTCGACGGTGTTCTTGGCGCAGCCGAGGGTGACGAGGTGATAGCGCACGCCGGCGGCCTACTCGGGTTCCCTGGCAACCACCAGCGTGACCCCCTGGCCGGCCTCCAGCACCTCGCCCGGCGCCGGCGTCTGGGCGAAGACATCGCCGGGCTCCGCCTCGCTGCTTGGAACCTCGATCACCACCCACTCGGCGCCGAGGTCGCGAACACGCTGCTCCGCCTCGGCCTGTGTGAGGCCGCTCAGGTCCGGCATCTGCTCTGCCAAGGGCGGCGCCGCGCCGTCGGCGGTGGGCGACGCGGGGGCCACCGACCCGTCGCCCCCGGCCCCGTCGTCCGCGCCGGGAAGGTCGATGTTGGGCACGCCGAAGATGAAAGCCGCGACGAGGACGATCGCCGCCAACGCCGCGAGCAAGACCCAGCGCCGCCCCACGACGGGCAGCACGCCCACGCCCTCGCGCAGCCGCAAGCCGGGCAGCGGATCGAGGCCGGGCGGCTCCGGCAGGTTGTCGGGCAACCGCTCGACCGCATCCTCCGGGTCGATGCCGAGGAACCGGGCATAGAGGCGGACGAACCCGCGCACGTAGACCGGCGCGGGCAGCACGTCGAAGCGGTCGGCCTCGATGGCGTCGAGGTAGCCGTAGCTGATCCGCGTCTCTTCGGCTGCCTGCTCGAGCTCGAAGCCGGCGGCGACCCGGTGCTCACGCAGCCAGCTGCCAAGCGTGTTCGGTAGCGCCGCGGCGCCTTCGGCCACGGACGCGATCTCGCTCTCGCCGCGCCGCGACGTGTTCCTGTCAGAGCGGCGAAACCACCCGCGCAACACCGCTACGCGCTATCGACGCCCGGGAATTCCACGAGCGACTTCAGCCCCTCCATCGCCAGCCTCGAGGCGTAGGCCTGCGGCGCGTGCTCGATCCCGTAGCGGTTTGTCACGACCTCATCGATGTGTGCGACGTGGGGCAGCAGCTCCACCGTGCGGCGGTACTGATCGCTCGTGGCGTTCTGCGAGCCGGTCAGGATCACCTCCCCGTAGTGCACGAGGTTCGGGTCGAAGGGCACGTCCTCGCCGGGTGGGAAGCCGGCGAAGAGGTTGACCACGCCCTGCGGCCGCACCAGCTCCAGCGCGGGCCCGACGAGCGCGGAGACGCCCACCGACAGCACGACGCCGTCGGCGCCCGCTCCGCCGGTCGCGTCCCGCACCGCCCCGGTCACATCGTCGTTCGCGGGGTCGAGTACGAGGTCGGCGCCCCAGCGCGCCGCGATCGCGCGCCGCTCCGCGAGCGGCTCGGTCACGATGATCGGCGCGGCCCCGGCCGCGCGCGCGAGCAGCACGTGCAGCAGCCCCATCGGTCCCGCTCCAATGATCGCGAGCGAGCTCCCGATGCCGGTCGCGCACAGCTCGAGCGAGGCCGTGACGCAGGCGGCCGGCTCGGTCAGCGCGGCCACGTCCAGCGGCAGCTGGTCCGGCGCGCCGATCACCTGCCCGCGCCCCACGATCTCGGCGGGCACCAGCAGCGACTCCGCGAACCCTCCGTCGATGTCGTAGCCGAGCGTCTGGCGGTTGGTGCAGCGGTTGCGCTTGCCCGTCTGGCAGAAGCGGCAGCGTCCGCAGGAGACGATCGGGCAGATCACCACGCGGTCGCCCTCGGCGACGTCCGCGACGCCCTCGCCAACCTGGTCGACGACGCCGGCGATCTCGTGGCCGGGGATGACGCCGGGGCGGGCGTGCTTCTCGCCCCTGTAGACGCGCACGTCCGAGGCGCAGAGGGAGGATGCGGCGGTGCGCAGCCGCACCTCGCCGGGCCCGGCCTGGGGGGTGGGACGATCCTGGACGGAGATCTTGCCGGGCTCTTCGAAGATCGTCGCGCGCATCGAGTGTCCCGGTTCCTCACTGTCGCCGTCGGGCCGCGGGCCGCTGCCTCGCAGTATCGCAGCGCGCGGCAAGGGCTGCTACTCGCCGCCGCCGCGCATTCCCGCCAGCCAGCGCGTGCCTGCCTGGTACTCGCGGCTGCCGAGCACCGCGGCGGAGGCGAGAAAGGCGAGCAACCCGGCGAGTCCGCAGGCGGCGGTCAGCACCAGCGAGCCCAGCAGCTCCTCCGGGTCGGCGCCCGCCGCGCGCAGCAGGATCAGCAACAGGATCAGCGTCAGCACCATGACCAGCGTCGCCAGCGCCGTCCGCCAGACCGAAGCCATCAGCGCCGCGGCGTCGAACCCCTCGAGGCGGCCGCGCAGCGCCCGGAGCAACAACAGCAGCTCCACGATCGCCGCGACGGAGGCCGCCGCCGCCAGCCCGCGAATGCCGAGCGGCTCCACCAGGGCGGCGCAGAGCGCGACGTTGATCAGCATCCCGACCAGCGCGAACGTCACCGGCGTGCGCGTGTCGGAGAGCGCGTAGAAGCCACGGCTGAGGATCTCGATCGCCGCATGCGCCCAGACCGCGACCGCGTAGATCGTCAGCGCCTCGACGACGAGGTTCGTCGAGGCCGCGTCGAAGGCGCCGCGCTGCAGCAGCAGCCGTACGCCCGGCTGGGCGAGCAGGACGAGGCCGGCCGAGGCGGGGATCGCGAGGAAGAGGATCATCCGCAGCGTCGCGTCGAGCGAGCTGCGCAGGCTCGCAATGTCCTCCCGCGCAGCCTGCTGCGAGAGCTGCGGGAAGGCCGCCGTCGAGATCGCCATCCCGATCACGCCCACGGGCAGCAGCATCACGAGGAAGGCGAAGTTAACCGCGCTGATCGCCTCGTCCGAGATGAACGAGGCGAAGAAGATCACCACCACCAGGTTCACCTGCGCGGCCGCCAGCCCGATCACGCGCGGCCCCATCAGCCGCAGCACCTCGCGCACCCCCGCCGAGGCGACATCGACCGCCGGCCGCCAGCGCATGCCCACCGTGCGCAGCGCGGGCAGCTGGACCAGCAGGTGTCCGCTGGCCCCGATCACCACGCCCCAGGCGAGGCCGTGCACCCCCCAGCGCTCCGCCAGGACCAGGGCGCCGAAGATGATCCCGAGGTTGTAGAGGGAGGGCGCAATCGCCGGAGCCAGGAAGTGCTGCCGCGCGTTGAGGATGCCGGTCAACATGCCCGAGATGCCGAACAGCAACGGCGAGATCAGCATCAGCCGCGTCAGCTCAACGGCAAGCGCCTGCAGCTCGGTCTCGCGCCCGCTTGCCTCGCCCAGCCCGGGCGCGAGCAGCGGGACGATCAGCGGCGCGAGCAGGAAGCCGATCGCCGCGGCGACGAAGGTGGCGAGGGCGATCAGGTTGAGCACGCTGGAGGCGAGCCACCAGCCCTCCTCCTCGCTCTCGCGCAGCACGACGCGGCTGAAGGTGGGGATGAAGGCGGCCGAGAGGGTGGCGCCCGCGAGCAACTGGAAGATCGCGTCGGGCACCCGGAAGGCGACCCAGTAGGCCCCAAGCTCGGGTTCGGTGCCGAAGGCGTCGGCGATCGCGACGGAGCGGAGCAGCCCGAGCAGCCTCGAGGCGATGAAGCCGCCGGCGACGATCCCGGCCGCCCCGGCGGCGGTTCGCGGCGTCAGTCCCCGGCGCAGGATCCGGAGCAGACGCCTCGTTAGTTCGCCTCCGGGCGACGCTGAGACCATCGCGAGCCATCTTCCCACGCCGGCGGCCCGGCGGGCCATCGAGCGCGCCACGTTGCCGCCGACCGGCGGCGTCGTGCATCGTGCGAGGCGGGTCGGAGGTTCAGATGACAGGCAAGAAGGCCAGCACCGAGCGGATCCAGCGGGTCTACGCCTCCAGCGACTCGGCTGAGCTGACCAGCGAGTACAACCGCTGGTCGACGGAGTACGACGCGGACCTGGATGCGCTCGGGTACAACGCGCCCCGGGGCGGGGCCGAGCTGCTGGCGACGTACATCGCGGACAAGTCGGCGCCGGTGCTCGATGCCGGCGCCGGCACGGGGATGGTTGGCGAGGAGCTGAACCGCGTTGGCTTCGAGCGCATCACGGCGCTGGACATGTCGCCGGGGATGCTGGCGCAGGCAGAGCAGAAGTCGGTCTACGAGCAGCTCGTGATCGGGGAGCTGGGGCAGCCGTTGTCCCTCGATACCGACGCGTTCGCCGGCGTGACGTGCATCGGCGTGCTGACGTTCGGCCACGCTCCCCCGGAGGCGCTGGACGAGCTGGTCCGGGTCACGAGGGCAGGCGGAGCGGTCGTGTTCTCGATGCGGACGGACTACTACACCGAGGGCGGGTTCGACGTCAGGCAATCCGCGCTCGAGGCGGCCGGGAAGTGGCGCCTGCTCCAACGCAGCGAGCCGTTCCAGGCGATGCCGGACGGCGAGCCGGACATCTGGCACGAGCTGTGGGCCTACGAGGTGCTGTAGCGAGGCTGGCCCGGATCCCGGCCGCGGCCGCTGATAGACGCTCGCGCGCATCGGCGCTAACGTTGAGCATCGCGAGTCACAGAGGAGCAACGGTGGCGCATTCGAACCAGGCGAAGAAGCGGGTCCGGCAGAACGAGCGGCGTGCCGCTCGCAACCGCCCGTTGCGCACCAGCGCCTCGCGCCGCGTGCGCGACGCCCGCGAGGCGATCATGGACGGCGATCCCGACGCCGCGGACTACGTGCGCAGCGCCCAGTCCGCCCTCGACCGCGCCGCGAAGCGCAACGTGATTCACCGCAACGCCGCCGCACGGCGCAAGAGCCGCCTCGCCGCTCAGTTGAAGGCCGCGCAGGGCGCGGACTGAGCCCTCGAGGCGCTCGCCGCGCCCGCGATTCCGCGGCGAGCCGTATACTGAAGGCGCCCCGATTCCGGCCCCTCACCACAAAGGCCGCATCGCGAGCGCGACCGGCGCGTCGCGGGCGAGGGCATCGGGCGTGAGCAGAGGAGAAGCCAGTGCCAAGCGACCGTGAGCTGATCTGCCGCGACTGCGGCGCGAGTTTCGTCTTCACCGCCGGCGAGCAGGAGTTCTACGCCAGCAAGGGCCTGCAGCACGACCCCGTGCGCTGCCCCGCCTGCCGGGCCAACCGCAAGGCGATGCGCCCCGAGGACCGCGAACTCGCCCCCAGCTACGGCACCTACGTCTCCTGGGGCGGCCGCACCCCGCGCCAGCTCCACGTCGCCACCTGCGCCAAGTGCCAGCAGATGACCGAGGTGCCATTCCTGCCTCGAGGGGACCGGCCCGTCTTCTGCTCCGCGTGCTACAACTCCGTGCGCGAGGAGCAGGAGGCCGAGGAGGAAGCGGCCGCCGCACGCCTCGCCGCCCAGATCTCCGGCAGCGGCCACCAGTCCGAGCGCCCCGAGGGCGCCGGCC
>VXOS01000007.1 GCA_009839925.1 Chloroflexota bacterium
CGACGATGCGCGAGACCCTGCTCGCCAACATCGGCTGCCTCGCCGTCTTCCAGGTAGCGGGCTCCGACGCGCGCCAGCTCGTCTGGGAGCTGGACCGCGACCGCGTCTCCGAGGAGGACATCGTTTCCCTGCCCGTGCACCACGCCTACGTGCGCGCGACGGTCGGGAGCGAGCGCACCCCGACCTTCTCGATGGCCGTGCGCAAGCCGGATGACGGCGACCCCGAGACGGCCGCGCGCATCCGCGCCGAGGCGGCCTCCTACCTGCTCACCGAGGAGGAGGTCGCCGCCCGCCGGGCGGAAGGCCGGCGCCGCATAGACGCGTGGCTCGAGGAGCGCAAGAAGCGCGAGGAGGAGCGCAAGCAGGCCGAGCAGCGCAGGAAGCAGGCGGAGGCCGGGGCAGCACCGGGTGACGGCGGCGGCACCCGCTCCGCCCCGCCGCGTGGCAGAGACCAGCGCAGCAAGCACTTCCAGCCGCCGACCGGCGGCTCCGGGAACGATGCCGCGTGAGCGCGGGGCGCGACCTGCTGCGGCTGCTCGGGGAGGCTCCCTTCCTCGACCGGCTGGAGGCTGCCGCGATCTCCGGCTGGTCGCGGGGTGCGGTCTACGCGGCCTGCCGGAATCTGGAGGAGGCGGGGCTCGTCGCCCCGCTTCCCCACGCCTCGGCGCTGATCAGGCAGACACAGCGCTACCACCTCACCTACGCCGGACTGCGCCGGCTCGCGGACCTGGAGGGCGAGCACCCCGGTGACCTGCTGCGCTCGCGCCCGCTCACCGCGCACTGGCGGAAGCTGCTGCTGGAGCGGCTCGACGGCGTGGGCGCGATCTACCGCCTGACCGCCGCGGTCGCCGCCGGAGAGTGGCCGCTGCGCTTCCGCTGGTACCGGGCGGCGCCCATGGACGCCGCCGTACGGCTCCCGGATGGCCGCACCTTCTTCGTCGTCCGTCAGGGCGGCACCGCCGAGCGCACGGCCTTCGCCAAGCGCCTCTGGCGGCTGCGCGAGGGGCCGCGCCCGGGGGCGTATCTGCTGCTCGTGCCCGACGGGGTGCGCCTGCGCCACACGGCGCGGTTGATGGCGCGCGCCTCCGCCCCCGCCTTCCTCGCGCTGGAAGACGACGCGGCCGTCTCCGACCGGGACGCGCGCGTCTGGCGCACGGCCTCGGGCTCGCCGCTGCTGTCGCTCACGGAAGTCCTCTCCTACGTCCCCGACGGCGGCACGTGGCCCGGCGAGGAACCGCTGGCGCGCGCCACCGTCCCGCGCGACGTCCGCGAGACGGCGCTGCGCGCCGCCCCGCTCTGGACGCTCCCATCGCGGCTCTCCCCGGCGGAGAAGCGCGTGCTCGACCTCCTCTCGGACTGGCCCTGGATTGCGCCCGCCCACCTCGGCGGGTTGCTGGGGATCTCGGCCGGGCGCGTCTCGCAGTTGGCCGGCGTCCTCGAGCGCGCCGGCCTCGCCGCCCGTGTCTCCGGCCGCCTGGTCGCGAGCGACTGCGGGCTGACCCTGCTCGCCCGCCGCGACCGCTCCGCCGCCGGACTCGCGCGCAGGCGCTGGAGCGCGCGGCTGCTCGACCCGGCCTCGCCCCCCGGCTGGCGCAACGTCTCGGGCAGGCGCAGCCGCCAGCTGCTGCGCACCCTCGAGCACACCACCGCCGTACATCGCTTCGCCGCCCTGCTTGCCGGTCAGGCCCGCGCCAGCGCCCTCGAACTGCTTCAGCTCGACCCGCCGCATCGCGCCTCGCGCTACTTCCGCGACCAGGGCGTCGTGCGCTCCGTCCACCCCGACGGCTTCGGGCTGCTGCGCGACGGCGAGCGGACGTGGCCGTTCTTCCTCGAGTGGGAGCGCCGCGCCGTCAGGCCATCGACGATGGCGGACCGCCTCGCGCCCTACCTGCGCTACTACGCCTCGCAGCGTCCCGCAGACGACCACGGCGTGCGGCCGGCCGTGCTCGTCGTGTTCGACGACGAACTCGCCGCCCATCACTTCCTGCGCGTCGCCCGAGCAGAGATGCGCAGCGCCCGCGTCGACCTGCCCCTGTGGGTCTCGCATCGGGGGTTGATCGAGCGCGAGGGACCGCTGGGCGGGGCGTGGAGTGCGCCGTGTGCGACTGGGGTGACATGGCTGGAGGGCCGACCCGCTCCGAGCGTGCCTACCCTACGAACTAGCTGAGGCTACCGCGGACGGTCATGCGCCGCCCGCATTGTGGCGGCGGCGTTTTGGGACCAATGACTGCGGGGACTGCAACCGAGCACTCGACTCCGTCGCGAACTGCGATGCCGCTCGCCAATCGGCTATTGCGTCGCCGCATGCGTTCCGTCCTCGGACAACCACACCTCCATGATCGCGTAGCCGATGCGCTTGTCCCGTTGGAATTCCTCCGTGTCGAGTAACGCACCCTTCGTGGGATGGTGGATTTCATTACGGACATACATCGGTAGTGGCTCCTCGCGGCCACGGCGTTCTCGACGAAAATCCACCCCAATCTTCTTCTCGGGAAGTACGTCGTGAATCGACTTCAAGCGGGAGTACATCAACTCCGAAGCTTCCTGCTGGCGGGGGCTTCCCCACGACCCAATCAATCGCTCATACCCGGCTGAGTATTCCGTGTCGCTGACGGATCGCAAGGGCGTAGCCTCCCTCAACTCCTGCTCGTCGGATACCGTGGCGACTGTGAACGAGAAGCCGCTCGAGATGATCTCGTCCTTCACGTCTTCTGCTGCGACGCGATAGTTCCCTGTCAGAATCCTGATCATGTGGCCGCTCACGCAAAACCCATGCCGGTACAGGTGGGATTCGAGACTCGCAAGATGTACCTGTACGAGATGGTCTCGGCGGTGTCTCGACTCGGCCTCGGACATCAGACTCACCACTTCGCCGAGTCCCAAGTGGACCGAACTTCCAGACACCGCAAGGAGGGGGAGAATCTCGATGCCGTTGGGCGTCAATGCGCTGGCGACTCTCAGCATGATGTCGTGCAGCCGCTTGTAGCGTTCAACAAAGATGACGTCTTGTCCCGGTGTCACCTACCACTCCTCCGCGGCGGTTTATCCGCCGTCAGGCCAGCGGCTGTCTGACTGACGACCCCCAGCCAAGGCACTGTGGCATCCCCGCAGCCAGGACAAGGATACCCCGAGGCTCCTCGCCTCGACCCCGATCCGAACAAGCGTGCTACGATTCACACTCTCTCTCCCCACGCGCCCGGCCATGAGGAGCGAGCACATGACGGACACGTCGACGATGCCCACCGCAGGTCCCCTGCCGGAGGAGTTCCGCGAGCACGTCAGCGAGGCCATCGCCAGCCTCTCCGAAGAGATCACCACCGGCCCGGTCGGCGCCGACCCGCTGACCAGGCGGGCCGTCATCCACCGGATGCTGGGCGAGTTCGATAAGGCGATCCTCGACCATGACCGCGCCGTCGCCGCCTATCCGCTCGACCCCATCGTGCGCTGCGCGCGCGGCATCACCCTGCTGCAGGCAGGGCAGACGGCGGCAGCGGCCCGCGACTTCGATCAGGCAGCCGAACTCGATGTGTGGGATGTCGAAACGCACTACCAGCAGATTGCGGCGCACGTCGCCCTCGGCCAGTGGGGGCAGGCGGTCGAGGCGCTCGAAGCGTTTCTCAACCCCAGGGACGAAGACCTTGAGCGGCGCCTGCGGGAATGGGAAGCCGGGCGTCCAGCCGAATCGGAAGACCTGTAGGCCGGGGCGGGTCGACCCTTCCGCCGCCGCTCAGCTACGCCGCGTGCTCGGGACGCCCATCGTCGGCGGACGCCGGCTCGCCCTCCAGTGCCAGCGCGGCGAGTGCTCGTCCCGCCGCCGTCAGCGTGATTGCCCGCGACACCCGCGCCTCGCGCACGATCAGGCCGGCCCGCTCACAGGCCCGCAGCCGGGAAGCGACCACCGAGGTCGAACTGAAACCGGCCGCCTTCTGCAGGTCGCGGATGCTCGGAGGGTAGCCATGCTCCGCGCGGAAGCGCGCGACCGCCTCGACCAACGCTCGCGGCCCGGGCGCGGGGCGGCCCTCGCGAAGGCCCTCCCAGCCGTGTGCACGATAGCGCGCCAGCCAGCGGTACACGGTCGTCGCGTCCGCGCCCACACTCGCAGCAGCAGCTCGGCCGCTCATGCCGCCAAGCATCAACTGGACGGTCCGGCGGCGCGTCTCGAACGAATACCGCAGGCTCGCGGGGCCGCGCTCCGGCTCATCATGCATCGTGGCTGCTCCTTCGTCGTTCACGGGTATCTCGCCTCGCCCGGAGCGGCTGCTTCACTCGAACTCGCCCGGCAGCAGGCGCGCCTGCACGCGCACGAGCTCGGGTGGCACGCCGAAGTGCTCCGCTACCTCCCAGGCGTAGACGAAGCCCGCTGCCAGCGCCTCGTCCTCGTCGACGAGCAGCGCGTGCGCGAAGTCCTCCGCCTCCCGCTCCCAGGGCCGCGGCAATTCCGTGTGGGCGCTGTGCTCGACGTGGTTGCCGGGATGCATCAGCCGGTGCGCGATGGCGTGCGCCGTCACCCAGCGCCGCCACTCCGGGCCGAGCCGACGCGCCACCGCGATGTTGCCGTCGATCTGCACTTCCTTCTGCACCTGGAAGTCCCGCAGCCAGACCTCCAACCCGAGCGCGTTGGCCACCGCCTCGGCGTCCACCCGTCCGTGCAGCCCGAACCTCCGGCGCAGCGTCCCCGCCCGCCGCCGCGCCCGGTTCACGTCTCCGCTCGTCCCTGGCGGCGGCGCCGCGAGCGCACGAAGCGGATGAACTCCCGGATCTCCTCGATGTCCTCGTCGGGGAGGCCGTTCACGGCGTCGTGGAAGGAGACCTCGGTCTCCAGCAGCAGCTCGGAGTTGAGGCGCTCGCGCGCCTCGAGCTGGAGCGGGCTCGTGTCGGTGTGGAAGGCGATCTCGACGAGGTGGGCGTGGGTGGGCTTCATGCGTCCCGCCTCCCAGGCCCAGACGGTGTGCGCGGAGACCCCGACAAGGGCGGCGAGCTGGCTCTGCGTGAGCCCCACGCTCCTGCGCGCCTCGCGGATGCTGTCGCCGAGGCCGCTGCGCGGGTCGCCATCGGTGGTAGTCATGTGGGTTGCTCCTCCCGGTCCCGCCGGCGGCCAGTATAGAACGGTAGTTCTTGACCCGCGCTCTATCCTAGCATAAGGTACGGACTGGTACGTAGATAATCACGAGGAGCGTCGCATGGAGCGCGCCAGCCCCCACCCGGAATCCCCGACTCGCCGCTCCGCGCCCCGCCTGCCGCGCCCCGGCGGCGGGCCCGCGATCGCGGGACGCGACCTACCCTGCGGCAGCGGACGACTACCCCCGGACTTCCCCCAGCGTCTCGACAGCCTCAAGCGAGCGAGCGGCCTCACCTGGGACCGCTTCGCCGAGGCGCTCGGCATGGAGACCAAGCAGGTGCTCCGCTGGCGCAAGGGCGCCGAGCCCCGCGGTGGTCCCTACCATGAGCTGATCGTCCTCGCCGGCCGCGTCTCGGGCGGGCTCGCCATCCTGCTCGGTGAGGACTTCCCCGGCGGCGGGAACTGAGCGTCATGCGCCAGCGGCGGGCGAGCTACGACTATCCCGAGGACTTCGCCGGGGCGCTGATCCGCTTCAAGGAAGCCTCGGGGCTGAGCTGGGGGGCAATGGCGCGCGAACTCGGCACCTCCCGCCTCAACCTCTGGCGCTGGCGCAACGGCGTGCGTCCCAACACCGACCACTTGCTTGCCCTGCAAGACCTGGCGCGCCGCCTCGACCTCGAGCACCTGCTGCCCACAGCGACCCTGCATGAGTCTGCGTAACCGCCCTCCCGGCCGCGCCGCTGCTGCGCTGCCTGCAACCCCCTCGCAGGCCCCGTTCATGCGTGAAATGCCCCCGCGGGGGACTGTCTTCGGTACCGCACTCCGCCACGCTTTGACGTGTCGATTGCGGACACGAGTGGCAGCATGCGAAACGGTACCGATCACGAGGGCGAGGCCGTCCGAGGGCCAGATCCGGGAGTGGACAAGGTGGAGTCGACGCCCAGCGGGTTCACCGTCTCGACTCACTGGCGCACCGGGCCGCGTACGCGCGCCTGGGACGAGCTGTGGCGCTGGCTGCTCGCGCCTGACGAGCCCCCTCCTTCAGACTCGGCAGACACGCCCGCGAGCAGCAATCTGGAGCGGCAGCGGGGCCGCTGACCGGCACCCCTCGCCTCCTCAATCCCTTCGCTCCCCCTTACCTTGCCTCGACCGCTAGGCTGGAATGAACGATGCCGATGACTCACATCCCCGACCCGACGGAGACTGCCATGCGAGCAATCATCTATTCGCGCGTCTCGACCGACGCCCAGGAACGGGACGGGACGTCTCTGGACACGCAGGAGCGCGCCTGCGACGAGGTAGCCACGGACCGCGGCTGGCGCGTGGTGCGCCGCATCCGCGAAGCCGCGAGCGGCGGGGTGCTCGAGCGTGACGGCCTCGACGAGCTGCGAGCTGCGCTGCGAACAGGGGAAGCCGAGGTGGTCGTCGCCTTCGCCGTCGATCGCCTCT
>VXOS01000208.1 GCA_009839925.1 Chloroflexota bacterium
ATCATTAAAAAAAAGAGGGGGGGGGGGGGGGGGGGGGGGGGGGGGGGGGGGGGGGGGCGCGGCCCCCCCCCCCCCCCCCCCCCCACAACAGACTCGCCATCGCCCTCGAACGCTCGCTGCCCCTCGGAGCGGCGCCGCGCCCTCACCCCCGCCCTCTCCCTCGGGGAGAGGGGACCGGACCGGGAGGGCGGACAAGCGAGCGGGCCACCACAGCGCCTCGACTGTGCGGGCCCGCTGCGTCGTTGCTTGCGCGCCTACGCGCGCCCGCGGCTACTCCTCCGGCTGCAGTTGCTCAAGCAGCGCCCGCGGCGAGGCCGGGAGCGACGTGATGCGCAGGTCGGTGGCGTCGTGGATCGCGTTCGCGATCGCGGCCAGCGGCGGCACGATCGGCACCTCGCCCACCCCGCGCACGCCGTAGGGGTGCCCGGGGTTCGGGACCTCGACGAGGATCGTCTCGATCTCCGGCAGGTCGAGCGCCGTCGGCATCCGGTAGTCGAGCAAGCTCGAGTTCGCCATGCTGCCGTCGTCGCGGTAGTAGTACTCCTCGGTCAGCGCCATGCCCGCGCCCTGCGCGGCCCCGCCCTGGATCTGCCCCTCGACGTACGAGGGGTGGATCGCGGTGCCCACGTCCTGCACGGCCGTGTAGCGCAGCACGTCCACCTTGCCCGTCTCCGGGTCCACCTCGACGTCCACGATGTGGCAGCCGAAGGCGGCCCCGACGGTCGTGGGCGCCACGTCGGCGCGACCCTGGATCATGCCGCCGCTGCCGCCGAGCTTCCCGCAGATCTCGGCGAAGGTCATCGAGCGAGCCTCGCCGTCGTCCCCGGCGGGGCCGCGCAGCACGCCGTCGTCGCCGTAGCTGACGTCGTCGCGGTCGACCTCCCAGATCGCGGCCGCGCGCTCCTCGAGCTGGCGGCGGACGTCCATCGCCGCCTCGTAGACGGCCCAGCCGGTCGCGAAGGTGGTGCGGCTGCCGCCGGTGACGCCGTTGAAGCCGACCGAGTCGGTGTCGACGACCAGCGGCTTGACCTGGTCGTAGCTGATGCCGAGCGTCTCGGCGAACTGCATCGCCAGCGCCGCCCGCTGCCCGCCGATGTCGACCGAGCCGAGCACGAGGCTGGCGGTGCCGTCGGTGTTGAGCGAGCCGTAGGCGCTCGACTCCATCCCGGCGTTGTGCCAGAAGCCCATCGAGACGCCGCGGCCCTGGTTCTTGCCCTGCAGCTCCGAGCGGTAGTGCGGGCTCTCCATCGCCGCCCGCATCACCTCCTCGGAGCCGATCCGGCCCTGCGCGACGCCGTCGACGCGGCGCGAGCCCTGGCTGGCGGCGTTCTTGAGCCGCAGCTCCATCGGCTCCATCTCGATCCGCTCCGCCAGCTCGTCGATCAGCGACTCGACGGCGTACGTGCCCTGCGGCGAGCCGGGCGCGCGGTAGGCCGAAACCTTCGGCTTGTTCGTGATCACGTCGTAGGCGTCGGTGACCAGGTTCGGGATGTCGTAGGAGGAGAACATGCAGCCCGCGCCCGCGCCGACTGGCGAGCCGGGGAAGGCGCCGGCCTCGTAGGCAAGGTAGGCCTCGCCGGCGATGATCGTGCCGTCGCGCCTGGCGCCGATCTTGCAGCGCACGTAGGTGGCCGAGGTCGGCCCGGTGCCGATCAGCACCTCCTCGCGCGTCATGATCATCTTCACGGGGCGGCCGGTCTTCTTCGAGAGGATCGCGGCCATCGGCTCCATGTAGGTGTTGATCTTGCCGCCGAAGCCGCCCCCGATCTCCATCGGGACGACCTTCACCTTCGAGACCGGCACGTCGCACAGCTTGGCGACCTGCATGCGCACGGCGAACGGGCCCTGCGTGCTGACCCAGACCGTGATCTCGCCGTCGTTGTTCCAGAACGCCGTGCCGTTGTGCGGCTCGATGTAGCCCTGGTGCGCCGTCGAGGTCTCGAACTCGCGCTCGAGGACGATGTCCGCCTCGGCGAAGCCCTGCTCGACGTCGCCCAGCTCGAAGCGCAGGTGGCTGGCGATGTTCGAGAAGTCCTCGGAACGGTTGTCGCTGGGCACGAAGCGGGCGGCCATCTCCGTGGTGTGCATGTGCTCGTGCACCAGCGGCGCGCCGTCCGCCATCGCCTCGTGGACGCTCATCACCGTGCCGAGCGGCTCGTACTCCACCTCGATCAGCGCGAGCGCGTCCTCGGCGATGTGCGGGTCGCTGGCGCAGACGGCGGCGACGGCGTGCCCGGCGTAGAGCGCCTTGTCCGAGGCGAGCACGTTGTCGCGGATGTACTTGAACGGCGCGAACGTCTCGCCGAGGTCGACGAGGTCGTCGCCGAGGCGCGGGAAGTCCGCGTTGGTGACGACGGCGTGGACGCCCTCGAGGGCCAGCGCCTTCGAGGCGTCGATGCCGAGGATGCGGGCATGGGCGTGCGGGCTGCGCAGCACGCGGCCGTAGAGCATGCGGGGCAGGCGCACGTCGGCGCCGTACTCGGCCCGTCCGGTGACCTTGTCCGCGCCGTCCGGGCGTACCGGCCGGGTGCCGATGACCTTGTTTCGCTCGGTGGCGACCACGCTGTACTCCTTCACATAGCGCGCCCCGGAAGGCGCGTCGGCTGCCTGTTGCCGCGCATGATACCGCGCCTCGCGCCTGCGCGACGCCTCGCAGCGCGGAGACGGCGCGTTGCTGAGTGAACTGCGGAGGATCGGCGGATTGGAGCCCGGGAGCGGGCATGTTAGCGTCCCCTCGAGTACACAGACCTCGCAGGCGCCCGTGTTGTAGTCGAGGCGATCATGGCTGAGTCCAGCGTCGACTCCGTACTGATCGTTGTGGTCGTCGCGGCCAAGTACCTGCTGCCCTTGCTGCTCATCCCGTTCCCGTTCGCCGCCGGGTGGGCCAACTTCGTCCTCGACTCCGTGGACGGCGATCTCCTGATCCCGCTCGGGCTCTCTGACCCCGTGTACCAGAACGTCGACAAGTCGGCAGACTACGTCACGTATGTATGCATGGTGGTCGCGGCGTGGAAGTGGCCGCTGCGTCGAGCCGTCATTGCCCTCTTCGCGCTGCGGACGGTCGGGCAAGCGCTGTTCTTCATCACGAGCAACGAGATCGTGTTCTTCCTGTTCCCGAACTTCCTCGAGCCGCTGTTCCTCGTCTACGCAACAATCCTGTTCTTCAAGCGGGACGCCGCGCCCGCGTTCCTTGCCCGGCACGCGGTCGTGATCTGGGTGCTGGTGATCGCCTACAAGCTCCAGGATGAGTTCGTCACGCACGTCGCCAACATCGACCGCTCCGAACTCGTAGGCCGCTTGTTCGGAGGCTGAGCGGCTTGAATGAGAGCCGCCTCGCCGCAAGACCCGCGCGACGCTCCTCGGCACTCCGCGCCTGCGCGAGGCCTCACACCCAGCGCATCGAGGCGCGGGCGGCGGCCTGCTCGCGGCGGCTCTTCTCCGCCCAGCGCTCCAGGAACTCCGCACCCACGACCTGCTGCGCGTCCGGCCAGCGCAGCGCGGGCTCCGCGCTGAGCGTTTCGCGCTCGCGGACGGCGCAGAGGAAGGCCGTCGCATCGCCCAGGTCGTGGTGCTCGATCACCTCGCAGCCGAGGTAGCCGACGCAGCCGGGGAACCACGGGTCGCCGGCCCCGGTCAGGGCGACCTCGAGGCCGGCGAGCTTGTCGCCGTCGCGGCCGGAACGCAGGCCGAGCGGCTCGAGCAGCGGCAGCTGCCCGGCCGCCAGCGCGCTGACGGAGAGCGTGCCCGAGGCGACTGCCAGCTCGTGCGTGTAGTTCGTCTTCGAGAGCGAGACGAGTACGCGCGGCCGCTCCGGCACGATCGAGGCGCCGAAGACCGAAACGCAGATCTGTGCGTTCGGCGGCGCGCCCGCCTCAAGGCCGCGCGCGCCGATCGCGCACAGCGGCGACCAGAACGAGGACAGCACGTCGCGCGGCGGTGTTCCGCTTCCCCGCTGCGTCATCGCCGACCTCCTCACCCGCCCGCACATCATGCCAGCCATGCCCCACGCGCCCGCCATGCTGTAGCCTGACCGCCGGCGCGAGCGCCGCGCCGCCGGGGCCGATGGGGAGGCCGATTCGTGAGCGAATCCAGCGAGGGCCTGGTCACGATCGAGGAGGCCGTGCCGATCGGCCACGGCGGCGATCGCGAGCTGCTCGTCGATGTCTACCGCCCGCCCGCGCACATCGAGACGCGGCCTGCGGTGCTGCTGATCCACGGGGGCGGCTGGCAGATGGGCGATCGCGAACAGCTGAAGTGGTACGGGCTGATGCTCGGGCGGCGCGGCTACCTCTGCGTCACCTGCGAGTACCGCCTCGTATCGGAAGCCGCCTGGCCCGCGCAGATCCACGACATCAAGACGGCGCTGCGCTGGATGCACGCCAACGCCGACGAACTGGACATCGACCGCGAGCGCATCGCGGTCTGGGGCCACTCGGCCGGCGCACACCTCGCGCTGTTCGCCGCCGGCACTCAGAACGACCCGGCCTGGGAGGGCGAGGGCGGCAACGCCGGTGCGGGCACGGACGCCGCCGTCGCCGTCGCCTACTACGCGCCGACCAGGCTGTGGCGCGCCTCGGAAGGCTTCAGCCCGATTGATACGCTGCTCGGCGGTGACGGCAGCGAGGAAGCCGTCCGCGCGGCCAGCCCGATCAGCTACGTCGGCGCGAACTTCCCGCCGACGGCGCTGATCCACGGCTCCGCCGACGCGACCGTGCCGGTCGCCCAGAGCACGCTGATGTACGAGGCGCTGAGCGAGGCGGGCGTGCCCGTGGAGCTACTGATCTTCGCCGGGCAGCCGCACTCGTTCGACCTCGGGCGCATCGTGGGCCGCCAGGGCATGACCACCGGGGCGCTGTTCCTCGACCGCTTCCTGGCCGGCATCGTGCCGGCCGACGGGAACGAGGTGCTGCGCAGGATGAGGGAGATCGGCGAGGCCGACCGGGCCGCGCGCGCGGCGGCCGAAGCCGACGCAGGGAGGTAGAGCCATGAGGGTCGAACGCGAACGGCTGGACCGCACGATCAACCCGCGCACCGTCGCGGTGGTGGGCGACGCCAAGATCCGCAACTACCGCTGGCTGAAGAGCATGGAGACCTTCCAGGGCCCCGTCTACTCCGTCCAGGTCGACCCCAACGAGATCCCGAACATCGAGGAGATGGGGATCCCCAACTACTCGAGCCTCCTCGAGATCCCGGACGAGATCGACTTCGTGCTCGTCGCCGTGCCACGCAACGTCGCGCCGTTCATCCTGCGGCACTGCGTCGAGAAGGACGTGGCCGGCGCGGCGTTCTTCACCTCGGGCTTCTCCGAGACCGACACCGAGGACGGCCGCGAGCTGCAGGCGACGCTGACCGACCTGGCGCGCGACTCCGGCCTCGCGCTGATCGGGCCGAACTGCATGGGGCTGTACAACCCCGGCGTCGGCGTGCGCTTCGGCCCCAACCAGCCCTCGGGCTTCGAGGGCCGGATCAGTTTCGCCGCGCAGAGCGGCGCGCACACCGGCGACCTCATCGAGGCGGCCTACGATGCCGGGGTACTGCTCGGCAAAGCCGTCAGCTTCGGCAACGGCATCGTGCTGGAGAACGCCGACTACCTCGAGTACTTCGCCGGCGACCCCAAGACCGACATCCTCGCGATGTACGTCGAGGGCCTGCAAGACGGGCCGCGCTTCTTCCGCACCTTGCGTGAGACCACGCGCCACAAGCCGGTCGTGCTCTGGAAGGGCGGCCGCACCGAGGACGGCGGGCGCGCCACGCGCTCGCACACCGCCTCGCTGGCCGGGTCGACGGAGGTCTGGGACGCCGCCTGCCGCCAGGCGGGCGCGCTGCAGGCGCGCAACCTCACCGAGCTGGTCGATATCCTCAAGGCGCTGACGTTGATCCCGCCCTTCACGGGCGACGGCGTCGGCATCGCAGGCGGCTCCGGCGGGCAGTCGGTGGCGATGGCGGACGCCTTCTCGACGGCCGGGCTGCGCGTGCCGACGCTGACGGACGAGTCCTACGCGCAGCTCGAGGAGTGGTTCAGCCTCGTCGGCGCGAGCTTCCGCAACCCGATCGACATGGGTTCGAACCGCACCGAGCTGGAGCAGATCTTCGGCATCCTCGACCGCGACGAGCACATCGACGCGATCGTGATGCAGATCCGCCCGCGGCCGCAGGACGACCCGGACCGGGAGCTGCTCGAGGAGCTGGTGGAGGCGCTGGTGCGCTCGAAGGAGCGCTCGGCCAAGCCGCACATCGCGCTGCTGCACTCGCCCAAGCCGCTGGCCCACGCCGAGGCGATCCGCGAGATCTCCGGAATGCTGGCCGAGCAGGGCATCGCCAGCTTCGAGAGCTACGATCGCGGCGCCCGCGCCCTCGCCGCCGCCCGCAACTGGTACGCCTCGCGGGCCAACGGGGGGTAGGCGCCGCGTCCGGCCCCCTCTCCCTGGGGAGAGGGTGGGGTGAGGGGGCTCGCCCGCGGATGCTCCCCA
>VXOS01000176.1 GCA_009839925.1 Chloroflexota bacterium
GGCGAGGGCGCTGTGGCGGGCGAGGGCGTTGCGGTCGGCGTTGGTGCGGGCGTTGCGGTCGGTGTAGGTGAAGGCGTTGTGGTGGGCGTAGGCGGGGGCGTTGCGGTAACGGCCGGCCTCGCGGGCTGCTCGCCACCCGTGCAGGCGGCACACACGGCGACGGCAACGGTGATGGCGAGAATCCGGCGAATCATGCCTGACCCGGCTCCATCGCAGTCCTCCCCTACGCCTTACGGTCGCTAGATCGTCTCCACGAGCCCGCTGTAGGTCGCCATCACGCGGCCGGGCTGACCCCAGCGCTCCGGCCGCCCGGCGGCCATGTCGCCGAGCTCGATCAGGCCGCGCTCGACGGCGAACTCGGGCGCGAAGACGGTGAGGCCGGAGTAGTACATCGGGTGCGGCGAGCTGGCGATGTGCGCGCAGCTGCGCCCGGCCGCGAGCGCCGAGTCGTGGTTCGCGGGGTCGAACGCGTCGCCGCGCTGAACCGCCTTGCGCTCCACGCCGACGTCGCCGGGCTCGAGGTTCACGATCGCAACGTTGTGATCGGCGATCTCCTTGGCGAGGCCTGGCGCGATGCGGTTGAAGGCCGCCTTGCTTACCGCGTAGGAGAGCCCTGGCCGCCCCGTCCAGTCGCTCGACGGCATCCGCGAGGACTCGACGATGCCGTTGCGCGAGCTGATGTGGATTACGACCCCGCCGCCCTGCTCGACCATCACCGGCACGACCTTCGTGAGCAGGTAGAGCGGCGCGAGCGCGTTCACGCGCAGCGAGAGATCGAAGACCTCGTAGGGCGTGATCAGGAACGGGTCCTTGAAGCCGCGGCCCACCCAGCGGGCGTTGTTGACCAGCACGTCGATGCGGCCGAACTCATCGAGCGTGCGCTCCACGAGGGCGTCCATGTCGGCCTGCTCCAGCAGGTCGACGCGCACGGCGATCGCGCGCCGCCCGAGCGCCTCGATCTCCTCGACGGTCTCGGCGAGGCTCGTGCCGGGGACGGGGCGGACATCGGAGTCCGTCACCGACTCGGACATCTCCTGCGGCTCGCCGGGCTCCAGCGTGCGTGCGGCCACCGCGACGTCGTAGCCGGCCTCGGCGAGGGCAATCGCGCAGGCCTTGCCGATCCCGCGGCTGGCCCCGGTGACGATCGCGACGGGTGTCGGGTGCTCCACGGCGGCCTCCTCGGCTAGTCGGAACGGATCGAGGGCGAGTAGGTGGGCAGGCGGTCGAGCAGCAGGTCGTCCGCGCGGCCGCGCACGCGCTCCTTGATCGCCTCCGGGTGGGTGAGGATGTAGAACCGTTCCTCGCGGATCGCGGCGACGACGAGGTCGCCGACGTCCGTGGGCAGCATGCGGCGGCCCTGGTCGTTCAGCTGTTCGGCGCTGCGCGGCTGGCGCGGGCGCTGGTAGCCGCCCATCTGCACGGGGGTGCGGATGCGCCCGGGGCAGAGCACCGAGGCGCGCAGCTTCGAGCCGGCCCGCAGCAGCTCGTGGTGCAACGACTCGCTGAGCGCGACCACGGCCGCCTTCGTCGCGACATAAGTGCTGATGCCGGGGCGTGAGCCGAGGCCGGCCGCCGAGGCGGTGTTGACGACGTGCCCCTCACTGTCCTGCTCGATCATCAGCGGCACGAAGACGTGCATCCCGTTGAGCACGCCCCAGAAGTTCACCCCGACCACGGCCTGCCACTCCTCGTGCGGCAGCTCCCACAGCGCGGGCTCCGGCCGCGAGTTCAGACCGGCGTTGTTGCAGAGCACGTGCACCGCGCCGAACTCGTCAATCACGCGCCGCGCGAGCGCCTCGACGCTGTCGCGATTGGTGACGTCGGTCGGCACGCCGATCACCGTGCCGTACTGGCCGAGCGCCTGCTCCGCCTCCTTCAGCCCGTCGGCGTCGATGTCGGCGAGGGCGACGCGCATCCCGGCCTCGAGCAGGCGCTGCGCGATCCCGCTGCCGATGCCGCCCGAGCCGCCGGTGACGACGGCCACCTTGTCCTGGAAGTCGCGCATCGGTGTCTCCTCTCGTGCCCTCCGGGGCAGTGGCGCCGAGTGTAGTCCCTGCCATCGGACGACGCGCCCTCGCCCGGCCCTCCCGTCATTCCGGCGAAGCCGGAATCCAGGCTCGGCAGACACGCGAGCGCCCTCGGAAGGTTGTTGCGCCCCTGAGTGGCGGGCTGCGCCCGCTCCCCCCACTACAAGGGGGCCGGACCGCCCTCGGAACGGCGGAATCGCGCCGTGCCGGCGGAAGGCTAGAGGCCCTCCCAGCCCGGCGTGCGGGTGGGCAGCGCGACTTGCGCGCGGCCCTTCGCGGTCGTCTCGCCGATCTGGTTCTCCGCCCACAGATCGAGGTCCACGAGATGGTCGGCGCCCTCGATCTGCTTGCCGCTGACGCGGCCCCTGAGCCAGGTGGTGTCGCCCAGGTAGTTGAAGCGCCGGACCTCGCCGTAGAGGCGCGTCATGAAGCCGTCGTTGCCCATCCAGTTCGTCACGGGATGGCCAAGCCAGCACATCCGCTGCGAGCCGTAGTCGTAGGCCATCGGCAGCCCGGCCTGGCCCGCGGTGCCGGAGGCGGCGTGCACGCGGATCACTGCCTCGAGCGCGCCCGTGTTCGGGTCGCGGTACCAGAAGGCCGGGTGACGGCGCGACTCGCGGACGGAGAAGACGTGCGCCATGCCGCCGATGCAGCCCGCCTCGAAGGCCGCGATGTCGCCGAGGCTGAGCGGTCCCTTGACGACGGCGGGCACCTCGTCGCCGACCTGCACGTCCTCCCAGAAGCGGGCGGTCGCGCCGCGGATCTCCTCGTTGAGCATCTGCTCCTCGATCTCGACGAGCTCGTCCTCGCTGTAGGCGTACGGCTCGCGCTGGTACTTGCCGCGCTCGCGGGCGGCGCGGCGCTCGGCGCGGAACTGCCAGCCCTTGCACTCGGCGATCACCTCGCCTTGCTGGTTGCGGTAGGTGGAGATGCTCGACTGGATCATCGTGCGGCCGGCGAACTCGCCCTGCCGCTCGTCGAGGCCGGTGAACTGCTCCTGCACCGTGATCCGGTCGCCGAGCATGATCGGGCGGTGCCAGACCCAGTCGTTGCCGGCGTGAAAGCCGTGCACGCCGGGCAGGCCGCCCGTCCGGCCCGAGGTCCAGTAGACGCTGTAGAGGAACGTGGGCGGCGCGATGATCCCGCCCCAGCGCGTCGAGGCCGCGTACTCGGCGTCGACCCACAGCGGGTTGGGGTCGCCGATGCCGCGCACGAAGTGGCGGATGTTGTCGCGCGTCGCCTCCTCGTGCAGCGGGCCCAGGCCGTAGAAGCTCGGCCGGTTGTAGCTGCCGAGGCGCGAGCGCAGCCGCTCGAGGGCCTCCTCGGTGATCAGGCCCTCGCTGATCTGGGGCGCGTCCTGCTCCGCCATCGCTGCCTCCTCGCCGCCTGCCGGGCAAGCGTACCGCGCCGCGCGTCCGCGGGCGCGCCCGCCCCGGCGCCGGGATCGTTCACAACGTGAGGCGTGCGTATGATGCGCGTGCCAATCGGGCATCGGGAAAGGGCCGTGCGCATGCACTACGGCTGGACCGACGAGCAACTGCAGTTCCGCGACGATCTGCGCGCCTTCATCGCCGAGCACCGCACCGAGGAGCTCCTCGCCGAGCTCGACGAGTACCACGATACCCACGAGTACGGCCCCGCAATGCGGCGCTTCCGCACGGGCCTCGACGAGGCCGGGTTCTCGACGATGGCCTGGCCCACGGAGTACGGCGGGCAGAACAAGGGCGCCTTCTACCTCTTCATCCTCAAGGAGGAGCTGGAGTACTGGGGGATGCCCTACGACGCGCTCTCCGTGCTCTCGGTGGGCACGACGATCATGCGCTTCGGGAGCGAGAGCCAGAAGCGCGAGTGGCTGCCCAAGATCCAGACGGGGGAGATGAACTTCGCGATCGGCTACACCGAGCCGAACGCCGGCACGGACCTCGCCTCGCTGCAGACGCGCGCGGTCCGCGATGGCGACGAGTGGGTGATCAACGGACAGAAGATCTACACCTCGGCGGCGCACAACGCGAGCCACCTCTTCATGGCGGCCCGCACCGACCCCGAGGCGCCCAAGCACCGCGGCATCTCGGTCTTCGTCTTCCCCCTGGACACGCCGGGCATCACCGTGCGCCCGCTCTGGACGATGGGCGGCGGCCGCACGAACGAGACCTTCTACGAGGATGTGCGTATCCCCGCCGACTCGATCGTCGGCGAGGAGAACCGCGGCTGGTACACGATCATGAACGCGCTCGACCTCGAGCGCGTCACGATCGGCCCATACGCGCCGATCAAGCGCGTGCTCGACCTGATGGTGGAGCACGTGCGGGAGGAGCGCCCGGAGCTGCGCGACGACCCGATCGTCCGCACGAAGCTGGCCGAGACGAAGCTCGACTACGAGATCGCGAGGGCGCTCGCGACGACCAACGCGGCGATCATCGACGGTGGCCACACGCCGACGATGGAGGCCTCGATGACGAAGGTCTGGTCGACCGACATGAAGGAGCGCGTGAGCAACCTGGCGATGGACCTCCTTGGCTGGGAGGGCGCGCTGCACGTATCGAACGGCGAGATCGCGCCGGCTCGCGGAGACTTCGAGGGGCGCTGGCGCCTCTCACCGTCGACGCGCTTCGGCGGCGGCACCAACGACGTGCAGCGGCAGATAATCGCCACGCGCGGCCTCAGCCTGCCGCGCGGCTAACGGGAGCGCATCCAGTGGACCTGCAGCCGACAGACCTCCAGGAGCTGCTGCGCAGCAACGCCGAGGACGTCCTCGCCCGCGAGGCGCCCGCCGACCGTGTCCGCCAGATGGAGGCCTCCGGCGAGCCGGACGCCGAGCTCTGGTCGACGCTCGTCGACCTCGGCTGGACCGGGCTCGCGATCGACGAGGAGCACGGCGGGCAGGGCGGATCGCTGCTCGACCTCGCCGTGATCATCGAGCAGCTCTGCCGCAATGCCGTGCTCTCGCCCTTCGTCCCGACGGCGCTCGCCGCGCTCGTCGTGCAGCGCCACGGCGACGAAGCGTTGCGGGCCGATCTGCTGCCGCGCATCGCCGAGGGCGCGACGGTCGCGATCGCCCTCGCGGAGGGCCGCGGCGAGATGCACGACCTCGCGACGACCGGCGAGGACGGCGCGGTCAGCGGCGAGAAGCGCTTCGTCGAGTACGCGCGCAGCACCGACCTGCACCTCGTAGCGGCGAGCCGCAACGGCGCGTCCGGCCTCGCGATCGTCCCGACGAGTGCCGAGGGCGTCAGCATCGAGCAGGACCTCGCGAGCATCGGCAAGACGCCGCAGGCGATCGTCGCCTACGATGGCGCACGGGCCGACGCCTGGATCGAGGGCGAGGCGGCCGTCGAGGATCTGCGGCGGCTCGGCTCCGCGCTGGCCTCGCTGGAGTCGTACGCGCACGCGCAGCGCGCGCTCGACATGACGGTGGACTACGTGCAGACGCGCGTGCAGTTCGGGCGGCCGATCGGGTCGTTTCAGGCGGTGCAGATGCGGCTCGCGGACCTCGCCACGCGGGTGCAGGCGAGCAACTTCCTCGTGCACGAGCTGCTCTGGCACTTCGGCGAGGGCAGCGAGGACCCGGAGCAGATCGCGGTCGTGAAGGCGGTGACGGCGCAGACCGTGGCGCAGGTCACGCAGGACTGTCACCTGCTGCACGGCGGCATCGGCTTCATCACGGAGTACGACCTCTACTTCCACACGATCCGCGGCAAGGAGGCCTCGCTGCGCTTCGGCGGCGCCGGCGAGGCGCTGCGCACCGTCGCCAACGCCCTCCTCGACTAGCCCCGCGCGGTCCGGTCCCCTCGCCTGCGGAGACCTTCGCAGAACCGTCATCCGGCTCGGCCTTCCCCGTCATTCCGGCGAAAGCCGGAATCCAAGCACGCCCACCCACCGCCGAGCCCCGAGAGCACCGATGGCGCGACAGGCCCCGATGGCCCGTCCGGTCCCCTCTCCCCGCGGGAGAGGGCGGAGGGTGAGGGAGGCGCTCACCGAGCCTCCGAGGGCGCGCCAACCCAGCGCTGCCCGGCTGGATTCCGGCTTTCGCCGGAATGACGGAGGGCGTTCCGGTCCCCTCGCCCCTTGCGGGAGAGGGCGGAGGGTGAGGGGGAGGCGGGCGCAGCCCGCCCTCGAAGGCGCACCAACGCATCGCTGCCCCTGCTGGACTCCGGCTTTCGCCGGAATGACGGAGGGGTCCGGTCCCCTCTCCCCTTGCGGGAGAGGGCGGAGGGTGAGGGGTCGCCGCGCGCCAGCGCGGCCCTCGAGGCGGAGGGCGTCCGCGGCTCCCCGGCCCCGCGCGTTGACCGCGCGCGCGGGGCGTGCGTTCAATGGCTAGGCGGGTGCGGGGGTAGCTCAGCTGGTAGAGCATCTGCCTTCCAAGCAGAAGGTCGCGGGTTCGAGACCCGTCCCCCGCTCCACCC
>VXOS01000127.1 GCA_009839925.1 Chloroflexota bacterium
GGCGCGGCGGGGGCCCGGGGCCCCCAACCCCCGGGGCCCAAACCACCCCCCCCGCGGCCGGCGGGGGCGGGCGCGCGCCCTCCCCCCCCCCCCCCCCCGGGGGGAGCGGGGGCCGGAGGGGAGAGGTGGCCGGACCGCTACGGGAGGGCTAGGGCGGGAACTCCGTCAGGCCCTCGCGGGGGGACCCGACGAGGATCGCCATGTTGCCCGGCGGGTGCTCGTTCTCGTACATCAGCTGGTGGCTCTCGCCGACGTCCTCGAAGGCGAAGACGCGCGAGAGCGCGGGGTCGATGCGGCCCTGCACGACGTAGTCGTTGAACTCGGCGCACTCCTCGACGTTGGCGAAGTGCGATCCCTGGAAGCGCTTCTGGCGCATCCAGAGGTAGCGCAGGTCCACATCCGCGTTGTAGCCGGAGGTACCCGCGCAGATCACCACCATCCCGCCGTTGTCGACGAGGAAGATCGACGTCGGGATCGTCGCCTCGCCCGGGTGGTCGAAGACGAGCGTCGGGTTGCGCCGCTCGCCGAGGGCGTCCCAGAAGGCGCGGCCGAACTGGCGCGCGCCGTTCGCCCACTCTGCGAAGGCCTCGGGGTTGTCGATGTCCGGGAGGCGGCCCCAGTGGTCGAAGTCGCGGCGGTTGATCACGCCCTTCGCGCCCAGCTGGTGGCAGAACTCGTACTTGGACTCGTCGGAGACGACGGCGATCGGGATGCCGCCGAACTCGCGCACGATCTGGATCGCCATGCAGCCGAGGCCGCCCGCGCCGCCCCAGACCAGCACCGGGTCGCCCTCGTTGACGACGTTGGGCGGCCAGCCGCGCAGCATCCGCCAGGCGGTCGCGCCGACGAGCATGTAGGCGGCGGCGGCCTCCCAGCTGAGGTGCGGCGGCTTGGGGTAGCACTGGTAGCGGTCGACGAGGCAGTACTGGGCGAAGGAGCCCCAGTTCTCCTCGTAGCCCCAGACCTTGTTGGTGTTCGACATCATCGGGTCGCGGCCGGCCGCGATGTCTGCCGCGTCCTCGTCCCACATCCCGCAGGAGAGCACGACCTCGTCGCCGACCTTGACGTTCGTGACCTCCTCGCCGACGGCCCAGACGATGCCCGAGGCATCGGAGCCGCCGATGTGGAAGTCCTCCTCCGCGCCCTGGCGACGGCGCGCATCGATCACGTTGACGGGGGTGCCGAGGGCGGCCCAGACGTTGTTGTAGTTCGTGCCCGCCGCCATCACGTAGACCAGCACCTGGCGCGGTCCCACCTCCGGCACGTCGATCTGCTCGATCGCGAAGGCGTCGCGCGGCTGGCCGAACCGCGACTCGCGGATCAGGCTGGCGTGCATCTTCTCCGGGACTTCGCCAACGGGTGGCGCCTCGCCGACGTTCGTGATCTCGATCGCCATCGTCCATGCTCCTATTCGCGCCGTCGCTTTCGAGGTGTCGCGGTCCTCGCGGGCCGCGAGCCCGCGTATCCTACCGAGCAGCGCGGGTCACCGCGAGCGAACGGGACGGAGCCGAAGCTGGCCGAGCAGACACAACCACCAGTCGAGGGGTTCTCTGCCGCGCCCCCGCCGCGCATCCGGCCGCTCGCGATCGGGCTGCTGCTGCACGAGGACCACCTGCTCTTCGCCGAGGGGCACGACGCCGTGAAGGGCGAGACCTTCTACCGCGCCCTCGGCGGGGAGATCGAGTTCGGCGAGGCCGCCGCCGCCGCCGTCGTGCGCGAGTTCGGGGAGGAGCTGGGCCGCACCGTCGAGGTCCGCGCGCCGCTCGGCGTGGTCGAGAACCGCTTCACGCTGCGGGGCGAGCCCGGGCACGAGGTGATCTTCGAGTTCCTCGTCGAGTTCGCCGCCGGCGAGGCGCCCGAGAACTTCGAGCCGCTGACGGCTGACGAGGGTGGGCACCCGTTCACCGCGCGCTGGCTGCCGCTCGCCGAGGTGCTGGCCGGGGCCTGGCGGGTCTACCCGGAGGGCGTCCCGGAGCGCCTGGCGGGCTGGCTCAACACCACCTTCGGCGCACCCTGACCCCACTCGCCCTGCCCGCGCCTATTCGTCGAGGGCGTGCACCGCGTCCCTGACGTGGGTGGCGAGCCGCTCGATCTCGTCCTCGTCCTCGATGCGCCGTCCGTTGGCGCGGCGCACGTAGAAGGCGTCGACGATCTCGTGGCCGAGCGTGTTGACCTTCGCCATGTGGATGTCCAGCCCCGACTCGTGGAGCACGTTGGTGATCGCGTAGAGCAGGCCGAGGCGGTCCGCCGCGCGGATCTCGAGGATCGAGTAGTCCTCGGAGCCGCTGTTGTCGACGGTGACGCTGGTGGGGATCGGCGCCGGCGGCTCGCCGCGGTAGGCATCGCGCGTCTCGGCAAGGCGCTGCTCGATCGGGAATTCGCCGGCGAGCGCGCTCGGCACGGCCTCGATGATCCGCTCCCAGCGCCGATCGTCGATCTCACGGCCGCGCGCGTCGCCGAGGTGCATCACGTCGACGGCGATGCCGTCGTCGCGGGTGAAGGCGGTGCCCCCGAGCACGTTCACATTGTGCACGGTGAGCGTGCCGGAGACGGCCTGCAGGATGCCGGGCTGGTCCGCCGTGACGATCGTGAGCCGGTCGATCGAGCCGAGCCGGTCGTAGTGCAGCATCGGCGTCATCGCGCCCCTCGCGCGGGAGCCGTGCGAGTCCAGCACGCCCTCGGCGATCAGCTCGATGTGGCGTCCGATCGCGAGCGGCTCCATCGAGAGCAGGTAGTTGACCGGCATCTGCTCGAGGTGCCGCTCCACGGCCTGGGGGGTGACCCAGCCGCTGAGCCCCTGGATCGCCGCTCTCCGCCGCCTCGCGACAGCGGTGCGCAGCGAAACGTCGGAGAGCGCCTCGCGCACGCGGGTGTAGAGCGAGCGCATGAGCTGGGCAGTCCAGGCGTTCCAGATATCGGATCCGCACGCTTTGGCGTCGGCAACCGAGACGAGGTAGAGCAGGTTGAGCGTGCGCACGTCGCCGACCTGCTCGGCGACGTCGCGGATCACGTGCTCGTCGGCAATGTCGCGCCTCGTCGCCACCATCGGCAGGAGCAGGTGGTGGCGGGTGGTGGCGGCGAGGAGCCCGGCGGTCTCGTCGCCCAAGCCGACGCGGTCGGCGAAGCGCTCGACGATCACCGCGCCGACCTCGCTGTGCGAACCCTCGTGCCCCTTGCCGATGTCGTGCAGCAGCGCCGCGATCAGCAGATTGTCGCGGTCATCGAGTTCGGCGGCGGGTTCCGTGGCGCCGGCCTCCGCGTCGTCCTCGAGCAGCCGCATCGCCTCGCTGACCGCGCGCCAGCTGTGGACGTCGACCGGATGGATGTGGAAGGGCGCGGTCTGGGGCTGGTTGCGCAGCACCTCCCACTCCGGGAGCAGGCGATCCAGCCAGTCACTGCGCGGCAGCGGATCGAGCGGTCCGCGCGGGCTGGCCTCGCGCAGCGCCGCGAGGAGCCGATCGAGGTCGCCGCGGGCCTCTTCCCCGTGCGCCCCGTCCGGGCCCGCGCCCTCCTCGGCCGCCGCTCGCCGCCACGGGAGCCAGCCGCTCCAGCGCCGGCGGGCGGACGAGGCGGCCTCGCGCAGCGCCTCGCCGGCCGCGGCGTCCACGGTCCGCATCGCCGCGCTGACGCGGTGGCTCCAGTCCGTGCGATCGACGGCGAGGCGCCCCGTCACCTCGTCGAGCAGGTCGCGGCGGAGCCGATCGTTGGCGCGGTCGTCGAGCGAGTGCAGCGCATTGCGCGTCGCGAGCAGCACCTCTCTCGCGTCCGCGAGTTCCGGGGCGAGTTCTGGCGGGTCGCCGCCTTCGGCGATCGCCTCGGCGGAGCCGAGCCAGAGCGCGGTCTGCAGCGAGCGCAGCCCGCCGCGGCTGGTCTTCACGTCCGGTTCCTGCAGCTGCCAGGGCTCGCGCGCCTGTCTCGCCTCGTACGCCGCGGCGAGCTCCTCCCGCATCCAGCTGCGGCCGCCGCGCACGGTCTTGCGCCAGCCCCGGCGGAAGCGCTCGAAGAGCGCCTCGTCGCCGGCGACGAGGCGGGCATCGAGCAGCGCGGTGAAGGTCTGCATGCTGTCGCGGGCGGCCGGGCCGACCTGGCGCAGCGTGCGCACGGAGTGGCCGACCTGCAGGCCGCTGTCCCAGAACGGGTAGAGGACCGTCTCCGTGATCGCCCGCTCCGGCTGGCGGTCGAAGAGCAGCATCATGTCGATGTCGGAGTGGCGGCACTGCTCGCGGCGTCCGCTGCTCCCCACCGCGACGATCGCGACGCCCTCGGGCGGGAAGGCAGCGGCGAGCGCGCGCAGGGTCTCGTCGAGCGCGTCGCTCAGCTCGTGGCAGAGCGCGAGGCCGGCGTTGCCGAGGGGACGCGCAAAGGCGCGCCCGGCGACTGCCGAGCGCGCCTCCAGGAATGGCTGCATGGCCGGAACCTGAACCATCCCGTTGCGTCTCCCCGTAGTGCGCGGGGGAGGTGTCTCCCTAGAGGGCGTCCTCCCCCCGCTCACCGGTGCGGATGCGCACCACGTTGTCGACCGACAGGACGGCGATCTTGCCGTCGCCGATCGAGCCCGTGCGCGCCGTCTCCTCGATGGTCGAGATTACGGTCGCGGTGAGCTCGTCGTCGACCAGCACCTCGATCCGCACCTTCGGGACGAAGTCGACTTCGTACTCGGCCCCGCGGTAGGTCTCGGTGTGTCCGGCCTGGCGGCCGAAGCCCTGGATGTTGCTGGCGGAGAGTCCCCCGACGCCCGCAGCCTTGAGGGCGTCGCGGATCTCATCCAGCTTGAATGGGTTGATGTAGGCGATCACGAGATTCATCTTCGGCTACTCCGTCAGCACGTAGCCCTGCTCTTCGTGCAGGGCTACATCGAGGCCGCGGCGCTCCTCGTCCTCGGAGACGCGCAGACCCATCGTCCGATCGATGATAACCGCGATCACGTACGTGACGACGAACGAGAACACGAGCGCGACGACGATCGAGATCGCCTGCCGCAGCAGCTGCTCCACGTTGCCGAAGAACGCGCCGTCGGTGCCGCCGATCGCCGCCTCGGCGAAGAGGCCGAGCAGCAGCGCGCCGACGATGCCGCCGACCATGTGGACGGCCACCACGTCGAGCGAGTCGTCGAAGCCGTAGCGGAACTTGATCTGCAACGCGAGGAAGCAGATCAGACCCGCCGCAACGCCGATGACCAGCGCCCAGAGCGGGCTGACGAAGCCCGCGGCCGGGGTGATCGCGACCAGTCCGGCGACCGCGCCCGAGGCGAAGCCGAGCGTCGTCGGGCGGCCGTGCTTGAACTGTTCGGCCAGCGCCCAGGTCAGGGCCGCCACGCCTGCGGCGATCTGCGTCGTCAGGAAGGCGTTGCCGGCCGCGCCGTCGGCTGCGAGGGCCGAGCCGGCGTTGAAGCCGAACCAGCCGAACCACAGCATCCCGGCGCCCAGCACCGTGAACGGCAGCGCGTGCGGCCGCATCACCTCACGACGCCACCCGAGCCGCGGACCGAGCACCATGACCAGCGCCAGCGCTGCCACGCCCGCGTTGATGTGCACGACCAGGCCGCCGGCGAAGTCGAGCGCCCCGATGCCGGGGATGCTCGTGCCATCGCTGGAGCCGATGAAGCCGCCGCCCCAGACCCAGTGGGCCATCGGCGCGTAGACGATGATCGACCAGATCGCGATGAAGACGACCCAGGAGGTGAACTTCATCCGCTCGGCGACCGCGCCGGAGATCAGCGCGGGCGTGATGATCGCGAACATCAGCTGGAACAGCAGGAAGACCGAGTCCGGGTAGTCTCCCCCGTCATCGAGGCCGATCTCCGTCCCGAAGCCCAGCTCGCCAAGCGCGAAGAACTCCAGGTTCCCGATCAGCCCGAGGCCCTGCCAGTCCCCGCTGAACGCCAGCGAGTAACCGATCACGATCCAGGTGACCGTGACGACGCCCATGGCCACGTAGTTCTTCATCAGCATCGCGAGGACGTTGCGTCCACGCACCATGCCTCCGTAGAAGAACGCGAGCCCGGGCGTCATGAACAGCACGAGTGCGGTACTCGTGAGCAGCCATGCTGTATGGCCAGTATCCATACTCCGCCCCTCCTCTCACCGCCGCCCTGGCGGATGAGAGCAGGATGCGTCTGGCGTGTTACCGCCGATTTACGCCTTTGTTAAGCCGGATTTACGCCTGTGTTTCGATTAGGTTGCGGACCCTCCGAGGAGACTTTCGCGTAACCCTCTCCTCGGGACAGCAAGCGCATCTTCTCCGGTCCCTTCTCCCCGAGGCAGAGGGTCAGGGTGAGGGAGGATCCGCCCTCTGGAGTTTCGTCGCGCCGTCGGGGATTTTGAAGGGCGAGGGAGTCCTGGGGGGGGGGGGGGGGCGGGCGGGCGCGGGGCGGGGGGGGGGGGGGGGGGGGGGGGGGGGGGGGGGGGGGGCGGGGGGG
>VXOS01000109.1 GCA_009839925.1 Chloroflexota bacterium
GCAGCGTCAGATTTTAATACCCCCCCCCCCCCGGGCCGTCCCCCGGGGGGGGGGCCGTCCCCCCCCCCGCCCGCGCGGCGCCCCCGCTCCCCGCCCCCCCCCGGCCCCGCTCCCCGCCCCGCCGCCCCCCCCGGCCCCCCCGCGGGGGGCCCCCCGGACTCGCTGATCCACGAGGCGCTCTCGGGCATCACCTACGTCAGCGGCGCGCCGGACCGCGAGCCGATCGCGCTCGGCGTCGACGTTGCCGACTACTTCGCGGGGCTGATGGGCTGGATCGCCTCGCTCGTCGCGCTCGCGCAGGCGAGCCTCGGCGAGCGGCCCGGCTTCATCGACGTCTCGGCGCACGAGGTGATCGGCTCCTCGGACGACCACAGCCTCTCGCTCTACGCCGGAACGGGGGCGGTGCGGCGGCGCTTCTACTCGCGGGTGCTGGGCGGCTACCCCTCCGACATCATGCCCTGCAAGGGCGGCCACATCTCCTTCGTCACGCCGCAGAGCGCGTTCCCGGCGAGGGTCGCCGAGCTGATCGGGCGGCCCGATCTCGTGGACGACCCGCTGCTCAACACGCGCCGCGATCGCTCCGTGCGCTGGCGCGACTTCGATGCCCTCGTCGGGCCCTACCTGCAGGCGCACACCCGGGAGGAGCTGCTGCGCCGCTCGGACGAGCTGCATCTCGCGTTCGCGATGTTGCCCAGCGTCGCCGACCTGCTCGCGGACGAGCACCTGCACGAGCGCGGCTTCTGGATCGCGGGCCCCGACGGCGAGTCCGTGATCGGCCCGCCGCTGCGCCTCCCCGCCGCGCCCCTGCGGGCGGGGCGGCCCGCGCCCACGCTTGGCTCGTCGAGCGTCGAGGATCTCGGCGCCGCGGAGCGGGAGGCCTGAGATGCGCTTCTTCGAGGGCCTGCGCGCGCTGGACCTCACCCACGTCTGGATCGGGCCGCTGGTGACGCGCGTCCTCTCCGACCTCGGGGCGGACATCATCAAGGTCGAGCACGGCAGTCACCCGGACAACACGCGCATCGCCTTCTTCGCCAACAACGACTCGAGCGGCGAGTACTGGCACCACAGCGTCTACTTCACCAAGCGCAACGCCGGCAAGCGCGCGATCCAGGTGAACCTGCAGGAACCCGAGGGCAAGGAGCTGTTCCTGCGCCTGGTCCGCGAGGCGGACATGGTGGTCGAGAACTTCACGCCGGGAGTGATGGAGCGGCTGGGCCTCGGCTACGACGCGCTGCGCGAGCACAACCCCTCGATCATCATGTGCTCGCTCTCCGGCTACGGGCAGACCGGCCCGCACTCGCACCGCCCCGCCTACGGCATGAGCATGGAGCCGGCCTCGGGCATCTCGACGCTGACCGGCTACCGCGGGACGGGGCCGATGAAGACCGGGCAGACCTGGATCGACCACTACGGCGGCTACCAGGGCACGGGCGGCGTGATCGCGGCGCTGATCCACCGCGCCCGCACCGGCGACGGTCAGCACGTCGAGGTCTCGATGCAGGAGGCGGCGATCCCGATGCTCGCCGCGCACATCGCCGAGTACCAGCAACACGGCCGCCTCCACGGCCCCAACAACCCGCGCCGCGAGGGCAAGGTGCGCGGCTACTACGAGTGCGCCGGCGTCGACGCCTGGGTCGCCGTCTCCGTCCGCGACGAGGCCGAGTGGCAGGCCTGCTGCCACGCCGTCGGCCACCCGGAGTGGCTCGAGGACCCGCGCTTCGCCACAGCCGCCGACCGCTACGAGCATCACGACGCCCTCGACGAGGGCCTCGCCGAGTGGGCCGCGAGCCGCACGAAGTTCGAGGCGGCGGAGCTGCTGCAGGAGGCGGGCGTGCCGGCCGCGCCGGTGCTCGCCGGCGACGAGGTGCTCGCCGACGAGCAACTCGAGGCGCGCGAGTTCTTCGACCCGCTCGAGCTCGTGGACATCGGGGATGTCCCAATCGAGCGCTACTTCAGCCCGCGCATCGACGGTCGTGGCGTCCCGGCGCGCGGCCGCGCGCCCAAGCTCGGCGAGCACACCGACGGCGTGTTGCGCGAGCTGCTCGGCCTGGACGACGAGGAACTGGCCGGCCTCGCCGCGCGCGGCATCACCCGCGGCGAGCCTGAGGCGCTGATGAGCCCGGCCGCGCGGGAGGGCTCGCCGCTCCCGTTCGAGAAGCTGCTCGAGCAACGCTCGATCCTGCGCATCGACGAGAACTTCCGAGAGGTGATCGACGCACAGGTCGCGCGCCTCAAGGAGCGCGACGCCGGGCGTTGACGCTGCTGGCCTGAGCGCGGAGCCGGCTAGCCCCTCGGCAGGCCGAGGCCGCGGGTGGCGATGATGTTGCGCTGGATCTCGCTGGTGCCCGCGCCGATCGTGCGCGCCACGCTCGACATGTACATCTGGCAGAACGCGCCCTCCAGCTTCGCGTGCGGCGAGGCCGGCTTGAGCGTGCCGGCCAGGCCGAGCACGTTGATCCCCACGCGCGCGGTGCGCTGCTGGAACTCGCTGCCGTACACCTTCGACATCGAGGCCTCGTAGTTGGGCACCAGGCTCTGCGACTGCATCCAGGCGACGCGGTAGGAGAGATAACGCGCGATCTCCGTCTCGATGTACTGCTCCGCCAGCGCCGCGCGCGCCATCGGCTGGTCGGCGATGCGTAGTCCCGGGCTGCGGCTATCGGGCTCCTTCGCATGGTCGATCAGCTTGTCGAGCACGCGCTTCGCGTTGGCGAAACGCGACACGCCGGAGCGTTCGAAGTCGAGGGTCGTGGTGGCCGCATACCAGCCGCGGTTCTCCTCGCCAATCATGTTGCCGGCGGGGACGCGCACGTCCTCGAAGAAGGTCTCGTTGAAGTTCGCCGCGCCGTGCATCTGCACCAGCGGGCGGACCGAGATGCCCGGCGTCCTCATGTCGAGCATGAAGTAGGTAATGCCGCGGTGCTTGGGCGCATCCGGGTCCGTGCGCGTAAGGACGTGGATGAAGTCGGCGTGGCGCGCGTTCGAGGTCCAGATCTTCTGTCCGTTGATCACGTACTCGTCGCCGTCGCGCACGGCGCGCGTGCGCAGCGAGGCGAGGTCCGAGCCGGAGCCGGGCTCGGAGAAGCCCTGGCACCACATCACCTCCCCCGAGGAGATCCTGGGCAAGTGCTCCAGCTTCTGCTCGTCGGTGCCGTGGATCATGAGCAGCGGCCCGACCATCTGCACGGACTGGCCGCCGAGCGGCGCGCCGAAGGCCGCGCTCTCCTCGGCGAAGATCAGCTGGTCGAAGTGCGGGGCGCCGAGGCCGCCGTACTCCTTGGGCCAGGCCATGGTCAGCCAGCCGCGCTCCTTGAGGGCCTGCTCGTAGCGCCGCGTCCGCTGGGCGGCCTCGGTGTCGTCGCCCTCGGTATCGTCCGTCTGTGAGCCGCTCCAGCGGCTGGAGACGAACTCGCGCACCTCGGCGCGAAACTGCTGCTCCCGGTCCGACCAGCCGAAGTCCATCGCGATCCTCCTCGAGCGTCCACCCGGCGGCTGCGCGCCTCATGCTAACGCACTCGCGAGGATGCGAGGGCGGGGTGGGTGCTGCGTCCGCCTGGTCAGCAACTCGTCCGGAGCTCGCCCTGCTCCTGCGTGAACAGCCCCTCGTAGAGCGAGACCTCGGGGTGCTCGGCGAGGATGCCGCGCAGCGAGCCCTGGCGGTGGCCGAGCGTGAACGCCTCGCTCTGCGTCCAGGCGTCGAAGGCCTCCCGCGCGACTCCCAGGTGCTGTGGCTCAGGTGCTCGCCGGGACCGTCTTGCTGGCTAACGACGAGCGGCGGTGTACCCCGGTCCGCGGCCGGGTGCCCAGACGTGCGCCCGCGCGACCGCCTCGTCCAGGTCCACGCCCCAGCCCGCTGCCTCCGGGATCGCGAGCCCGCCGTCCTCGAAGGTGAGCGGCCCGCCCGTGAGGTCGTCCTTCCACGGCACGTCGTCGATGTCGACCTCCATGATCCGCACGTTCGGCACGGTGGCGCAGAAGTGCAGCGCGATGTGCGTCGCGAGGTGCGAGTAGTAGTTGTGCGGCGCCACGTTCAGCTCGTGGCTCTCGGCGAGCAGCGCCACGTCGCGCGACCGGGCGAAGCCGTTCCAGGGGATGTCGATCATCACGTTGTCCATCGACCGCGCGTCGAAGTAGGGCCGGTAGTCGCGGATGCCGTAGAGGTTCTCGCCCGAGGTGATCGGAACGGTGGTGCCGTCCTTGATCTCGCGCAGCCCGTCCGGCTCGTACATGTCGATCTCGACCCAGAGCATCGTGAACTGCTCGGCCACGCGGCAGATCTTCGCGGCCGCCTCCGGCTTGTAGTGGAAGTGGAGGTCGAGGGCGATCTCCAGCTCTGGCCCCACGCCCTCCGAGAACGCCGCAAGCTGCCGCTCAATCGCGCCGAGGATCTCGACCGGCACGTTCTGGTCGGTGGGGCCGCCGCCGAACCCGAAGCCGTAGCGGCGGGCCGGCGTGCCCGGGATCACGACGTTCGTCTTCAGCGCCGTGAACCCGCGTGCGACCACCTCCTCGCCGAGGCGCGTGAACGCCTCGTAGCTATCGATCGGGGGCGTGCCGATTAACTCATGGTTGAGGGCGCGCGAGCTGCCGCAGTGCGACCAGTAGACGCGCTGATGCTCGCGCGTGGGACCGCCGAAGAGCGCGTGCACGGGGACGCCGAGGGCCTTGCCCTTGAGGTCCCACAGCGCGAGCTCGATCCCCGCGATCGCCTTCGCCGCGATCCCGCCCGGGCTCTGCCGCGCCACACGGTAGAGGTCCCAGTAGATCGCCTCGACCGGGCCTGCGTCGCGACCCAGCAGCATCGGCTCGAAGTCGGCGACCGCCCCGACGACGGCGTAGGGGTTGCGGCCGTCCGAGCACTCGCCGTAGCCCGTCAGCCCCTCGTCGGTGCGGACCGCGACGAACTGCCACGGTCGCCAGCCGGCGTCGACCACGAACGTCTCGACCTCCGTGATCTTCATCTCGGCGCCTCCTGCCAGCGAGCCGCGGCGAGCACGATGCCCGGCGCGCTCAGGGCCTGACGATCGTGCGTGCGACCTCGCTTGAGAGCATGTCCTCGAACGCCTCGATGATCTCATCCAGCGGGCGGGAGCGCGACTGCAGCTCGTCGAGCTTGAGCCGCCCCTGGCGGTAGCGCTCGATGAACCACGGGAAGTCGACGCGCGGTCGGCCGGTGCCGGCGGAAGAGCCGATCAGCCGCCGATCGAGGAACAGCGGCCGCATCGGCGCCGAAACCTCGCCCCCGGTGGGCGGCACGCCGACCATGCGCGCCGTGCCGCCGGCGCAGGTGGCAACCAGGTTCCACTCCGGCACCACGGTGTGCTGCGCGAAGGTCGCGAGGTTGTGGTAGAGCGGGCTGCGCCCCCCACAAAGGGCGCACAGACTACCCCTCGCTCGCCAGCGCTGCGTTCTCCGCCAGCACGCGCTCTACGTCCTCACGGTAGAGCGCCCCGAGCAGCCTGCCGCCCTCGTCGTACGCACGCGAAGTCACGAGGACGCTCGGGTGCGGGTTGCGGCCCAGCCGCTCGGCGAGGCTGTGCAGGAACGTGTCGGGCTTCTCGGTTGGCGGCTGCGGCTCCATCACGTCGCCGACCCGGGCAGCCGGGTCGCCATCGAGGGCGTCACCGTCGACGCGGCCGAGCAGCACGCCCGAGGCGTCGACGACCGCGCAGAGCGGGTCGCCGCTCGCCCCGGCCAGCGCTCGCGCCTCGCCCAGCGTCGCGTCGGGGCCGCAGGTGGCCGGCTGGCGCATCACGTCCAGCGCGCGCCGCCTGCCGGCGCTGCGTCCGGCGAGCGGCAGACCCTCGAGCGCCCAGTCGGACTTGCCCGCCACGTAGTCGTGTACGGCATCGAAGCCGAGTTGCTCAAGCCGCGCCGCGGCTCGGGGCGAGGCGTCTCATTCGCGGTCGTAGCAGTAGACGATGACCGGCCGGTCGCGTCGCAGCGCGCCGACGGTGTCCGGGCCGATCGCCGTGGCGGGGACGTTGACGGCGCCCTCGAGGTGCTCGTCCGCGTACTCGCGCTCGGGCAGCACGTCGACGAGCTGCGCGCCCGCGGCGAGCAGCGCCCGCACCTCGTCGCGCTCGATCTGCTTGACCATCTGGGTTCTCCTCGTGTGCGTCCGTTCGCGGCCAGTGTACGGAGCCGGGGCTCGCTTGCCCTAGTCCGCTCCCTCCGAGACCTGTGCGAACCCTGTCCTCGGGGCAGCGAGCGCATCCCTTCCGGTCCCCTCTCCCCGAGGGAGAGGGTTAGGGT
>VXOS01000055.1 GCA_009839925.1 Chloroflexota bacterium
CCGCCCCGCGCGCGCCCCGCCCGCGCCGCCCGGGGCGGGGGGGCGGGCCCCGCGCCGCCGCGGCCCCGCCCCGGGCCGCGGCGGGGCGGGCGCGGCCCGCGGCGATCGCTCCCGAGGTCACGAACACGACCTCGCAACCGGCGGCGTGCACCTCGGCGACCTGGTCGGCGATCGTCGTCATGATCGCGCGGTCGAGCCGGTCGCCGCCGCCGGTCAGCAGGTTGGTGCCGACCTTGAGCACGACGCGGCGATGCAGCGGCTCGCGCGACTTGTCGCCCGCTGCTTCGCCCCTCGCCTCGCTGCCGCTCTCGCTCACCGTGCTCCTCGCTTGGCCTCGCCACGCCCTTCGATCATAGGATCACCGCACGAGCGGCGAGGGTCGAGGCGCGTGCGGCGCCCGACCGGTGAGGGGAGGGCACGTGTCCGTCGAGGCGATCGCCCGGGCGCTGGCGCGGTGGTTCGTTCGCCTCCCGGCGTCGGTCGTGCACTGGATGCTGGTGCTCTGGCATGCCGCCTTCGACTTCACGGGAAACCGCGTACACCTCATGGCGGCTGCGATCTCCTACTTCGCCCTGCTCTCGATCTTCCCGTTCCTGCTGCTCGCCCTCGCGATCTTCGGCGTGGTGCTGCGCGACGAGGAGCTGCAGCAGCGCGTCTTGACCGAGATCGTCGCCGCGCTCCCGGTCGAGGCGCCGACGATCTCCGAGGCGGTCAGCAACGTCGCGGGGGGCGGCGCGAGCATGGGCGTCTTCGCGCTGATCGGCACGGTGATCGCGGCCACCGCCCTCGCTCGCGCGTTGCGCGGCTCGCTTAATGCCATCTTCCGGGCCGAGCAGCAGCGCCCGTTCCTGCTCGGCTGGCTGGTCGACATGACGGTGCTGCCGGTGCTCGGCCTGCTGTTCATCACCTCGCTCCTGCTCTCCACCGTCTGGCGATTCTTCGAGGCGCTGGCCCGCGAGACGACGCTCCTCGGTGAGGTGACGCTGTTCTGGGAGTTCGGCGCGATCGCGATCCCGGCGCTGCTCAGCTTCCTCGGGCTGCTGCTCCTCTACCTCTTGCTGCCCAACCGCTCGCTGCGCGTGCACGACGTGTGGCCGGGAGCGCTGATCGCGACCATCGGCCTGCAGATCGGCACGTTCGGCTTCGGAATCTACTTCGAGAACTTCGGCGCGTACGACATCGTCTACGGCTCGCTCGGGGGCGTGATCGCGCTGCTCGGGTGGGTCTTCGTCAGCTCGCTGATCCTGCTGTTCGGCGCGGAAGTCGCCGCCGAGGCCTCGCGGCGCCGTCGCGACGGCTGACGGCCGCCTGCCGCGCTCCCGGCTCAGTCCGCCCGCTGCTCGCTCAGCAGGTGCTCGATCAGGACGTCGACCGTCTCGAACGAGGCGGTGTGGAAGAGGCCGAGGAAGGGGCTGACGCGCTCCGGCGCCCCGGGGAACTCGCAAAGGTAGAGCGGCTTGCGGCGGTCGCGGGCATGCGACATCTCCGTGAACACGCCCGGCGACACCTTGTCCGTCGGGTAGTAGACGATCACCATGTCCGCCTGGTCGATCAGCTGCAGATCCGTCGCCACGGTGTGGCTCACGAGGTACGGCTCCGCCTCGTGCTCCATCTCGGCGCTGATCGGGGGTGTCCCGCTCTCGTCCTCCGCGCTCGCGTCGCCCGGCGAGACGCCCTCCTTCGTCTGCGGCAGGTCCTCGATCGAGAGCGGGTCGAAGACGACGAGGCCGGCCTCGTCGCGCAGCCGCGCGGCCAGCGTGCGTGCGCCCTCGATCAGGGCGGTGCTGCCGGACTGCAGGATCGCGGTGATCGGGTAGCTGAGGTAGGCGCTGGGCGCGGGCGGACGGCGGGTCAGCCGCGCCAGACCCTCGGCGGGGTCGCGGCGCGCCAGCAGGTAGAAGGGCGCGCCCTCGTACTCGGCGAGCATGCGCGTGAGCGCCACCTCGAAGTCGCGCCAGAGTGCGACCTCGGCGAGGCGCAGGCGGCCCGCCCACTCAGGCCGTTGCGCCAGCGCCCGCCACACGTCCGGCGTATCCAGCACCACCGTCACGAAGGCGGAGATCCGTCCGGCGAAGTGCTCCTTGATGAAGTGCATGTCGAGGCCCGGCATCAACCGGCCGTTGCGCATGAAGCAGGCGTGCGTGGAGACGAGCACCACGTCGGCCTCGGTCTCCTCGATCATGCGCAGCATGTTCTGCAGCGCGTAGGAGCGGTGCAGCCGCAGCAGGTCCTCGTTGCCGTCGAGCAGCTCCGTGCGGCTTGTGCCCACCTTGAGGTGTTCCGGCACCTGCTCCAGCAGATCGCCGATGTCGATCACCAGACAGCTGCGGCCCTCGGCGCGGATCGCCTCGGCGGCCTCGTTCACGTAGTCGGTGCGCTGCGAGCCGCTGATGCCCGTGCACCAGACGAGGGTCCGCTCGTCCGCCGAGGCGGCCATCAGGCCGGCTCCGCCTTCCACAGCACGAGCGTGACGGTGTGGCCCTCGATCTTCGTCTCGCTGCTCGTCGCATCCGCCGGCACGCCGTCCGCGGCGCGCTCCAGCGAGAGCGCGAGCGTCTCGGCGGCGACGTAGTCGCCGTGCGCCGCGGCGACGGCTGCGATCGCGTCGTCGCCCTCGTAGCGGACGTGGATGCGGTCGCTGACGTCGAGCCCCGCCTCGCGGCGCAGGTCCTGCAACCGCCGCACGAGGTCGCGCGCGAGGCCCTCGGCCGCCAGCTCCGGGCTCAGCTCCGTCGCGACGAGTGCGAGGTGGCCGCCGTCCTCGGCGGCGCTCCAGCCCTCGGCGGCCTCGACGGCGACGCGCAGGCCGCCGGGCTCAATCGCGTAGCCGCCTGCCTGCACGGGCTGCCCCGCGCGCATCGTCGCCGCCGTCGCGGCGGGGTCGAGTTCGGCGATGGCGGCGCGCACCGCCGGCAGCTCGCGGCCGTGGATCGGGCCGAGCACGGGCAGGTTGGGCGTGATCGCGTAGCGGACGCGATCGCCCGGCGTCTCCTCGATGGTCACGGCCTTGACGTTCAGCTCGTCGGCGATCTGCTCCGTGTGGCGGGCCAGCGACTCGCGCTCGGCGGCGCTGCGCGGCGTCAGCACGGCGGAGGCCAGCGGCTGCCGCACCTTGATGCCCGCCTTCGAGCGGGCGGCGCGGGCGAGCGAGACCATGCGCTGTACGACGGCGATGTCGCGCCCCAGCTGCTCGTCGATCGCGTCCGTGTCGGCCTCGGGCCATGGCTCGAGGTGGACCGAGTCCGCCGCGCCGGGCGTGCGGCCCGCCTCGAGGTTGCGATAGAGCGCCTCGGCGAGGAACGGCGTGAACGGGGCGAGCAGGCGCGCGATCGTGGTCAGGCACTCGTAGAGCGTGTGCAGCGCCGCCTGCGTGTCCGCCGAGTCGTCCGACTTCCAGAAGCGCCTGCGGCTGCGCCGCACGTACCAGTTCGAGAGCTGGTCGATCAGCTCGGCGATCGGGCGCGCGCCCTCGAGCGGCTCGTAGGCGTCGAGGGCGTCCGTGACCTTGCGGATCGTGGAGTGCAGCTCGGAGCGCACCCAGCGATCCAGCTCGCTGCGCGCGCCTTCGGACGGGGCATTGGCGGGATCAAAGCCGGCGATGTTCGCGTAGGTGACGAAGAACGAGTAGGTGTTCCAGAGCGTGGAGAGCACGCGCCGCGAGGCCTCGCCGACGAGCTCCGAGGAGAAGCGGCGGGAGTTGCCGGGCGGGGCGGCGGCGTACATGTACCAGCGCAGCGCGTCTGCGCCGTGCGCGTCGATCACTTCCCACGGGTCGACGACGTTGCCGCGCGACTTGGACATCTTCTGGCCCTCGCCGTCCTCGATCAGGCCGACGCTGATCACGTTGCGGAAGGCGACGCCCGCGGGCGCCGCCTCGATCGCGTTGAGCAGCGTGGCGAGGGCGTGGAGCGTGTAGAACCAGCCGCGCGTCTGGTCGACGGCCTCGCAGATGAAGTCGGCGGGGAAGCGCGCGTCGAACACATCGCCGTTCTCGAACGGGTAGTGCCACTGCGCGTAGGGCATCGCCCCGGAGTCGAACCAGGCATCGGCGACCTCGGGCGTGCGGCGCATCTCGCCCGGGCAGTCGGGGCAGTCGAGGGTGACCTCGTCGATGTAGGGGCGGTGTGGATCCTCGGGCGGGCCGTCGAGGCCGCCGCGCTCGGCCAGCTCCTCGAAGGAGCCGATGCAGTCCGTGCGGCGGCAGCCGGTGCAGGCCCAGAAGGGCAGCGGGGTGCCCCAGTAGCGCTCGCGCGAGAGTGCCCAGTCGACGTTGCCGTCGAGCCACTCGCCGAACCGGCCGTCGCGGATGTGGCCGGGCACCCAGCGGATCTGCTGGTTGTTCTCGACCAGGCGGTCGCGCACCGCGGTCGTGCGGATGTACCAGCTCGGCTTGGCGTAGTAGAGCACCGGCGTATCGCAGCGCCAGCAGAACGGGTAGGTGTGGCGGATCGTCTCGCTGGCCAGCAGCAACCCGCGCGCCTCGAGGTCCGCCTCGATCGCCGGGTCGGCGTCCTTCACGAACCGCCCCGCCCACGGCCCGCCGATAAACGCGCCGTCGAGCGCGACCGGCTCGAGGAAGGTCAGCCCCTCCTCGCGGCCCAGCGCGTAGTCCTCCTCGCCGAACGCGGGGGCGATGTGCACCACGCCCGTGCCGTCGTCCGTCGCCACGAAGTCGGCCGCGACGACGCGGCGCGCGGGCGCCTCGGAGGGCTCGACGTGCTGCGTGTGGCCGCCCTCGAACGCCAGCGTCTCCACGCCGTCCCACTCGCGCGACTCGAAGAGCGGTTCGTACTGCAGCCCGACGAGCGCCGAGCCGGGAACGCGCGCGAGGATGACCGAGTCACCGTCGCCGGGCAGCGTCGCGCGCACCCGGTTGCTCGCGAGGAGCAGCCGCCGCTCGCCGTCCTCGACGAGCGCGTACTCGGCCTCGGCGGAGACGGCGAGCGCGGTGTTGCCGGGCAGCGTCCAGGGCGTGGTCGTCCAGGCGACGACGTACGTGGGGACGCCGTCACCGAGGCGCAGCGCGGGGTCGGCTGCGGCGTTCGCCGCTCCCTCGGCGGCTCCCTCCTTCAGCGCGAAGAGCACGGTGACGCTGGGGTCCGGCGTGTCCTCGCGGTAGCCGAGGGCGATCTCGTGGCTGGAGAGGCTGGTGCCGCAGCGCGGGCAGTGCGGGGTCACACGGTAGTCGCGGAAGATCAGGTCGCGGTCCCAGAGCCGCCGGAAGATCCACCAGCAGCTCTCGATGTACTCGTTGGAGTAGGTGACGTAGGCGTCGGCCATGTCGATCCAGCAGCCGACGCGGTCGGTCATCCGCTCCCAGTCGGCGACGTAGCGGAAGACCGACTGGCGGCACTGCTCGTTGAAGGCGGCGACGCCGTACGCCTCGATCTCGCGCTTGTTGCGCAGGCCCAGCTCACGCTCGACCTCGAGCTCGACGGGCAGGCCGTGCGTGTCCCAGCCGCCCTTTCGGGGCGCGCGATAGCCGCGCATGGTCTTGTAGCGCGGGATCAGGTCCTTGAAGACGCGCGCGAGGACGTGATGGACGCCGGGCGTGCCGTTCGCCGTCGGCGGGCCCTCGTAGAACGAGAAGAGGCGGTCGGCCGGGCGCTCCTCGATGCTGCGCTCGAAGACGCGCTGCTCGCGCCAGAACTCGAGGATCTCCTGCTCCAGATCGGGGAAGGAGACGCGCGGGGGCGCCGGTTCGAACTGCGTACGCGCCGCCTCGACGGTCATCGCCTGGCCTCCTCGCGCCGTTGCGCTCTGAGGGTGGACGTCAAAACGCCCGCCCCTTGCGGGACGGGCGTGGCTGCCCGCGGTACCACCCGCGTTGCGTTCCGCCCGACCCGTGCCGGGAGGCGACGCCGCTTCACGCGCCGCCCGGCGAACCGGAGGGCGCTGCCCCTGCTAACGGTGGGCGCTCCGGCCGAGCCTACTGACGTCCGGCCCTCGATCGTTCGAGGCGTCCGGCGTGTTCGGTCGGCGGCTCGGGAGTGATCTTCACCCGTCGCGGCTGCGCCCGGCTTGCACCGTCCCGGACTCGCTTGGCAGCCGGCTGCGGCGGGCTACTGTCTCCGTCTCAGCCTGTCCGTCGAGTCTATGGCCGCGATCGCGCGGCGATCAACGGCGAGGGCGCCCCTCCGGGGCTGCGTTGCGCCTTCGCTGGCCGCGTTCCCGCGCGGCGCGCCCCACCCCCGCCCCCGCCGGGGCGGGGAGAGGGGGCCGGATCCGGCC